>CACGJB010000005.1 GCA_902573295.1 uncultured Pelagibacteraceae bacterium | reverse complement strand
AAAAAGTTGAATTAAATCCAAGTCGTGTTCCAATTGCTAAAATTACATCTGCGTTCTTAACTAATCTCGATGCAACAGGATTTCCTCTAGGTCCCATTTGTCCTGCATTTAATTTATGACCAAATGGAATTGCATCCCCATGACCTGCTGCTGTAACAATAGGTAGGTTACATAGTTCAGCTAATTTTATTACTTCTTTATATTTAGAATTATATTTTATTCCTGCACCAACAATAATAACTGTACATTTTGAAGATCCAATTAATTTAGCTGCCTTTTTAATATTTTCTCTATTTCCTTTTTGTTTATTCTCATTTGTGAATGATGGTTTTTTTGTATTGATATTATAATTGTTTGAAGCTGCTAAAATATTCCTTGGTAAATTTACGCATACCGGACCTCTCCTCGGTTTCATTGCTAAATTAAAAGCATCACTCATAATTTTTGGAATTATTTTTGAATTTTTTATAGTCCAAGTTTTTTTTGTAATCGGTGAAAACAAAGACTGTTGATCTAAACCTTGAAATGCATCTTCCATTTTATCTTTAGTTGAATAGGAACCTGCAAGCGCAACTACTGGTGAAAAAGCTGCTTTTGCTTGAGCAATGCCTGTAACTAAATTTGTAGCACCAGGTCCATTTTGTCCTGCAATAATTACACCAGGTTTGTTTGAGGCTCTTGCGTACCCATCAGCCATATGAGTACCTGTTCTCTCATCTCTGACACCAATAAATTTAATATTTTTTTCATGATAAAGAGCATCAAACATTTCCATTGTTGCTGAACCAATAAGTCCAAAAACATGTTTTACTCTTTCTTTTTTTAATGATTGAACAGCAGCTTGTCCGCCGCTAATTCTTTTTCGTTTTTTATTCACGAAACTTTTTTAACTTCAGTATCAAAATCATCTTGGAAGTGAGGCATAACTTTTTCTGTGAAAAGTTTTATACTTTTCATACAATCTTTATGCTTCACACCTGGAAAATTAGACCAAACTTGTAAATTTTGTAAATTCAATTCAGATTTTAATTCATGAATTTTATCAATCACATATTCTGGTGTTCCAAATAACATGTTTCTTTTATGTAAAAATTCATAATTTAATAAATCTAATTTACCTTTTGTCTCTGGTAATTCTTCACCTGGATCCATATGATTTCCTAAGCCTCTCCAGTGGCAAACCCATCTCATATAATTTACCATATGTTCACCAGCCTTCTCTTTTGCTTCCTCCATCGTATCTGCAACAAACATATCTCTCACAAGCGAAACACCTTCGCCAAGAGGTATATTTTTCTTTGTTACCTCTGATCTTTTATTTTTATAAGCTTCAAATTTTGGTTTCAAAGCTTTAACTGTTGGTATCCACATGATAACGTTAATATTATTTTCAGCAGCCCACTCAATTGATCTTATTCCATCAACGACTTGATGAATTGGAGGATGTGGCTGTTGATAAGGCTGCGGAACAACACTAATTTTTTTCATAGTACTGTCTTCCATATTCATAAATTCTTCGCTAGGAGGACTCATATCATGCTGCCAAACATAATTTGGAGATGGATAAGTATAAAATTCCCCTTGGTGACTGAAAAATTTTTCACTCCATGCTTTTTTTAATACTTCTAAAGTCTCAGCAAATAATCTGAAATTTTTAGCCTGATCTTTTAAATCAGCCTCTTTGTTTAAATTTATTGCTTCTCTACCATAGATTCCTCTTGCTACACCAACCTCAACTCTCCCTTTTGAAAGTTGGTCTAATGTTGCAATATCTTCTGCTAATCTTATTGGATTATGGAAAGTAATAACGTTTGCTGCCTGACCTATTCTAATATTTTTCGTTCTAGCAGCTGCATCTGCACCCATCATCAATGGATTAGTACAAGACTCCATTCCTTCATGATTAAAGTGATGTTCTGTAAACCAAATTGAATTCCATTTATTTTGATCACAGTATTCTGTGATCTCTTTAGTCTCATCTAATAATTGATGATAAGGTTTGTGTGTCCAGTTTGTAGTATTGCAGAAATATCCAAATTTCATAAAGCCTCCTTTAAAAATTAATTTAAAGACGACCGATCCCACTTTCGTAAATCTATGAATTTAACGACGAGTTATGTATCGCTTTATACATAAACTTTATAATTACTAACGCTGATATTCAATAAATTTCTTTAAAGATTTGTTAAGAAATTTCTCATAAATTTGACCATTATTTTTGAATTTCCTTCCATTTAGAAATGATTGGTTCATTTTGAAATCATAGGAAGGTTCAAAGAAAAAGGGAACAGACAGTCTTTTACTTTTATTCCACAAAACTCTGTGATTAGTTGCTTTAAATTTACCTTTGCTAAGAAATTCTAATGCTCTTCCCGTATTTACTACTAGAGCATTTTTGTTGAATGGTACATCATACCATTTTTTGTTTTTTCTATTTTGTACCTGTAATCCACCTTTTCTATCTTGATAGAGAACTGTAAATATTCCACTATCAACATGTGTTTCACATCCAAGAGCAACCCCATCTTGTTTTGATATTTCCACTGGTTTTGTTTGGTTAGGGTAATAATTGAATCTTAATGTGCTTAATGTTTTTAATCTTGAAAAAGCTTTAACGGAAATATCAGGATTTTTTTTATTAAGTTTTATTACACTTTTAAACAATGTCTCACTCAATTTATAAATGTTATCAAAATATTTATTTAAAATACTTATTGAGGTTTTATTTAGACATGTCTCTAGATTAAGATACTCTATGTATTGATTGTTTAGATTTGAGGAATATTTTTTAGTTACCTTTAAATCACCTATATCCAAACCTTCTTTTCCATTTACATCATTAGGAAAATATCCTCTGTATAGATTTTTATTTTTTTTATTCCATTTTTTTGGTGACAATTTCCTTTTTTTCCTTTCTGGTAAATTAAAAAAGTTATTACCAACCCCACATGTTTTTTTAATTACTTTTAAATTAATTCCATGACCTATAACTTGAAAAAAGCCAATATCAACGCAAGCTTTTTCAATTTCTTTAATTGTTTTAAACGCTCTATGAGTTTCAAAATTATTTTTTATTAGTGAAGATATATTGATGGTTGGTATATATGTTTTACTCATCTTCTTACTGGTGTTTCTGTTGCAATATATTGATCTCTGGCTTTTTCTCTAAAGTAAATATAAATTCCTGCTGCTATAATACACGCAACTCCAAAAAAAGTTCTACCTGATGGAATTTCATTAAATAAAAAATACCCAGGTATCATAGACATTATAATTAGTGAATATTCAAACAGAGAAACTACAGAAGGTGAAGCTACTATGTAAGCTGAAAATATACAGAGAAATGCAATCGAAGCGACAAAACCAAAAAATAAGATAAATTTCCAAGTATATTCAATGTTTGAAAACCACTCTCTAAAAATAAACTGTGTAGTTGGATCAAAGTCTGGGTTATTCAATTGTCCATTTCCCATAAACCAATAAATAAGAACACATAAAATTAAGGCTATTAAATAAAAATAAAATAGTTGAGTATTCACATCATCTTTATCGGAGGTGTATTTTGTTATGGTCATGGATGCAGCATAAAAAAATGCACATACTACAGGCAGCAAACTTTTGTATTCAAAGTCAGAAAAGTTTGGGTCAAGTACAATAAAAACTCCTATGAAACCAAATACAATTGCTGACCATCTTCTTATCCCAATAAATTCTTTCAAAAAAAATTTAGCAAAAATAGATACAAAAAAAGGACAAGAGAAGAATAGGGCATTTGCAGTTGCTAAGGGCATGTAAGTGAGAGAAATAAAGAAAGCTGAAAATGCCAAAAAGTGAAGAACAACTCTAATAATTGTTAAAACAGGATAGTAAGTTTTTAGTGAAACTTTTTGTTTTCTAAATTTTATGTAACTAAAAAGCAAAATAGCTGCAACGAAATATCTTCCAAAAAAAATTTCATAAAGCGAAGCTTTTTCAAAAATATATTTAATTAAAGAGTCTTGCATCGCAAATAATGACATTGCAATGATTATTAAAATAATACCTTTAGAATTATTATCTTTTGTCATTTATCTAAGAGGTTTTTCTGTAGCTATAGATTGGTTTTGTGCTTTTTCACGAATAAAAATATAAATACCACTCGATACTATTATTAAAATTCCAATCGCTGTATTTAATGAAGGTATTTCATCAAAATATAACCATCCTACAAGCGGCGACCAAAATAATATTGAATATTCAAAAGGTGAAACCACTGATGGAGAGGCAATACTATAAGCTGTAAACAAAAAAAAGAAAGCAATAGTAGCTGTAACACCAGTTGCAGTCATTAATAGGATATTGGAATTAAAATCAATAAACCATTCTCTAAATATAAATTGAGAAGCTGGATGATTTGAAGTGTTGTATTGACCGTCACCAATAACAAAATAGAAAATTATACTTAGAATAATTGCACCAATATAAAATGTAAACGTTTGGGTATAAACGCTATCCTTATCAGATGTTTTTTTAATAATTATCATTGATAAGGAATAACAAAATGCACATAAAATAGGTAATAGACTTAAATAGTTAAAATTACTGAAATCAGGATTTAATGTCACATAAACCCCAATAAATCCCACAACCACAGCAGACCATCTTCTTAATCCTATTTCTTCTTTTAAAAAAAAATGAGCAAATATTGTAATTAAAAATGGAGTAACAAAAAATAAAGCTGTAGCAGTACCAAGTGGTAACACGGTCAAAGAAACATAAAAAGAACTAAAACCAAAGAAAAAAAGTATTACACGAGTAAAAGTTAAAAGAGGATATTGGCTTTTAAATACTATTGGTTTTTTTGTAATTATTAAAAATGCTAAGATAAGAATAAAACTTACCACTGTTCTAATTAAGTAAACTTCATAAAGTGAAACAAAATTATAAATATGTTTCATAATTCCATCCTGAACAGAAAAAACCATCATGGCTATTAATATGTAAACTATTCCTTTAGGATTATTGTTTGGAGTGCTCATTATCGGTATATATCAAAAAAGAATATGTTTTTAAATTTATTAAATTTATGTCATATTTAATCCATGATTTCTGAAGAGGATAAAATAATGATGGAAACCCTTTATTGGTGGGGTATTCCAACTTTATTTAGATGTAAAAATGATCCAGATCCTAAGAATTGTGACATTGCGTTAGTTGGCGTTCCTCATAGCACAGGAAATGGAACCACTGAAAGAGATCAGCATTTAGGTCCAAGAGCAGTTAGAAATATTTCTGCAATGCTTAGACGTTCTCACTTTGATTACAAAATTGATCCATGGAAAGATAATAAAATACACGACCTGGGAGACGTTCCGTTTCCAGAAGCTAATGATAATGAAAAATGTATAGAAAGAATTTCAGCTTTTTATGATCATATAGAGCAAGCTGAAAAACCAGTTGTTTCAATTGGTGGAGATCACTCAGTAACTGGAGGAATTGTTCAAAGTTTAGCAAAAAAAAATTCAAAATTAACCAAAGGAAAAAAAATCACATTTCTTCATTTTGATGCGCACACTGATTGCTTTGAGAAATTAGATCATTTTCTAGGTGCGAAAAAATCAGCAGCACATTGGGCATCTTATTTAGTTAAACAAGGAAATGTTGACCCACACACGAGTACTCAGATAGGAATAAGAGGAAATCCAAGAACATTAGATTGGTTACAAGCAAGTTACGATATTGGTTATCAAGTAATTACAATGGATGAATACAGGGAGTGGGGTCATGAAAAATGTGTGAAAAAGATTTTAGATAGACTAGGAGACAATCCTATTTATGTTACATTTGATTTAGATTGTTTAGATCCAACAGTTGCACCTGGGGTAGCGAATATAGAACCTGCATATAAAGGATTTAATATGGATGAAGCACGAAAACTTATTCAATGTTTAAAAGGAAAAAATGTAATAGGTGGAGATGTTGCTTGTTTAATGCCAACAAAAGATAGTCCAAATCAAATTACAGCAATGGTTGCAGCTTCTATAATGTTTGAAATTATTTGTTTAATTTCAGTTTATCGTAACAAGTAATTTTAATTTAAAATAAATTCGGAAGCTCTTTCAGCAATCATTAATGTTGGAGCATTTAGGTTTCCACTTGTAATCTCAGGCATTACAGAAGCATCAACTACTCTTAAATTTTCTACACCATGAACCTTAAGTTTTTGATCAACTACTGCCATATTATCTAATCCCATTTTTAGGGTACAAGACGGGTGATAAGCAGTTTCAGCCTTTGAACGAATATATTCTTCAAAAATTTCATTTGTTTGAGCATGCTCACCTGGCCCAATCTCTTTTCCAGCAAAAGGTTTTAAAGAGTCTTGTCCTAAAATATTTCTAGCTACATGAATACATTCTATTGTTTGTTTTAAATCATCCTCATGTTCTAGATAATTAAATTGAATTTTTGGATAATCATAAGGGTTTGAGCTGTTTAAAGTTATATGACCTCTGCTTTTTGGATGGTTTGGACTAGCATGCAACTGGTAACCATGCCTATCTGGATCAACTAATCCGTGGTCAATTACAAAAGCAGGAAAAAAATGAAATTGAATATTTGGATATTCCCTTTCTGGAGACGATTTACAAAAACCGCCAGCTTCTAAAAAAGAGGTAGAGCATGGACCACTTCTACTCAAAAACCATTGAATTCCAATTCTAACCATATTTAACTTATTAATGTATGAGTATAAAGTATCTTTAGTTTTGCATTCTTGCTGAACATAAGTTTCTAAATGATCTTGTAAGTTTTTTCCAACACCCTCTAAGTTATGAACAATATCAATTCCTTTATCTTTTAAGTGTTGGCTTGGACCAATTCCAGAAAGCATAAGTAATTGTGGTGAATTAATTGCACCTCCACTTAAAATTACTTCTTTCTTGGCATAAATCTTTTCGATTTTATTTTTTATTTTTACTTCAATTCCAATTGCTTTTTTTCCATCAAAAATAATTCTCTCAACAAAAGCTTCTGTAAATACTTTTAGGTTTTTTCTTTTTTTAGCAGGATTTAAATAATACTTAGATACACTTGCTCTTTCTCCCTTATGAATAGTAACATCGTACATTCCAAAACCTTCTTGTTCTTTACCATTCATGTCATTGTTTATTTTGTAACCAGCCTCGCCAGCTGAGTCTACAAATGCTTTAAATAAAGGATTTTTATTTTTAGATTGGTTTACTGGCAATATTCCATTCCCTCCTCTAAACTCATTTTCTCCTTCAGACCATGTTTCAATTTTTTTGAAATAGGGAAGAACTTTTTCATAAGACCAATCATCTAATCCAAAAGATGCCCATCTTTGATAATCATTTGGATTTCCTCTCACAAATACCATTCCATTATGAGCAGAACATCCTCCAATCATTTTTCCCCTTGGACAAAATAATCTTCTGTTATTAAGATGAGGTTCTGGTTCTGAATAATATTTGTAATTATATTTTGGATCATGCATTGTATATAAAATTGCAAGTGGCATGTTAACTTTCCAAATATCACTTGGTTTTCCTGCTTCAAATATTGCTACATTGTTTTTTCCATTTTCAGTTAATCGATTTGCAAGCACACATCCTGCACTTCCTGCGCCAATAATTAAATAATCGAAATTCATATAAGTTTGGAACTTAACAACTTTTCATAGTCATGAATAGATTTCATTTTCATATCAGTTCTTTTAGCAGCTTCATCAAATTTTCGAACAAGAATTGATGGCTTAAAGTAAGATTTATTTTCAAATTCTTTACTCTCTTTATCGTTTAAAACTCCTCCTTGTAATTTGAGGCTTATTTTTGACGCATCTGATAAAAAATCAAAATATTTTTTGTCCCTAGCCAGATAACGTTTTGCTAAAACATGAAATTTAATTGGTTCAACTATCTTTTGTCCAAAAAATTTTTTTAGGTATTGATACCCAATATTTTCATGCTCTCCATCTAGCTTACTGATAACTAGTTCATCAGGATCCTCTAAAAGAAAATGCCCATAGTCGTGAAGCAAACAAGCACAAATTAAATCGTCATTACATTTAGCTTTCTCAGCAAGCATTGCCGATTGAATCATGTGTTCTGACATAGTTATATTTTCACCAATGTATAATGATTTGTTATTTATAAAATTTGAAATGATTTTATAAATTATTTTCATTTATTATTGCGGATGATCCCCTTCAATAGCAATACGATCCATTATTCTTTCGTAACCTAATCCTCTACCTGGAAAAAAGTCAGCTATGGCATAATGTATAACACTTCTGTTGTCCCATATAGCGATAGCATTTTCTGTCCAACTAAATCTACAGGTAAGATCTAACCTTGCTTGATGTTCAAATATTTCTTTTAATATTTGATCACTTTCTTTTTTGTCTATACCAATAATCTGTTTTGTATAAGTCCAGTTAACGAATAAAATTTTCTTACCTGTTTCAGGATGAGTTCTGACAATCGGATGCTCGTTTGAGTATGAGTCATAATTTCTTTTCTCATTTCCCTCCATATATTTGTAGTTATCTATAAAAAATTCAGCACCAAGTGAGCTGTGAATTGCTTTTTTATCCTTAATTTTTTCTTGTAATTTAGGATTTAAAGTTTCCCATGCTAATTCCATGTTAGAAAAACAAGTATCTCCGCCAACTGGAGGAATTTTTAATGACTTTAATATTACAGCTTTGGTTGGTTTAGCATTATAGCTTACATCGCTGTGCCAATTTTCGCCCCATTGGTTTTTTTCTTCTTTACCTTTGATAATTCTTACAATTTCTGGGTAATTTTCTAATCCTTTGACGTAAGCGTGAGTTTCTAAAGGTCCAAATTTTTCAGCAAGTGCTATTTGTTGTTCTTTAGTAATTGGTTGGTCTCTAAAAAAAATTACTTTATGTTCTAAAAGTAAATCATTAATTTTTTTAAAATTTTCATCAGAAACATCAGTTAAGTCTATTCCTTTTATTTCTGCACCTAAAGCTCCTGATAACAGTTTAATTTCCATTATTTTTTTAACTTTCCAATAATTACCAAATCATTATCTTTAAAATTTGATTTATTTAGATTTATAAAATCATCCATTAATTTTACTTTTTCATTTTCAAACTCTGCAACTTTTCTTCTATTTAAATCTATGTATAAAGACAGCATTTCAAGTGTAGCAGATAGCTTTTGTGATGATTTTTCAATCATTTCCATTTTAAAATGTAATCTTTTTTTGTCATGATCAAAAAATGTAAGATTAACCTCTACTTCATCACCTTCTTTGACCTCATTATTATATGTGGTATGGGTCTCCACAACCATTGTACTCATTTTAGTTGTTTTTGCAGACTGTTCACCCATTTTAAATTTTTCTAAAATTATTTCCCATAATCGGTCAAAAACCAATACATAATAAGCCATATTCATATGGTTATTATAATCGGTCCATTCTTTTTTAATTACTTGATTAGCTATATGCACTGACATTTAATTTTTATACTCCGGTTCTTCTTTATCTAAAATTAATCTTATTTGCTCAAGATGTAACTTAGCTAAATCAATAGGGTAATTTGCTGTCTCTTGAGCTGTTTTTTCCGCAACTTCATCACTTACAATATTTAATTCTTTATTAGTTGATAAAGCAGTAAGGTAGGTTTCTGCTGCTTTTTCAAAATAATATAAATAATTAAAACCCTCGGCAACGGTCTCTCCTGTTGTAATAATTCCATGATTAGCAAGTAACATATGTTGTTTATTTCCTAAAGCATTAGCCATCTTTATAGCCTCATCTTCAAATCCTAATCCTCCAAATTCATTAAAAACTGAAACTCTATTATAAAATATCATCGTATTTTGATCTATAGGTTTCATAATTGGATCTTTTAAAGTAGATAAAGCTGTTGCATATTTTGAATGACAATGAAAAATACATTTTGCATGTGGAACTTTTTGGTGAATAGCTCCATGAATACTTATTGCAGTAGGGTCAATTAAATCAGGTTCATTTTTTATGTCATTAATGTTTTCTTTGGTAACCAAAATCAAATCACTAGCTTTTATTTGGCTAAAATGGATACCAGCTTTATTTACATAGAAATCAGTTGTTGAACCGGGAACACAAGCGCTAAAATGATTAGCAACACCTTCGTGCATGTTTAGTCTTGCCGTCCATCTAAAAGTGGCTGCTAGATCTCTTTGTAATTCTGTTATTTCCATTTTTACTAAATTAAACTATATTTAAATTACAAATTATGAGCAATAAGGTTTTTATATCATGTGCAGTAACAGGATCAGGTGACACTGCTAGCAAACATCCAGATTTACCTAAAACACCTGAACAAATTGCTACAGCATCAATAGAAGCTGCAAAAGCTGGAGCTGCTATTGCTCATATTCATGTTAGGGAAGAAGATGGAACTCCAAGTAGAAGATTAGAATTATATAAAGAGGTGATTGATAGAATTAGATCAAGTGACACAGATGTAATATTAAACTTAACAACAGGTATGGGAGGTGACCTTGATATTGGACAAGGTAAAAACCCTTTAGAATTTGGCCCTATGACCGATATGGCAAATGTCATGGAAAGAATTGCAAATGCAGAACAATTTCTCCCAGAAATTTGTACTTTAGACGCGGGTACTTTAAATTTTGGTGATAGCTCAGTTATTACCGTTAATACCCCAAATGATTTAAGAAAAGCAGCAAAGAAATTAAAAGAGATAAAAGTTAAGCCTGAAATAGAAGCTTTTGATTTAGGAAATATGTGGTTTGGCGCACAGTTATATAAAGAGGGCTTGTTAAGTGATCCGCCAATGTTTCAAATGTGTTTAGGAATTCCATGGGGAGCACCTGCCACAACATTAGCTATGCAAGCTATGAAAGATATTATGCCAAAAGAAGGTATTTGGTCAGGGTTTGCAATTTCGAAAAACGAAATGCCATTCGTTGCTCAAACTGTTTTAATGGGAGGAAACCCAAGAGTTGGATTAGAGGATAATTTATATTTATCCAAAGGTAAATTAGCTACTAATGCTCAACTAGTAGAAAAAGCTGTAAGAATTATAGATGAACTTGGCTATACTCCAATGACCCCATCTGAAACTAGAGAAAAATTAAAACTTGTTAAACACAAGTAATGTCATCAATTAAAAAAGTTGCGATAATTGGAACTGGAGTAATTGGAGCAGGATGGGTTATACGTTGTTTAGCTCATAATAAAATTGTTTATGCGTTCGATAAAGATATTAATTTAAAAAAAAATTTAATATTAGAAATCAAAAGAACTTGGCCATTTGTAAAAAACCTTTTTAACAAAAAAAAATTAAATTTAAAAAATTTTCACTTTTTTACCTCTATAGAACAAACACTAAAAGAGGCAGATTTTATTCAAGAATGTGCAACGGAAAATTATTCTTTAAAAACTAAATTGATGAGTACCATTGGAAAATATGCAAAATCAAATTCAATAATTTCTTCAAGTTCATCAGGTTTATTACCTACAAGAATTTATTCAAAATGTAAAAATCCGGAGAGAGGGATAATTGGACATCCATTTAATCCTGTCTATTTATTACCTGCTGTTGAAATTGTTCCAGGTAAAAGAACTACACGTAAAAATTTAAATTTAGCTAGAAAATTTTACAAATCAATTTCTATGAATCCGATCATGGTTAAAAATGAATTACCTGGATATTTATCTGACAGATTGCAAGAGGCTTTATGGAGGGAAGGGCTTCATATTATAAATGAAGGCTATGCAACCACAGAAGAATTAGATAGAGCAATTGAAGATGGACCAGGATTAAGATGGTCTTTGATGGGTACATTTTTAACTTTTCATCTTGCGGGTGGAAAAGCAGGAATGAAACATATGCTTGAACAATTTGGACCTGCTTTAAAATTACCTTGGACAAAATTAAAAGCTCCAAAGTTATCTAAGAAATTATCTTCAAGACTTATTTCAGGAACTAGAAATCAAGCAAAAGGAAAATCAGTTGCTAAGATTTCAAATATAAGAGATCAATATTTAGTAGAAATTCAAAAACTCAGAAAGAAATATGAAAAAAAATTAAGATGAGCTAATCATTTCTTTCTGTATGTCCATCTACAGAAATTACCTGTCCTGAAACTTTACTTGAATCATCTGATATTAAAAAAGCACACATTTTTCCTATATCTTCCTCTAAGATCCATTTTTTCATAGAACTCATTGAAATAAATTCTTTTTCAACTTTTTTAGAAGAAACTTTTGTAAACTTTGCTTTATCCCTTATTACTCTTTTCATTCTTTTGCCTTTTATTGAACCAGGGCATACTGCATTAACTCTTATATTAAATTTTCCAAGTTCCATTGCTAAAGTTTTGGTAACTCCAATGATTGCCCATTTGCTTGCTGCATAAGGTGATCTTAAAGGAAAACCTAGTATCCCAGCTGTTGATGATATGTTTATGATTGATCCATTTTTAGACTTTTTAATTAGGGGAATAGCTTTTTTAGTAAAATAAAAATGACTATTAACATCTACTTGAATAGTTCTCTCCCAATCTTTAGATTTTAATTTTTCAATATATCCAGTAGGTCCTGCAATTCCAACATTATTTATTAAAGCATCAATTTTTTTTGTTTTCTTGTTTATTTTTTTAAATAAATCTGAAACTTGATTTTCATCTGAGGCATCACATTCGAATGCAAATAGTTTTTTACTTTTTAACGGATGCTTGTTAAGTTTATTTAGAGATTTAGTGTCAATATCACAAAGGTAAACATATGCTCCCCTTGAAAGACAAATTTTAGCTGTCGCTAAACCTATTCCAGATGCTCCTGCAGATATTATTATTTTTTTATTTTTTAATGATTGGTTAACCATTAATTATGATTTTGTTAATGACGTCTGCAATTCTTTATTAGATATATAACCTTTAACATTTCCACTTTTATCAACAACTTCACAATTTGAATTTGAGCAAACAATTTGAGGCAAAAATTCTTCTATAAATTGATCTTCGTTAACTTTAATTAAACTAGTTTTGTCTATGTCATTTGATTCATTTATATTTTTCATAACAACTTTAGCCTTAATTACTTTTGCTCTATTCACGTCTTTAACAAAAGCTTTTACATAATCATCTGCTGGGTTCATTATGATCTCTACTGGAGTTCCAACTTGAACTAATTTACCAGCATTTAATATTCCAATATGATCTCCAAGCCTTAATGATTCATCTAAATCATGAGTAATAAATACAATTGTTTTTTTTAATTCTGATTGAAGATCAAGTAATTGTTTTTGCATATCACTTCTAATTAAAGGATCTAATGCACTAAAAGCTTCATCCATTAACATTATATCACTATCTGTAGCCAAAGCTCTTGCTAAACCTACACGTTGTTGCATACCACCTGATAATTGATTAGGAAATTGATTTTCAAAACCGCTTAGCCCAACAGCTTCAATTTTTTCCATAGCAGTTCTGTCTCTTTCATCTTCAGGTTTACCCTGCATTTCCAAACCATAACCAACATTTTGCAAAACAGTTTTGTGAGGAAATAAACCAAATCTTTGAAACACCATGCTCATTTTATGTCTTCTAAAATCAATAAGTTGTTCTTTGTTGAATGACATCACATTTGTTCCCTCAACTAAAATTTCTCCATCTGTTGGGTCAATTAACCTGTTGAGATGTCTAATCAGTGTAGATTTACCTGAGCCTGAGAGACCCATACATACGAACGTTTCGCCTTCTTCAATATTTAAAGAAACATTATCAAGTCCAACTGTGTGTCCAGTTTGCTCTAAAACCTCTTCTTTGTTTGCTCCATCTTTTACCATCGGCATTACAGATTGAGGATTGTTTCCAAAAATTTTGTAAACATTTTTAATCTCTATTTTAGACATTATTTACCTTTCTTTTTTTCTGGAGCTCGTCTTTCTTGTAAAGTTTCTCCGTAAGATTGAGTTATTCTATCAAGCACGATAGCTAAAAGCACTATCGCAATTCCTGCTTCTGCAGCTCTACCAACATTTAGCTGCTGTAAACCTAGCAGAACTTCGTCACCTAAACCTCTAGTACCAATCATGGATGCAATAACCACCATTGATAAAGCCATCATTGTACATTGGTTAATACCTTGCATAATATTAGGAAGGGCCAAGGGCATTTGCACACCCCATAATTTTTGTTTTTTACTTGCACCAAAAGCATCTGCTGCTTCAATTACCTCTTTATCTACAAGTCTAATTCCTAAATCTGTTAGTCTGACCAATGGAGGGACTGCATAAATAAATGTAGCAATAATTGCAGGAACGGCCCCTAATCCAAAAAGCATTATTCCTGGAATTAAATATACAAATGCAGGAATTGTCTGCATTAAGTCAAGTACTGGAAGTATTTTGTTTCTTATCTTTTCGGCTCTAGACATTAAAATTCCTACAGGCATTCCAAATACCAAACAAAGAAAAATACTTATTAACATTATAGCCGTAGTTTCTATTGCTTTTTGCCAAAATATTGGATGTAAAAAGCCAATAAAGAAAGTGCAGAAACCTACAAATACAGTTGTTCTTATTTTTCTTCCACTTGCAAAATAAGCTATAACTGTAACTCCTAATACTACAGCTGGCCATGGAGCTAATATTAAAAAATTTTTTAAAGCCATCAGCATAGCTAGTAAAAAATTATTTATCGCCTCAAAAATAAAACCATAAGTTTCGTTTAATTTTTTAAAACCAATATTTATCCATTTCATTAACGGAAGGTCTAGCCATTTAGGCCATTTTTGTAGCCAAGAAAAATCGTTTAGTAATTCACCTACGTTATCAGGCTTTCTTTTTGAAGAGCTATAACTAATTATCAGTAGCCAAACAAAAAAGACCATAAGACCTATGTTAAAAAATAGTTTTTTATTTTTTTTTATATCCATTAGATGAATTTTTTATTCTTATAACAAAAGAGCCCTCTTAAAAGGGCTCTCTCTAAATTTAATTATAGATTACAACGCAGCAGTAACTTTAGAAGCTACATCAGCTGGAACCCAGCTTTTCCACATTGACTCTGTTTTTAAAAACTGCTTAGCAGTTAATTCCATATCACCATCTGACTCATCTTCGTAGAATGCTAACATTTTGTTAACTGTAGCTGTTGGAATAGTATATTTCTTTAAAAACTCAGTTTCAGCTGGGTGAGCTTTTGCCCAATCAGTTAAAACAGACTTTGTTAAAGCCATATCTCTATATTCACATGCACAACTTGCTTTATAAGCGTCAGGACCGTTAGCTTTAATATCTTCTACAACTGCAGACATTTTATTCCAACAATCAGCATCAAAAGCAGGTTCACTTAATCTTACAAGGTCAACTTTTCCCATTAAACCAGTTGGTGCCCAGTAGTAAGTAAAGATAGGTTTTTTCTTAGCGAAAGCACCAGCAATAGCAGCATCTAACGCACCACCAGAACCTGGATCAAAATTAGTATAGTATTTGTCTAAACCATACTCTATTTGTTTAACCATATTAACTGTGTAACAAGTCCAACCAGAAATACAGCTAGTCATTCTACCTTTAGATGGATCCTCAGGATCTTTAAATAGCGCAGCTATTTTTGGATCTTTCATATCTTCTACAGATTTTAAGTTGTATTTATCAGCTGTAGTCTTATCAACATAAAATGCTTGTTGTGAGTCTGGTGTGTTCACTCCAATATTTTGGATTGTCCCAGCTTGTTCATGTGGCTCGTAGTTTGCGATAATGTTGTCGTACCAAACTTCAGTGATGACATCTAATTGCTTATCGTAGTGTGCAGCCATGATAGGTGTAGTACTTCCTTTAGTTACAGAAACTTCACAACCGTATCCTTTTTCAAGAATAAAAGTAGTAATAGCTGTATGAATATTAGCACTACTCCAGTCAAAATCTCCCAATCTAGCCTTACAGTCACCTGCGTTTGCGTTAGACACAACCAAAGATGATAAAAGGAAAATCGAGATAGTTAATCTTTTTAAAAACTTCATTAAATTATCTCCTTAAGGTTAAGTTTTAATATGAAGATTTAATAATGAATAAAGATAAAAAACAAGCTTTGAATTCAAAATACAACCATTAATTGAGTTGATTTGGATATCCATTTATATAAAGATTAAGAGTGAGTGTAATTTCTAAACTTGAAAAAAATTCTACTTATTTAAAAGTTATTTGGAGTGATGGCGAAGAGAGCAAATTCAATTATCTTTGGTTGAGAGATAATTGCCCAACTGCTCATGACAAAGACTCAAGACATCGAATGTTTAATATCTTGAAAGTCTCACAAGATATTAACCCAAAAAAATATTCTCTAAGTCCAGATGGAAAATTAGAGATTGAATGGAGCGAAGGAGATCACACAAGTTATTATGACCCTAAATGGCTAAGAGAAAATTGTTATACTTTAAAACACAAACATAAGTATATTTCTCCTTATAAACTTTGGGACAGTTCACTTGAAAAAAATTTAGAGTCTATTCAAATCGATCATGACGAAATTATAAGTTCTGATGAGGGATTAATTAAATGGTTGGAACTTTTGCATCACACCGGGATAGCAATTGTCAAGAATGCACCTGTTGAAAAAAATTCAGGATTAAATGTATTAAACCGAATAAGTCATACTCGTGAAACATTTTTTAAAACACCTTTTGAAGTAATTAACATTCCAAAACCAAATAATTCAGCATACACAGCTCATGCATTGAGAAATCATATGGATTTACCTTGGTTTGAAAATCCTCCAGGATATCAATTTTTACATTGTTTAATAAATTCTGCAAAAGGAGGAGACTCTTCCGCAGTTGATGCTTTTGCAGTTGCAGACTTTTTAAGAAAAAATGAAAAAGAAACTTTTGATATTTTGGTCAACACTCCGCTAAAATTTAGAGATAAAGATTATACTCAAGAAGCAATTAGAAGTGTTCACGGCACAGCAATCTCACTTACAAAAGATGGAGATTATAATGATATTCGTTACAGTATTGCAACCCTAGATGCACTTGATTGTCACCCAGATGTAATGGACTCAGTTTATAAAGCACATCATCGATTTGGTAATCTATTACATGATAGTAAATTTCAAATTAATTTTAGATTAGAAGCAGGTGATATTTTTTCATTTAATAACAGAAGACTACTGCACGGCAGAACGGAATTTGATCCAAACTCAGGACATAGGCACCTTCAAGGTTATTATATGGATAGAGACGAAATAATTGGAAGATTAAATTATCTTAAGCAACAATTATAAGTTTTCGAATATAAGATTATTTTTTTTATATTTTTTGAATTCAGAATTATTTTTAATTGTGTAAAAATATTTTTTAATCTTTAGTTTCTGAATTTTTTTGTTTTTGATGTATGATTTATCAAGAATTAAGCAATCTATATTTTTATTTATTGATTTTTTTTCTATTGATTTCACAGTTCTTGGTGGTGAAAAAGATAAACCCACTTTTATTTTCTTATTTAGTTTTAAAAGATTAAAAATATTTTGATGTTTAAACGAAATAAATACACATTTTGAATATTTAGATGTTTCATTAATTAGTTTTTTAAGCAATTCTGTTGAGAATTTGGGCTTAATTTCAATAAATAAATAGAATTTATTTTTTGATATCTTTAATAAATCTTGGAGTAAGGGAATTGGTTTATTTTGTTTGAGACTTATTTCTTTTAATTTTTGATAATTTAAGTTTTTAACACTTTGTTTTTTTTTGAAAATCCTTGTTAAAGTAAAGTCGTGATAACAGACAAATTTATTATCTTTAGTTGCGTGTATATCAGTTTCTATTCCAAATCCTTTTTTAAATGATTGTTTAAATGAATTTAAAAGGTTTTCTTTATATTTTTTGTTTACAATCCCTCGATGGATTAGATGCATAAATTTTTATTTCCACCCAGTAACAGTTTTAACTTCTAGATACTCATCAAGACCCCAAACTCCACCTTCTCTACCATTTCCTGATTGTCTGTAACCTCCAAAAGGGGTTCCAGCATCAGCTGCATTACCATTAATATAAACACAACCAGATCTTAATTTTTTAGCAACTCTATGTGCTTTTTCTCTATCTTCTGTTTGTAAATAATTTCCCAAACCATATGAAGTATCGTTCACAATGTTCACCGCTTCGTCTTCAGTCTCAAATGGAATAATTGATAGAACTGGACCAAAGATTTCTTCTTTTGCAATTCTCATATCGTTTGTAACATCTGTAAAAATTGTTGGTTTTATAAAATAACCTTTATTTAATCCATTAGGTAACTCTGGACCCCCGGCTGCTAACGTTGCGCCTTCAGAAATTCCGCTTTCAATTAAATTGATGATCTTATCATATTGAGTTTTTGATATTACAGGTCCTATATGATCACCTTTCTTTGAGGCTTGATCTACATTTATTTTATTTGCTTCATCAACTGCCTCCTCAACTGCTCTTTTATAAATAGATTTTTCAACCAACATTCTTGTTGGTGCATCACAAGATTGACCAGAATTACTCATAACATTTCTTATGCCGTCTCGAACAGCATTTTTGTAACTATCTGCGAAAACTATATTTCCACCTTTACCTCCAAGCTCTAAACAAACTCTTTTAATTGTTTCGGCTGCATTTTTTGAAATAAGTCTTCCAGCACGAGTTGATCCTGTAAATGAAACCATATCAATATCAGGATGACTTGATATTTGTGTTCCAACACCTGCGCCATCACCATTTACTAGATTAAATACACCATCAGGAAATCCAACTTCATCAATCATTTCTGCAAACAACATTCCAGAGATAGGAGCTATTTCAGATGGTTTAAGTATCATCGTACAACCAGTTGCAAATGCTGGGACCACTTTAAGAGCTATTTGGTTTATTGGCCAATTCCATGGAGTAATTAATCCACATACTCCAATTGGTTCATAACAAATATGGTTGTTTGATTTTTTATCAAAGTGTTCATCAAAATTAAATTCTTTCAATCTTAAAATAAAATCTTCTAAATGTGCTTGTCCTGATCCAGTTTGAACATCAGTGGCCCAATCCATTGGAGCTCCCATTTCTAGCGAAATAGCTTCTGCCATTTCTCCAAATCTTTTTTTATAAACTACTAATAATTTTTCCAACAAATCCAATCTTTCTTCTTTGCTAGTTTCTTTCCAGGTTTCAAATGCAGTTTTTGCAGCTTTAACTGCGTTATCTGTGTCTTTTTTTGAACCTAAAGAAATAATTGCACAAGGATCTTCATTACAAGGATTGATTACCTCAAAATCTTTTTTTTCGATTGGGTCAACCCATTTCCCATTTATGTAAAATTTCCTTTTATCTAACATTTTTTAATTTTAACATATTAATTAAATTTCATAACCTTTTTCTTCTGGTTCATTATCCACAAGCTCATCAGGAAAACCTTTAGCTCTAAAATCAATTTTATTTAAATCTTCCATTCTTTTTACAATCATTGATGACCATGCTCTTGAACCATACTTTTTTTGTCCATCTTTAAATATCTCAACTATCTTTGGAGAAATTTCCAAAGGAGCATTTAATTTCTTAGCTAAATTATCGAATAAACTAGTATCTTTCAAAACAAGATCCATTGTAAAATTAATATTATAAGAACCATTCAAAATAACCTGACTTTCTGTTTCATGAACAAATGAATTTCCAGATGAAACTTCTATACCTTTAAATGTTTTAGTTAGATCTAAATTTGATTTTTTAGCAATAGTCCATGCCTCACCTAAAGCTACCAAATGAACTGATGCCAAATAATTTGTTATAACTTTAAGAACTGACGCACTACCTAACTCCCCAGTATGTAAAACTTTTCTACCCATTACAGTTAAGGTAGGTAATATTTTTTCAAAAGCTTTTCTATCTCCTCCAACAAATATAGCAATATTACCTGTGGCTGCTCTATGACATCCTCCACTAACAGGTCCATCTAGTGGGATAGCTTTTTTCGAGATTACTTTTTCACCAAGTCTCTTAACTTCGTTTTCATCTGTTGTGCTCATCTCTAACCAAATTTTATTTTCTGATAAACCATTTAGAATTCCATCTTCACTTTCCATAACTTCTGCAGAAACTTCAGGTGAAGGAAGTGAAGTAATAATTAGATCAGTTTGTTCTGCCAATTCTTTAGGAGACTTTGCAACTTTAGCACCTAGCTTTTTAAATTCATTTGTTAAACTTTCATCTATTTCTCTCACAGTAACATCAAAATTATTTCTTATTAAGCTTCCAGCTAGTTTACCACCTACATTTCCTAAACCAATAAAACCTATTTTCATTTTATTTCCTCTTCTTTTTTATTTTTTGTAAATACAATTAAAATCACACCTACTATTATTATTGCACCACCTATAAATAATTCTTGTGTTGGTTTTTCACCTAAAAGAAAAATTGCAGCCAATAATCCTGTTGGGGGTATACCCATGGTAACGATAGGAAGCACTTTATAAAGTGGGTTGTTTTTTAAAACATAATAGAAACAACCGTATGTAATTGGTTGCATGATGAAACCAATATAAATAGCAATAATCCAATGATCAAATTTTGCATTTGTTAGATAATTAATTGTATTCCCATCAATTATTGCAGATAGCATTACTAAAACCGGTCCAGAGAATAATGCTAACCAAGCAACTAATGCTAAAGGATTTATTTCTTTGCTTAGTGGTTTAACCATAACTTGTCCGAGAGCCCATACAGCAGATCCTAATATTGTAAGACCGATTCCAATAAATTTTCCATCTAAGTTAGGAGATCCAGTTAAAATATAAACACCAACAAAAGCGATAGCTATACCAATCAAAGCTCTAATAGTTGGTTTTTCGTTAAGCATGAAGTAAGCAAAAATTACTCCAAACGGAACTTCCATCTGAACCAAAAGAACTGCTGAAGATGCATCAATTAAATCTAAACCAGTATATGTAATACTATATTGCAACGTATTAGCTACTAATGATGCCGCAAAAATTCTTTTTAAATATCCTTTTGGAATTGGAAACCACCAAATTAATAATGATGCAGCAAACGTAAATCTGATACCCATCAAAAGAATGGGGGGAAAAGATTCAAAAGCTGGTTTAGCTATTACAAAACCAAAGCCTAAAAAAATAGGCACCAAGGATGCTACGAAAGTATCTTTAATATTCATACCTATTTTTATATTAATGATTATTAATGAACTTCTGATATATTCACTTTTTAAAATATGAATTCAACAAAAATAGATCCTAAATATATCACTAAATCAAATCCAAGAATTGGACTTATTGCGCTTGCAAGCGATTTTATGATTGAAAGAGATTTTATAAAAGTAATTAAAGATAGAGAAGTTGATTTCTTTGTAAATCGTATCGAATGCTACAACCCACTAACAAAGGAAAATTTAATTAAAATGTCAAACAAAGTAACTGAGGTAACAAAAGATATATTACCTGATCAGGATATTGATTGTGTTGTTTATGGTTGTACATCTGGAACGATAGCTGTAGGTTATGAATCTATTGAGAAAAAAGTAAAAGCTGCAAAACCTATGGCAGAAGTGACAACCCCAAGTACTGCTGCAATCAAAGCTTTAAAAAAATTAAATATAAATAAAATAAGTCTATTTACACCTTATAGCAAAAAACTTAATGATGAAGTTTTGGAATATTTTAAAGAGGAAGGATTTGAAGTTACGTCAAATTCTTACTTTGATATAGAAGCTGATTACGATATAGGAAAAGTTGATCAGAATTATTTATATAATGTTCTATCTGAAATTGACTTAAATGGGGCAGAGGCACTCTTTGTTTCTTGTACAGCTTTACCAGTATTGCCAATAATTGATAAATTAGAGAAAAAATTAAACACTACAGTTTTATCTAGCAATCAGGCTTTGATTTGGGATACGCTTGTAAAAATTAATAAAAATAATTCTGTCGAGGGATTTGGTAAATTATTTAAAGAAAATTAATGTTATTTACAAAAGAAGAATATAATCAAAGATTAAAAAAAGTTAAAAAAATGATGCAAGAAAAAGGCATCGAACTTTTAATCGCACATGATACCAACAATATGAATTACCTAACAGGTTATGATGCCTGGTCTTTTTACTATGCTCAATGTGCAATTGTTCACATAGATGCAGACGAGCCTTTATGTTTTGTTAGGGCTCAAGATGCAGGTGGTGCATATATTAAAACTTATTTAAAGGATGAGAATATTTTAGTTTATGACGAAAATTATATTCATACATGGCCAAAACATCCTTATGATTATTTAGTTGAAATAATTAAAGAGAGAAAATGGGATAAGCTTAATATAGGTGTTGAAATGGACGCACATTATTTCACTGCATTCTGTTATGAAAAAATAAAACAAGGATTACCTAATGCAAAAATCAAAGATAGCGAACGTCTAGTTAATTGGGCAAGATTAGTTAAATCAGATGCAGAGATAGGTTTCATGAAATCTGCAGCAAAAATATCAGAAAAAGGAATGAAAACTGCTATGGAAGTTATTAAGCCAGGAGTTAGACAGTGTGATGCAGTAGGAGAAATTCAAAAAACATTATTTTATGGTACAGAAGAATTTGGAGGTGAATACTCTAGTATTGCAACTTTATTACCAACCGGAAAAGGTACTTCAGCATCACATTTAACAGCAACTCAAGATAAATTTGTAGAGGGCGAGGCTACAATTATTGAATTATCTGGAGTTTATAAAAGATATCATGCCCCAATGGCTAGAACAGTTTTGCTTGGAAAACCTAATCAATTAAAGATTGATACAATGAATAAAACTATTGAGGCTTTAAATGCTGGAATTAGTGCAATCAAACCAGGGAATACAGCAGATGATGTGGCCCAAGCTTTTTGGAAAATTTTAGATAAATACGGAATAGAAAAAAAATCTAGAACAGGTTATTCAATTGGTATTGGTTATCCACCTGATTGGGGAGAACATACTCTTAATATATATAAAGGGGATATGACAGTGCTTGAGCCCAATGTTTGTTTTCATATGATAGCTGTAATGCAGTTTGGAGACTGGGGCGTTGAGGCATCTGAGGCTATTAGAGTTACTGAGAACGGTTCAGAATTATTCTGTAATTTTCCAAAAGAGCTTCATATAAAGAGTTAATTAGCTATTGAAATCTATTTATACAAATGTTTTATATTCAACTTTATGTCTAAAAATCCAGAATTTGTAAAATTCGATAAAGTAGATAAAAGTTATGACGGTAAAGTTCTCGTCGTTAAAGATCTTCAATTAGATATTGCAGAAGGTGAGTTCATAACAATGCTTGGTCCATCTGGTTCAGGTAAAACAACATGTCTGATGATGTTGGCAGGTTTTGAAACCCCAACCAATGGTGAAATTTTATTAGATGGAAATATAATCTCCAATATTCCTCCTCATAAAAGAGGAATTGGGATGGTTTTTCAAAACTATGCTTTGTTTCCACACATGACAGTTTATGAAAATTTAGCTTTTCCTCTAAGAGTAAGAAAAGTTGAAAAAGATGAAATTGACAAAAAAGTAGATAAGGCTCTATCAATGGTTTCTCTAAATGGTTTTGAATCTAGAATGCCAGCTCAACTTTCTGGTGGTCAACAACAACGTGTGGCAGTTGCTAGAGCTTTGGTGTTTGATCCAGCAGTAGTATTAATGGACGAACCTCTAGGAGCATTAGATAAAAATTTGAGAGAAAGTATGCAATATGAAATTAAACATATTCACGAAAGTATTGGTGTAACGGTTGTGTATGTTACCCACGATCAAAGTGAGGCATTAACTATGTCAAATAGAATTGCAGTATTTAATGACGGAAAAGTTCAACAGTTATCAGACCCAGCTGAGCTTTATGAAAAACCTGTTAATTCTTTTGTTGCTGAGTTCATAGGTGAGAATAATACTTTCAATGGTGAAGTTGTGGATATCGACAAAGACAAATGTAAAGTTAAATTAGCAAACTCAGAGATACTAGCAAACCCAATATCTGTTAATTCAAAAGGAGAAAAAACAACTGTGTCATTGAGACCTGAGAGAGCATTGATAAATCCAACTGATAAAATGGATAATATGTTTACTGGAAAGATTGAGGAAGTAATTTATCACGGTGATCATACTAGAGTAAGGCTTAATCTTTTGGGAAGTTCAGAATTTATTCTTAAAGTGCCTAATAGCACATCTAATTTAGAGCTCAAAGTCAGCCAAGATATAAATATAGGCTGGAACAGCACTGATGCAAGAGCGCTAGATCCAAAATAATTTTCAATTAAAAATTATATATATCAAAGACAAAATCAGCTGTTGACTTCACTTTAGCTATTTGTTGTACTTTTACTTATATAAATTAATTTATATCAACGTTTAAACGGAGGAATAATGAAAAAACTAAGTAAATTATTACTTACTCTTTCTTTTGTACTTTCAATAACTTCATCAGCATTTGCAGTTACTGTTGCATCTTGGGGTGGAGCTTACACGGAGTCACAAAAGCTTGGGTATGGTGATCCTACTGCTAAAAAACTTGGAATAGATATCAACTGGGTTGACTATTCTGGTGGTTTATCAGAAATCAAAGCACAAAAAGAAGCGGGTGCTATAACATGGGATATTATAGACTTATTTGCATTCGATACTATTAACGGATGTGATGAAGGTTTATTTGTTAAATTTGATTTTGACAAAGACTTCCCAGCTGCACCAGATGGAACTCCTGCAAGTGAAGATTTCTTCACAGGAATGCCTAGTGAATGTGCTGTAGGTAACATTTTATATTCTTGGAACTATGCTTTTGATACAAGAGCATTCGATGGTAAAGAACCTAAAACAATTAAGGACTTCTTTAACACAAAAAGATTCCCAGGAAAAAGAGCAATTTACAAAAGTGCTTTAACTAATTTAGAAATCGCTTTAGCTGCTGACGGTGTTAAAATGGGTAAAGGTGGAGAATTACTTTACAGAAAACTTTTAGCTGATGGTGGAATTGACAGAGCTATGAATAAAATCAAAAAGCTTTGTACAGATCCTAATGGTGGATGTGTATTCTGGTCTGCAGGTGCTCAACCACCTGAATTATTAGTTGCTGGTGAAGTTGTAATGGCAACTGGATGGAACGGAAGATTCTTTAATGCTGAAGTAGGTGAAAATGCTCCAATCAAACAAGTATGGGATGGACAAGGTCTTGACTATGAATATTTCGCACTTGTTAAAGGTGGGCCAGATGAAGCAAATGCTAAAAAAGCTTTAGCTATGATGACTAACACAGAAATGTTAGCTGGTAGCGCGAAGTACATTGCATACGCTCCATGGAGAAAATCATCTCTTGATATAATCAAAGCTGGTGAGCCATGGTACAAAGATGGCAAAACTAACATGATGCCTCAAATGCCTACTGCTCCTGCAAACACTAAGAGTTATTTCTTAGTTGATCCTTTTTTCTGGGCTGATTATGGAACAGAAATTGGTGAGAAGTGGGAAGCAATGAAAGCAGGACTATAATTTCAGTTTTAAACACTGAATTTATATAATATATTTAGGGCGGTTATTTATAGCCGCCCTATTTTTTTATGAGCTCTGAAACAAAACAAATTTTAACAACTGACGGAATACCCTTAGAGGTAAGTTTAAAAAAAGCTGAGAAGAAAAATAAAATAAAAGCATTTCTTCTTGTAGCTCCATTACTTTTATTTTTAGTTATTACTTATGTCTTTCCTATAGGTGAGATGTTTAGCAGAAGTATAGACGATAAAATGATCACAAATATGCTTCCTAAAACATTTAAAGAAATGGAAACGTGGGACGGAAAAGAATTACCACCAGAGGAAGTTTTTGCTGGTTTTTATTATGATTACAAAGCCCTTGTTGAGAAACAAGAGCATGGAAAACTTGGTCAAAGATTAAATAAAGAAAAGAATGGTTTCAATTCAACAACAAAAAGACTGTTTAGAAATATTAAAAGAAAAAAAATTGATGAATCTGTAAGTATAAAAGAACAAATGATCAAAGTGCATCCAAATTGGAACAAGGTAGAGTATTGGCAGGCGATCAAAAGAACTGCGCCACCCTACACTTTGGCTAAATATCTTAAAGGTATGGATATGTATTATGCTCCAGACGGAAGCGTTGCTCAGGTGGACGAGGATAGAAGAATTCATAGAATACTTTGGCTCAGAACATTGGAAATTGCATTTTTTGTAACTTTATTCTGCTTTTTAATGGGGTATCCAATCGCACATTTGTTAGCAACATTACCAATGAAATATTCAAACTTATTGATGATTTGTGTCCTATTGCCTTTTTGGACCTCTTTGCTTGTAAGAACTGCTAGTTGGATGATTTTGCTTCAGCAACAAGGAATAGTAAACGATTTTTTTGTGATGATAGGTCTAGTGGCTGATGATAGTAGGCCAGAGATGATGTATAATAAAGTAGGGACTTATGTTGCGATGACCCAAATACTACTGCCATTTATGGTTCTTCCGCTTTATAGTGTAATGAAAACTATATCTCCAAGCTTGATGAGAGCAGGTAAATCGTTGGGTGGAACACCTTTTGTGGCATTTTGGAAAGTGTATTTTCCATTAACAATCCCAGGAATTGGAGCAGGATGCTTATTGGTATTTATTTTAGCAATTGGTTATTACATTACACCAGCATTAGTAGGTGGAGCATCTGGAACTTTAATAAGTAATCAAATTGCATTCCATATGAAACAAACTTTAGATTGGAGTTTTGCATCAGCTATGGGATTAATGTTGCTTAGTGGAGTTTTAGTTATTTACTGGATTTACAACAAACTGGTTGGAGTTGACAATATTAAATTAGGATAATTATGGCATTACCAAGTTATACAGAAACGAGATATAGAATTTGGCATTATATTTATCTCTCTATTTGTGCTTTTGTATTTTTCTTTTTAATAGCGCCTTTGTTTGTAATTTTTCCACTTTCATTTAATGCAGAAGAATTTTTAGTTTTTTCAGAAGGAATGAAAAATCTAGATCCGGATGCCTTTTCTTTAAGGTGGTATAAAGATATGATTTATGGAACTAAAAATCCTTGGGGACTAGCTGCAAAAAATAGTTTTATTATTGCAATATTTGCAACTATCGGTTCAATTATTTTAGGTACTTTGGCCGCTTTAGGTTTGAGTAGTAGGCATATGCCATACAAAGGAATTATAATGGCTACTTTAATTTCACCAATGATTGTTCCTTTAATTATTTCTGGGGTTGCTATTTTCTTTTTTATGGCAAAGGTTGGTTTGGCCGCAACACATACTGGTATAGTATTAGCACATATAATTTTAGGTACTCCATTTGTTGTGATTACCGTAACAGCTACACTTTCTGGTTTTGATCATAGTGTGACAAGAGCCGCAGCAAGCTTAGGTAGTAATCCAGTAAACACATTTATGAAAATTACTCTTCCATTAATATTACCTGGTGTTATTTCAGGAGGATTGTTTGCTTTTGTAACTTCGTTTGATGAAGTTGTAGTTGTCTTGTTTTTAGCAGGTTTAGAAAACACAACTATACCTGTTCAGATGTGGACTGGATTAAGAGAGCAATTGAGTCCAACTATTCTCGCAGTAGCCACATGTTTAATTATTTTATCAACTTTAATTCTTGTAACTGCCGAACTATTAAGAAGAAGATCTGAGCGATTAAGAGGAATAAATAGATAATTTACCCAAATAATTTAATCATATATAGAGGTTAGTATGGAAATTAAAAAAGTTGTAGTCATTGGTTCTGGTACAATGGGTAGTGGGATAGCTGCCCACTTATGTAATGCAGGCGTACCAGTTACTCTTTTAGATTTAACTACTAAAATCAGTGAAAAAGCTAGAGAAAGAATTCATAAATCTAGACCTCCTTTGCTAATAGATAAAAGTAAAATAAACAATATCAATGTTGGAAATATTGAAGAAAATTTTGATGTAGTAAAAGATGCAGATTGGGTGGTAGAGGCAGTAGTAGAAAGAATTGATATTAAACATAATATTTATGAGAAGATATTTAAGAACAGAAAAAAAGGTGCGATAGTTTCATCAAACACATCATCAATTCCAATTAAAGTTTTATCAGAAAAATTAAATGACGAAGAAAAAAAAGATTTTTGTATCACTCACTTTTTTAATCCAGTTAGATACATGGGATTGTTAGAAATTGTTAAAAATGAAAATAACGATTTAAATAAAATCAATTCTTTAAAGAAATTTTGTGAAGTAGAGCTAGGTAAGGGAGCTATAGTTTGCAACGATACCCCAGGTTTTCTAGGTAATAGAATTGGTGTTTATGCAATGCAAGTTGCTATGACAGAAGCATTCAAAATGAAACTTTCAATAGAAGAAGCTGATGCAGTTTTTGGTAGACCAATGGGAATACCTAAAACAGGAGTGTTTGGATTGTATGATCTTATTGGAATTGATTTGATGGCCGATGTATTAAAAAGCTTTATAAAAGAACTTTCAGATAAAGATGAATTTCAAATTGTTGCAAAAGAAATTCCATTAGTCAAAAAATTAATTGAGACAGGTTACACAGGTCGTAAAGGGAAAGGTGGCTTTTATAGAATGAATAAAAGTGGAGATCAAAAAATTTTAGAAGCAATAAATTTAGAAACAGGAGAGTATTCGGCAACAAAAAAAATAGATTTAGGAATTGAGACAGTTGAAATTAGTAATTTAATTAATCGAAAAGATAAGTTTGGTGAATATGCCTGGATTGTAATTTCAAAAATAATTAAATATGCATCCTCACTTGTTCCAGGAATTACTGATAAATTTAACGATATTGATGAAGCTATGAGACTAGGTTTTAATTGGGCGATGGGTCCATTTGAAATGTTGAGATCGATAGGTGTTAAGAATTTCTTTGAAAGAATTGATAGCTTTGAAAATAATAAATTTTTAAAAAATTTATCCAAAACAAAAGATGAAAACTTCTACGGAGAAAGACAACTTTATACGGATATTCAAACTCTAGGAAAAATAAGACCATCAGCAATTAAACTAGATAAAAACAATTCAGCTGATATTCATCGATTTAAAGATTTTAATATTGTTGAATTTACAACAAAAGCTTGTGCATTAGATTACGATTCAATGGATGCATTGAAAAATGCAACTGATAAACCTTTAATTATAATAAATGAGAGCATGCAATTTTCAGCAGGTGTCAATTTAAGTTATACTATGAATTTTGCTGAAAAAGGAGATTTCAAATCAATTGAAAAATTCATCAAATATTTTCAAGATACTTGTAAAACATTAAAATACTCTAAGTACCCGGTTGTATCAGCTCCTTCTGGACTTACACTTGGAGGAGGCTTTGAGGTTTTAGTTCAAAGTAATTTTGTTGCCTCACATACAAATTTAGTTATTGGTTTGGTTGAAACTATTGTTGGATTAGTTCCAGCAGGTGGAGGATGTAAAGAAATGTTGTGGAGATGGTCTCAAACAGAGGAAGCAAAATCGGACCCAGATTATGCTCCATTAAAAGTTTTTGATATTATTGGTTATGCTAAAACAGCTACATCTCCAATCGAGGCTGAGCCATTAAAGTATTTAAGACCAGAAGATAGAAAAATAATGAACAGAAACAGTCTTTTTGAGGAAGCAAAAAAGCTAATTAATCAAAATACTGATTTTGTTCCTCCAGATGAGTGTAAATTTAAGCTTTCTGGAAAGCCTTTGAAAGATAAAATGATTAAGGTTTTAGAGAAATTATACAACGAAAAGATAATTTTAGATCACGGTATGCATGTAGGAACTGAGCTTGCAAATGTTTTAAGTGGTGGAGATACTACTATTGAAAAAGTATTGTCAGAGGATGATCTTTATAAATTAGAACTAGACTCTTTTATGAGGTTGATAGAAACAAAACAAACTCAAGAAAGAATTAAACACACATTATTGACAGGTTTACCTTTGGTTAATTAGAATTAAACATTCTAAAGGTATTAATATAATTTGGTCTTAAAACATAAATTGCTTTATTACCTGTTTTAATTTTAGTTAAAATATCTAAACCGTAAACTACTTTACCAATTGGAGTATATTCGCCTTGATAAATTGGAATTTCTTTCAATGTAATAAAGAATTCACTATCTTCTGTATCAAATTCTGTTGTTCTAGCAAAACCTACGCTTCCCTCTGTAAATTTAAAATCATTATTCAGTTCAGATTTTAACAATCCTAATCCAGACTTCCCGCTACCAATTTTGGAATAATCTAAGTTATTTATATTTCCATACTCAATATCTCCAGCTTGTACAAAAGTATTTTCTGAAACTTTGTAAAAAGCGGAACCATCATACATTTTTTGTTTAATTAAAATTTTAAATCTTTCTACTGCTTTAGGAGAAATGTCTGGATAAAGTTCAATTATTACATTTCCACACTCAACATTCATTACGGCAATATTATTTGGTTCATTAAAATTAAGTTTACTTAAATTATTTTTTTCAACAAATAGACATTTATTTTTTAATAAAAAAAAAGATGTAAAAGCAAAAATTGAAAGACCAATTAAAAATATAAATAAAATTTTTTCTGATTTTGAGGCTTTAATAGTTCTGATCATAAAATATTTTTATCTATTTTAGCCAAGTTTAATTTTATAAAATTCACTTTATTTTTAAGGATTTTGTCACTATTAATTTTATCTTCAATTGATTCCTTGTCAGTCATTAAAAATGAAAAAATTTCTGCCATATCTTCAGATGGGATAGATTTAGAATATTCTGTCAAAAAACCATCAGTTTTTTCATATAGATCTAAATTTAATCTATCAGAACAAGTTGAACATTCAGCATAATTAAATGATGTTTGATTAAAAGATGAAAATTTATCCTCATCAAAATATTCAACATGTGTATTTTGAATCATATGAAAAATTTCATGATGTATCATTCTTTCAAAATATTTTTTATTAAAATTGATATCTAAAATTAAGGTTCTATTTTTATTATCAGGTATTCCTCCGGTATTAATTTCAGAGATGAATAAATTTTCACAAAATACAATATATTTTAGTTTTATCTTTTTAAGAAAACTAGAATTATATCGATAAAGATTTTTTTCAATTAAAGGAAATTTTGTATTTAAATTATTTATATCAACTTTGTCACAAGTAATATTCTTATTTATACCAATTTTAAAATTACCTTTGGTACTTAAATAACGAATATCATTATCGTTTTTTAATTTATAAATTTCTAAATTTGGAATTTTTATCAGATTATAAATTTCATCAGCATTTACATGCAAAATATGAAAAATAAGAATAAATAAAAATAAAATTTTCATTAAATTATTATAGACGAATTAGATTAGATAATATTATCTTAGATTATTAAAAAATGAAAAAAGAAAGAAACAAAAATCCAATTCAACCAGTTAGCGGAACTAAAGTTCCAAGATTCGCTGGTCCAAGTACTTTTGCAAGACTTCCCGAACTAAGAGATGTAGAAAGTTGTGATGTTGCAATTGTTGGAATTCCGTTTGATGCTGGTACAAGTTACAGGCCAGGAGCAAGATTTGGTCCACAAAGCATCAGACAAGCTTCTAGACATTTGAGAACTAATTATCATCCTAATTATGATGTTGAGCCTTTTAAAATCCAACAGGTTGCTGATGCTGGAGATATTTCATGTAACCCATTTAGTATTGATGAAGCTATTAAACAAATAGAAGAGGGAGCAACCGATTTATTAAATAAAGTAGGTGGAATAATTAGTTTAGGTGGAGATCATACAATTGCAGTGCCCTTGTTAAGGGCGATCAATAAAAAAAATAATGGGCCAGTTTCTCTAGTCCATTTTGATGCTCATCTTGATACCTGGGATACCTATTTTGGAGCGCCCTATACACATGGCACTCCATTTAGAAGAGCTAGAGAAGAGGGTTTATTTTTAGATGATGCTTCTATGCATGTTGGAATTCGAGGACCTCTTTATAGTAGAGATGATATTAAAAATGATGAAAGTTTTGGCTTTAAAATAATTCATTGTGATGAATTTCAAACAGAGGGGACAGATAAAATTGCTGAAAGGATTAAAAAGAGAGTAGGAGACAATCCACTTTATCTATCAATAGATATTGATGTGTTGGATCCCGCATTTGCACCTGGGACAGGAACACCAGAAATTGCAGGGATGACAACGAGAGAAATGGTAAATGTTTTAAGAGGTTTGTCTGGATTAAATTTAGTTTCTGCTGATGTAGTAGAAGTTTCTCCTGCATACGACCATGCAGAGGTTACATCACTTGCTGCCGCAACAATAGTTTATGAATTAACAAATTTATTTGCAAAATCGTAAAGAAAGGATAGTTTCAAAACATGTTAGATAAAAAAAATTTTTATATTAATGGAGCATGGGTTAAACCAAATAGTGCTGAGGAAATTAAAGTCATTGATCCTGCTACTGAAGAAAATTGTGCTGTAATTTCTTTAGGAAATAAAGTAGATGTTGATTTAGCAGTTAGTGCAGCAAAAGATGCTTACGAGTCTTGGGCCTTTTCCTCTAAAGAAGAAAGAATTTTACTATTAGAAAAACTTTATGAAAATTATAAAAAAAGATGGGCAGATATTGCAGAAGCTATAACTCTTGAAATGGGAGCTCCAAAAGATTTTGCTACAAAATTACAAGCAGGAACAGGAGCAAGTCATATTAAATCATTCATTAGATATTTAAAAAATTTTGAATTTGAAAAACCATTAGGAGAACACGCTCCTAACCAAAGATTAATTTATGAACCAAAAGGTGTTTGTGCGTTAATAACACCATGGAATTGGCCGATGAACCAAGTTTGTTTAAAAGTAATGCCAGCAATCGCATCAGGATGCACTATGGTTTTAAAGCCATCAGAATTAGCACCGTTATCCTCAATAATACTTGCAGAAATTATTGATGAGGTAAAATTTCCAAAAGGTGTGTTTAATTTAGTTAATGGTGATGGAGCAACCACAGGTGATGCTCTTACAAGCCATCCAGATATTAATATGATTTCTTTTACAGGCTCAACAAGGGCAGGAGCTTTGATTTCACAAAATGCTGCTAAAGATTTTAAAAGAGTAAGCTTAGAATTGGGTGGCAAAGGAGCAAATATAATTTTTAAAGATGCAGATTCAGAAGCAATTGAAAGAGGTGCTTTAAGATGTTTTAGAAATTCAGGACAGTCTTGTAATGCACCAACAAGAATGCTTGTCGAAAAATCAATGTATGATGAGGCTATTGAAAGATTAAAAAAATATACTGAAACATTTGAAGTTGGTGATCCTAAAAAAGAAGGTGAACATATTGGTCCAGTTATTTCAGAAACTCAATATAACAAAATACAAACTTTAATCCAAAAAGGTATTGATGAGGGTGCAAAATTAGTTGCTGGAGGAACAGGCAAACCAGATGGGTTAGACAAAGGTTATTTTGTTAAACCGACAGTATTTGCAGATGTAAATAACGACATGGAAGTTGCAAGGACGGAAATCTTTGGACCTGTTTTATCTGTAATACCATTTGAGACAGAAGAAGATGCAATAAAAATTGCTAACGATACTGCTTATGGATTAACAAACTATATTCAAACCCAAGATTCGAAAAAAGTACAAAGAGTTGCTAGAAAACTAAGATCTGGAATGGTTGATGTGAATGGAGCAGGTATCGCAGTTGATGCGCCATTTGGTGGTTTTAAGCATTCAGGAATAGGACGTGAAGCGGGCGAACATGGTCTTGAAGAATTTTTGGAAGTAAAAGCAGTAGGTGGTTGGAGCAATTAATATCAATTTATTTTGTAATTTAAATAAATCATCTTTATCGTTCATTTAGGTCTTAATTCTTTATAAATTGTATTATTCAAATTTTTTTAAAAATTTTAATTTCTATTTTTAGTTGAGATTATTTTTATTTACACGAACCTCAAAACAACTAATGTCTCGAAATTAGATGAGATAACAGGTTTAAATTTTCTTAAACCATAACAATAGGAGATCAATATGAGTAGATCGTCAAAACTCTACAATTCAGATTTAGCGCCGACTCCAGCTAATAAAAAGAATTGGGGGTGGTTTGAAATCTTTAACGTGTGGGCAAATGATGTTCAAAGTTTATTTGGTTATACTTTGGCAGCATCTTTGTTTTTAGCTTCAGGATTAAATGGTTGGGCTGTATTTGCTGCATTAATTCTTGCAGGAATTTTTATAATGTGGCTAGTAAACCTATCGGGTAAACCAAGTGTAAAACATGGAATTCCGTATCCAGTATTCGCTCGAGTAAGCATGGGTGTCTTTGGTGCAAACTTTCCAGCAATGGCCAGAGGTCTTGTTGCAATGTTTTGGTATGGAGCACAAACCTATGCTGCTTCTACAGCTGTGGCACTTTTAATAACAGGTATTACAGGCATTGAAGGTGAGGTAATGCTACTAGGAATGACAGGTGTAATGTGGATTTCATTTATATTTGTTTCATTGTTCCAAGTTTATCTATTTTGGCAAGGTGTAGATCTTGTTAAAAAGTTTTTAAACTTTGCAGGACCAGCAGTTTATGCTGTTATGATACTGTTAATGATTGTCATATGGGTTAAAGCTGGTGGTGGATTATTTTCAGAAGTTGGAAATATATTCTCTGGTGGAGAAAGATCAGGTGGTTTTGAAGGTTTAGGATCATTTGGAGCTTTCCTAGCAGTATTTTCAATTATGGTTGGATATTTTGCTGCTGTAGTAATCAATTTTGGTGACTTTGCTAGATTTGTTAAAAATGAAGATGAAATGAAAAAAGGAAACCTATGGGGATTAGTAGGAAATGTAGTTTTATTCTCTTTTATTACTTTAATGATAACTGGTGGAACAATCGCGATTTTTGGTGAGTACGTCGCAAGCCCAACAGAAATGGTTGCTAAAGTTGATAACCTAGGTTTAACAATAATTGCTGCATTTGCTTTCTTTGCTGCAACAGTTGGTATTAATATGGTTGCAAACTTTATACCTCCTGCATATGACTTAGCTAATTTAATGCCAAGCAAAATCAATTTTAAAATTGGTGGACTAATAACTGCTGGTTTTGGATTTGTAATTGGTGGTATGTGGGTAGCTGTTATTACTCAAATGGGATTATTTCCATTTGTAAATACACTTGGTGCTATTTTAGCTCCAGTCTTTGGTATTATGATTGTAGATTATTATATTATCAAAAAAGAACATTTAGATGTTGATGCTTTGTTTAATGATAGCGCAAATGCAAAATATCATTATAACGGTGGGTTTAATCGTAAAGCAATTTTAGCATGGATCCTATCAGGATATATTGCTGTTGGAACGGTTTGGCCAAACATCTTAGTTTTAGGTTTAGGTGATTTCTTCGCTAATTTAGGTGGTGGTGGAGGATATGCCTGGATAATAGGAGCATCATTAGGTGCTGTTGTTCATCTGGCTATATCTAAAAGATAACAATTAAACCTTTAATTTAGTTATAACAAAGCCCATTACTTATGTGATGGGCTTTTTTATTAATTCAAAGTAGATTTCGATTTTACACCTTCTAAAAACTTAAGGCATTTTTTTATTTCATTTAATTCTATGAACTCATCAATTTTGTGAGCTTGTTCTATAGATCCAGGTCCACAAACTACTGTACTAATTCCTAGTTCTTGAAATAAACCAGCTTCTGTTCCAAAAGAAACTACTTCTCTAGAATTATCACCAGTTATATTTGACACAAATTCACATGCTTCAGACTCATCTAATCTGTTAAAACCAACAACTTCACCTATCACTTCTTTTTTAATATAAGAATCTGGAAATACTTTTTTCATTTCTGGCAGGAGTACTTCATTTGCATATTTATCAATTTCATTCGAAACAAATTCTCCATCCTCTTTAATAACCGGTCTTGTTTCCCATTCAACACTACATTTATCTACAATGACATTATGAGCAATACCACCCTTGATACCTCCAACTGATAAAGTTGAGTGCGGAGGATCAAAAATACTATCTTTTTGAACTCTTTTTTTTAATTCTTCTCTAATTTCTAAAAGTTTTCCAACATATCTAGTAGCATATTCAGCTGCATTTACTCCTAAATGTGGTTTAGAACTATGTCCTGCAAGTCCACCAAAGTGAACTGTATATTCATTCATACCTTTGTGGGCATCAATAATTTTCATTTTAGTTGGTTCACCAATTATACAAATTCCATTTTTTATATCTCTTTTTTTCAATTCTTCTATTAATAAAGGAGCTCCAATACATGCAGTCTCTTCGTCAAATGTGTAACAGAAATGTAAGTCTCTATCTAAATTACTTTCTTTAAAGATTGGTGCATAAGCAAGTGTACATGCAATAAAACCTTTCATATCACATGAGCCTCTTCCATATAATTTGTCATTTTTAATAGTTGCAACGAATGGATCACTGCTCCAACCTTTAGACACTGGAACAACATCAGTGTGTCCAGATAATATGATGGGTTTTTTTGTGCTTCGATTTTTTGCTTTTAAAGTTCCAAAAAGATTAACTCTTTTTTTATCATCATCATAAACTTTGAAAGTATCTATACCGATGTTCTTTAAAATTTTTTCACAATAATCAATTAAATTACTGTTATCTTGACCTGAGATAGTTTTAAATGCGATTAAGTCAGTTAAAATCTTGATTGATTTTTCATATAAATTGTTATCTATACTCATAAAATTAAAACACTATATTATATTATGATTAAAGAGCAAATTACCTATAATGATTTTGATAAAGTAGATATTAGAATTGGTACTGTAATTTCTGTTAAAAAAAATGAAAAAGCTAGGAAACCTTCATTAGTTATTGAAGTTGATTTTGGAAGCGAAATTGGCATTAAACAGTCTTCGGCTCAAATTACTCATTATTATAATGAGGAGAATTTAAAAGGAAAACAAGTTATTGCTGTTTGTAACTTTACTGAAAAAAATATTGCTGGAATAGTTTCTCAAGTATTGGTTTTAGGAGCAATTGATGTCGATGGCAAGGTTACACTTGTTCATCCCTCTCAAAAAGCAGAAAATGGATTACCGATTGCTTAGTAATGCATCCTGAAATTCTCTCTATAACTTTATTTGGAATAGTTGCTGCATTTACTCCTGGACCAAATAATTTCGTTGCATTCTATTCTGGTTTCAATTTTGGTATTCTAAGAACGCTACCTCATATAACTGGTGTAACTTTAGGATTTCCTTTTTTGTTATTATGTTTAGCTCTAGGTCTGATAAATATTTTTAAGCTTTATCCTTTAATTCAAGAAGTATTAAAATATTTAGGAACTCTATTTTTAATTTATTTAGCATACAAAATCTCTTTTTCAGGACCTTCTGATCAGAAAAATAAAAACAAAAATCCAATTAAGTTTCATGAAACTTTTATTTTTCAATTTTTAAATCCTAAAGGTGTTATTGCATCAATTATTCTTGTTTCAACTTATATTAATCCAGGAGAAACTTTTGTTAGTTATACGACTCAAATTATCATAATGGCTTTAATTGTTTCAGTGACGAGCATAACTCTATGGACCTTTTTAGGTAAATTTTTTAGGAAATTTGCGACAAATCAGAAATTTATTAATTACTTTAATTATGCTATGTCACTGCTTCTTTTAACAAGCATAATAACTTTTTATTTATAATATGACCCCAGGGAACAAAAATTCTTATAATTCACTCAGAAAAATAAAAGTTAATGACAAAGAGTATAATTATTATTCTTTAAATGAAGCAGCAAAAAATGGACTTGAAGGAATAAATAAACTTCCAAAATCTCTTAAAGTCTTATTAGAAAATTTATTAAGATATGAAGACGACTTAAGTGTAACAAAATCTCAAATCGAGGCGATTAAAAACTGGCTAAAGACAAAAAAATCTAAGACTGAAATTGCATATAGACCAGCAAGAGTTTTGCTTCAAGATTATACAGGAATACCTGCAGTTGCAGATTTGGCTGCAATGAGAGAAGCAGTTAAAGAAAAAAATAAAGATCCAAATACAATCAATCCATTATCTGCAGTTGATCTTGTAATTGATCATTCTGTACAAGTTGACCAGTCTGCAAAAGCAGATTCTTTTGAAAAAAATGTCGATATAGAATTTGAAAGAAATGGTGAAAGGTACTCTTTTTTAAAGTGGGGACAGCAGGCATTTGATAATTTTAGAATAGTTCCACCAGGAACAGGAATTTGTCATCAAGTAAATCTAGAATATTTGTCAAAAGTTGTTTGGTCCGAAGAATTTAAAGGACAAAAATATCTTTTTCCAGATACTTTAGTTGGAACAGACAGTCATACGACAATGGTAAATGGTTTATCCGTTTTAGGATGGGGCGTTGGAGGAATTGAAGCTGAAGCTGGAATGTTAGGTCAACCAATTTCTATGTTAATACCAGAAGTTATTGGTTTTGAAATGAAAAACAAAATGCCAGAAGGAACCACTGCAACTGATTTAGTATTAACTGTTGTTAAAATGTTGAGGGATAAAGGAGTTGTTGGTAAGTTTGTTGAGTTTTATGGAGAGGGTTTAAAAAATTTAACTCTTGCAGATAGAGCTACAATTGCAAACATGGCACCGGAATATGGTGCTACTTGTGGTTTTTTTCCTATCGATGAAGAAACATTAAAGTATTTAAAATTTTCTGGAAGAGATCAGCAAACGGTCGATATTGTTGAAAATTATGCCAAAGAACAAGGTCTTTGGGCGAGTAAAGAAATAGAATTTAGTGACATTATATCTTTAGACATGTCCACGGTTGTACCAACTATTTCAGGACCCAAAAGACCTCAGGATAAAGTTCTTTTAACAGATGCACCTGGATCATTTCAAAAAGTATTGCAGGAAGCTACAAATAAAAATGAAAAGTCAATTTCAAAAGTATCAAGTACAGATTATGAAATTAAAGATGGCTCAATATTAATTGCAGCAATAACTTCTTGTACTAACACTTCTAATCCAAATGTTCTAATTGGAGCTGGACTATTAGCTAAAAAAGCTATTAAAAAAGGTTTGCAAGTTAAACCTTGGGTAAAAACATCTTTAGCACCTGGGTCTCAAGTAGTTACAGACTATTTGGCAAAAGCTGGATTAAACACATATTTAGATCAGCTTGGTTTTAATTTAGTTGGGTATGGCTGCACAACTTGTATAGGAAATTCAGGACCACTTTCAGAAAATATTGTTGAAGCAATCCAAAAAGAAAATATTTATGCTGTTTCAGTTTTATCTGGAAATAGAAATTTTGAGGGAAGAATTTCTCCACATATTAAAGCTAACTATTTAGCATCACCTCCACTAGTTGTTGCATATGCATTAGCGGGACATATGGAAGTTGATCTATACAAAGATCCATTAGGAAAAGATAAAGAGGGAAACGATGTATTTTTAAAAGATATTTGGCCTTCAAATAAAGAGATAGAAGATACCCTAAAAGAGTCACTTAATGCAGAGATGTTTATAAAAAGATACTCAAATGTTTCTGAGGGCCCAAAACAGTGGCAAACAATTAAAACTGATAAAAGCAGTATCTATAATTGGGATGAGGGATCAACATATGTAAAAAAACCTCCGTTTTTTGAATCGCTATCAGATAAACCAGAAGGATTTAAAGAAATTAAGGATGCAAGACCATTATTAATTTTAGGTGATATGGTTACCACTGACCATATATCACCAGCAGGCAGCATTCAAAAAGATAGTCCAACTGGTGAATATTTTATGGAACATCAAATTTTACCTAAAGATTATAACTCATATGGTTCAAGAAGGGGTAACCACGAAGTTATGATGCGAGGAACTTTTGCGAATATAAGAATTAGAAATGAAATGGCACCTGGTACGGAAGGCGGTTTTACGAAGTTATATCCAGAAGAAAAAGTTCTTCCTGTCTATGATGCAGTTGTTGAATATAAAAAAAGAGGAACAGATTTAGTTGTAATTGGTGGAAAAGAATACGGAACTGGATCATCTAGAGATTGGGCAGCTAAAGGAACAAAATTATTAGGTATAAAAGCAGTAATTGCTGAGAGCTTTGAAAGAATTCACCGATCTAATTTAATTGGAATGGGAATATTGCCATTACAATTTATCAACGATGTAAATAGAAAAAATCTTAAATTAATTGGTTCTGAATTAATTAGTATTCTAAATATAGAAAAGGGCGTTAATCCCTCAGATGAAGTGACAGTCGAAATTAAATATGCTTCTGGCGAAATAAAGAAAATTAAAACTTTATGCAGAATTGATACAAAAAATGAATTAGAGTATTATAAAAATGGAGGTATTCTGCAGTACGTTTTAAGGAATATGATTTAGTTATGGATGAAGAATTATCAATTATAAACGCAAATACTAGAAACGAAAAAATTAGAAATTTTTTTATAAACAATAAAAATAAAATAACATTAGGAATAATAATTTTAGTAATTATTGTGACAGCCGTTTATGGCTTTGACAAATACTTAACAAATAAAAAAAAAGAAACTTCAGATAATTATAATTCAATAATCATAGAGTACTCAGAAAAATCAAAAGATGAAACGGCAAATAAATTAATTGAAATTATAGGTAAAAAAGATCCAACTTATTCTCCATTATCATTATATTTTATTATCGATAACGATTTAGTTTTGGATAAAAAAGTTGTATTTGAGTTGTTTCAAACAATTATTAATGACACATCCCTCGATAAAGAAATTAAAAATTTAGTTATCTATAAAAAAGCTTTATTTTATGCAGCTGAAATTGATGATAATGAGAATGAATTGTTAGATATTTTAAATCCATTAATAAACTCAGAAAGCGTATGGAAATCACACGCTTTATATTTAATGGCTGAGTATTATTATTCAAAAAACCAAAAACAAAAATCTAGAGAATTCTATGAAAAAATTATTTCATTAGAAAATACTAATCCCGATATAAATAAAGAAGTTCAAAAGAGATTGAATAGAGATTTTAGTGAATAAGATTATATATTTATTTATTTTAATTATTTTAACAGGATGTTCACTAAACAAAAATTCTAAGTTTTGGTCAACATCAGAAACAATTAATGAAGACACCAATACTATAAATACATCTAAGTCTGAGGAAATTCTTAAGAAAAGTTCAGTTTATGAAAAAGAGTTTAATCAAAATCTTAAAATAAAACTTGAGGGAAATTTTAACGCAAATAAAAAAATAGATTATTTAACCAATAACAATGGTAGGGTAAATTTTGATGGAAAACTTAAAACTTTATCTAAATATAAATTTTCGAAAATTAAAAATTTCTATCAATATGAACCTGAAATCGTTTTTCATAATAAAAGTTTAATTTTTTTTGATAACAAAGGTACTATTTTAAAATTTAACGAAGAGTCAAAGTTAGAATGGAAAAAAAATTATTACTCAAAATCTGAAAAAAAATTAAAACCTATTTTGCAATTTTCAAATAATGAAAATTATTTGATTGCAACAGACAATTTAGCAAAATATTATATGTTAAATATTGAAACTGGTGAAATAATTTGGTCAAAAAGAAATGTTGCTCCTTTCAATTCTCAGATCAAAATATATCAGGATAAATTTTTTACAGTTGATTTTTCCAATACCCTAAGATGTTTCTCTTTAAAAAATGGTGATGAATTATGGAGCGTAAAAACACAAAATTCTTTGATAAGATCACAAAAAAAATTATCAATTGTTATTGTGAAAGACATTGTTTATTTTAATAATTCAATTGGGGATATAAGTGCAGTCGATTTAAATAATGGTCAATTATTATGGCAACTCCCTACACAAAATACGTTAATTTATGAGTCGTCATTTTCGTTAGAAACTTCTGATATCGTTACAGATAATAAATCGCTTTACTTTTCTAATAATCAGAATCAATTTTTTTCAATAGATATTGATAGTGGAAATTTTAATTGGGAAACAAAAATAAATTCTAATTTAAGACCAATAATCATAGGAAATATCTTATTTACAATATCGTTAGAAGGTTATCTTTTTTTAATTGATAAAAATAAAGGAAGCATAATAAGGGTTACCGATATATTTGATAATTTTAAATTAAAAAAACGTAATTTAATTAAACCAACAGGATTTATTATTGGTAAAGACAATATCTATCTTTCAACAAACAATGGTAGGTTGTTAGTAATTGATATAGCCAATGGAAAAACTATTTCTACTTTAAAAATTGATAATGAAAAAATATTAAAACCAGTATTTTTTGATGAAAAAATGTTTGTAGTTAAAAATAATGCAATCATTAGACTTAATTAATGTTTCTAAAATTTTTAGAAAAAATTGGAAGAAAAAAAGTTGTATTAGATAGAGGACCTTCTCATCCTAATTTTAAAGAAGCAAAACCCTGGATGAATAGATACTATGTATTGTTCAGAAATAGACCTAAATGGTTTCCGTTCAATATATTAATTCATGAGATGCTAGATGACGATCATGGTGACGGTGTTCACAATCATTTATGTCCTTATATCACAATTATTTTAAGGGGAGGATATTGGGAGACCACAAAATACGGAAAATTTTGGAGAAAGCCAGGTTATATTGGTTTCAGATCAGCAAATACTTTTCATAGAGTAGATCTTGAACAAGGAACTAATCCAATGACACTATTTATCCCTGGTCCATTTGGATTGAGAAAAGGTCCACGATCAGAATATGGTATCGATTTTAAAACTAAAAAAAATTAATGTCTAAATCATTTGAAAAAGAATTTATATCTTTTTGTGAAAATCAGGATTTAGAGATAAACATAAATCAAATTAATGTTATTAAAATATTAGAAGAATATTATCAAATTAATTTCACATCATTTTTTTCAAAATTATTTTCAAAAAAATCATCTCAAAAATGTTTTTATCTTTATGGAGATGTTGGGGTAGGAAAGACTATGATTTTAAATTTTTTTTTTGATTTGTTAAATAAAAAAAAATTAAGAAAACATTTTAATGAATTTATGTTAAATTTTCATGATTTTGCTTATGAAAGAAAAGAAAATAGTGAAGAAAACATAATCGATTTATTTGTTAAAGATTTAAAATCAAAGACTTCTCTAATTTATTTTGATGAATTTCAAGTAACTAATATTGTAGATGCTATGATTTTAGGAAAATTATTTGATCAAATATTTAAAGAGAATATTAAAATAATTGTAACCTCTAATACTAAAATTTCAGAACTTTATAAAGATGGTCTTCAAAGGGAACAATTTATGCCCTTTATAAAAAAAATGCAGCAACAATCTATAGAACATGAACTTAAAATTGAAGATGATTATAGAAAATCAAATGACAATCAACAGCAAAGATATTTTTACCCTTTGAGTCAAGAAACTAACTTTAAAATTAATAAATTTTTTAGAACAATTACTAAAAATAAAAAAAAATCTACAATTTCAATTAATGTAAAAGGTAGAAATTTAAAAATAGAAAATTTTTATGATGGCATATTAAGAATAAAATTTGATAAATTATGTGATCAAAATTTAGGTGCTGAAGACTATTTAGAGATAACTAAAAATTGTAAATTTATGGTAATTGAGCAAATACCTCAGTTTAATGATGTGAATTCAAATCAACAACAACGGTTTATCACTTTGTTAGATGTAATTTATGATAAAAATATTTTATTAGCAGTTACAGCTGATCAAAATTTAGATCAACTTACCTCTTCTAAATTTTTAGAAAAACCATTTAAACGAACCATTAGTCGTTTGTATGAGCTTACATCGAAGGAGTATAATTAATGAAACAAGAATTTTATAATTTTCAAATTAATACTAGCGGTCAAAAGTTATATGAGTTTACTAATGATACAATTCAATGGATTAGTCAAAATAAATTTAAAAATGGTATACTTAATTTAAGTATTCAGCATACAAGTGCTTCATTAGTTGTACAAGAAAATGCAGACCCAGATGTACAAACAGATTTAATAAATTATTTTGATAAATTAGCTCCTATGGATAACAAACTATATGTTCATACTACTGAGGGAAAAGATGATATGCCTGCACATATTAAATCCGCATTAACAAATAATCAAATTTCTCTAAGTGTGAAAGATAGTGAATTGTTGCTTGGCACTTGGCAGGGCATATATTTGTTTGAGCATAGATTAGAGATTCAAAAAAGGATTATAGTTCATCATTTTATTGGTGAATAAAATTATATTTATTTTTTCTTTAATGATTGAAATGCTTCAAGAGCTGCAGCTCTTGCCTTTTCATGAATCACAATAGGGCTAGGATAGTCTTTACCAATAATTGTTTTTATAGCTTCTTGATACTTTAATTCCATTTCCCATGGTTTATGTATAAATTTATTAGGAACATTTTTGAGTTCAGGAACCCATTTTTTTACATAAATCCCTTCTTTATCAAATTTTTCACCCTGAAGAATTGGATTGAAAATTCTAAAGTAGGGTGCTGCATCTGCACCACAACCAGCAACCCATTGCCATTGAGCAACATTATTTGCTTTATTAAAATCTAGTAGACAATTTCTAAAATGCTTCTCACCTTCGGTCCAATTAATTCTCAAATGTTTGACTAAAAATGAGCCAACAACCATTCTTATTCTATTATGCATCCATCCAGTCTCATATAATTCTCTCATACCAGCATCGATAATAGGATAACCGGTCATTCCTCTTTTCCATGTTTTTAAGAATTTCTCGTTTTTTACCCAAGGGAATTTATCAAATTCCTTTCTAAAATTTCCTTTTAAGAATTCTGGAAAATAATTAATTAAACTATGTGAAAACTCTCTCCAACCAAGCTCATTAATATATTTTCTATAACCAATTCCTTTTGATTTAATTTCAGAACATTTCTTCCAAATATTCCCTACATGAATTTGGCCATGTTTGATGTAAGGGGACAATCTTGAAGTACCCTCTACAGAAGGTATGTCTCTAACTGTTCCATAATCCTTAATTTTATTTTCAATTAAGTTTTTAAGTATTTTTTTTGAGTCATTTTCTGAAACTTTCCAATATTTTTCAAATTTTTCATACCAATTTTTCTTTGGTAAAATATCCTTTGGTTCAATACACTTTTTAAAATATGAAATCTTTTTTGTTTTCTTTTTAACAATATAATTTTTACTTGGAGGCTGATTTAAATACACTTGTTCAGCATTTCTCCAGAAAGGGGTAAACACTTTAAAGGGAGTTCCATCATTTTTTGTTATCTCTTGAAATTCATTTAAAATATTTCCCTTGAAATATTTATAATTAATTTCATTTTTAATAAATAAGTCACGTATTTTTTTTCCTTTAGCTATAACATCTGGCTCATAAATTTTGTTCCAATAAATTGAAATTTTATCTTTTTTATTTAATTTAGAAAAAATCTCTAATTCATCACCTTTTACTATTTCAAGATTAATTTTAAATTCTGATAATTCTTTTTTTAAATTTTCTAGAGATTTAAAAACCCACCATTTTTGAGCTTCTCTTTTATCATCAAAATCATTATTATTATAAATATATAATGCAATTACGCTTTCATGATTTTGTGTTGCAAACGATAGTGCAGGATTATTTTCAATTCTAAAATCCTCTCTTATCCAAAAAATACCTGTGCTACTCATTGGTTTAATTTTGGTTAATTAACTTTTGATACATTTCTTGGTCAGTATCTCCCTCACAACCAAAAACCAAAACATTAGATTTTTCATTTAGATCCAATTTTTCTTTAATTGCTTGGTCTTCACAACTTGCAATCAGACTGATTACTCCAGGCGCTGAATTTTCTCCTGCAATTATTTTTTCATCACTAAAGCTAGAATTTCCAAGTTGTTTCATAGTTTTTGCAATATCATCATCTGGTAAACTAATACAATGTTTAACTGAATTTTTGAGTATTTCCCATGGGACTAATGATACTTCACCACAAGACATTCCACCCATTAAGCTTTCTCTTTTAATATCTATTTTTTCTATTTTACCAGTTTTAATGCTTTCCATTACACACGCGGCACTATCCGGTTCAACAACTATAATTGTTGGAACATAGTTCAAATATCTTGCAATACCCGCAACCATGGCAGCAGCCATGCCACCAACACCTGCCTGTAAAATAATGTGGGTTATTTTCTCCTCTTGGATTTGATCAGCTATTTCTTTCATCATGACTGTATAACCTGCCATCGTATACTTAGGTACAATCATATAATCTTTCCAAGCAACATCCTGAACTATTTGCCAATTATTTTCAGTAGATTGCTTTATACATTCCATCAATGATTTTTCATAATTACCTTTTACTTTTATTACATCTGCTCCAAGTGCAGACATAGCTTTGCCTCTTGCATCACTTACAAATTCACTAATAAATATTTTACATTTTAATCCCAATCGTCTAGCTCCCCAGGCAACTGATCTTCCATGATTGCCAGCAGTAGCTGTTGCTACGACTATATCTTTATTTCCTTTGGTCACTTTTTCTACTGCATAAGCTCCACCTAAAGCTTTAAAAGATTTTAAATCAAATCTTTTATTTTCATCTTTATAAAAAATTTTGTTTAAATTTAATTCCTTCGAAAGTTTATTTAAAGAAAGTAGGGGGGTAGGAGAATAATCTTTCCACTTAGAAATACTCTTATAAGCATCATCAATTTCTTTTGAAGTTAGAGAACTTAGAATTTCTTTTTTATTAAATAAGTAATTTTTATTGTCTGTAAATTCCGTATATTTCCACTGATGACCGTTAGATAATATAGTCATGCACTAACAATCTAGAGTATTATCTTTTTCCCACTTTGTAACATCTTTTGTTTTATCAAAACTATCTTTTGACTTGAATTCATTCATTTCTGAACTTCTTAACTTTATGTAACTTTCAACTACATCTTTGCCAAAAGCATCATTTATATCTTTATTATTTTTTAATAAATTTAATGACTGCTCAAGTTCATCAGGTAGTTTAGGTAAGTTGGGATATTTATGATGATCTTCATACATATTGCAATCTAAAGGCTTACCTGGATCAACTTTATTTTTTAAACCATATAGACCAGCTGCTAAAACACTTGCTTGCAATAAGTAAGGATTAGCAGAACCATCCATTAATCTTAATTCAAATCTTCCAGGATCAGGGATTCTTATCATGTGTGTTCGATTATTACCTGTGTAAGAAATACTACTCGGTGACCATGATGCTCCAGATTTTGTAGGTGGTGCGTTTATTCTTCTGTAACTATTGATTGTTGGGTTAAAAAATGCAGATAAAGATGATGCGTTTTTAATTACTCCACCTAAAAAATTATACGCCATTTTACTTAAACCAAGCTTATCTTTATTGTCTAAGAATTTATTTTTACTACCTTGCCAAACAGATACATGGGCATGACAACCATTCCCGGTTAAATTTCCGAATGGTTTAGGCATAAATGTTGCTCTTAATCCGTGCTTTTCAGCAATTGTTTTTACCATAAACTTAAAAAAGGTATGTCTATCTGCTGTTTTTAGGCAATCTGAATAATCCCAATTCATTTCAAATTGTCCGTTAGCATCCTCATGATCATTTTGATATGGGCCCCATCCCATTTCAATCATACAGTCACAAATTTCCTTAATTAAATCATACCTTCTCATTAATGCAGATTGGTCATAACAAGGTTTGGATTGTGTATCTCTTGGATCTGCAATTGAGTTGCCATCAGGTGAAATCAAAAAATATTCACATTCAACACCTGATTTCATTGTTAAATTTTGTTTTTTAAGTTTTTTTATCTGATTTTTTAACATAACTCTGGGTGATGCATCTACTGGTTTACCATTCATCCATAAGTCAGATGCTAACCATCCAACTTCTTTATTCCATGGAAGTTGAATTAAGCTATCTGGGTCAGGAATTCCAAACATATCAGAATCTGCTGGAGTCATATCTAGCCAAGCAGCAAAACCAGCAAAACCAGCTCCTGCACTCTGCATATCCTTTATTGCGTGAGCAGGCACTAATTTTGATCTTAGTACACCAAATAAGTCTACAAAACTTATTAAAAAATATTTAATTTTTTTTTGTTTAGCAATTTGAAATAAATTTTTAGCCACAACTTAGGTTAACACAATTATTTAAAAAAAGATAAAATTGTTTCTTTATAATAAATTAAATTCACAACAATAATTACAATTACAGCTAGTATTACACCATACTTAGCCTTAGGAAATGCTACACCTCTCATTTTTGAGGGTCTTAGTTCTTCGTTGTCTTTATCAGTCATAATTTTTTGTAAAAAAAAAGGGCGCCACATTTAAGTAGCGCCCAAATTTTAATTTAAATTACCAGTCAGTAATATTGCTTTTATGATCGTTAGCACTATGTCTTTTTCTAGCTAGTCTATCAAGCTCTTCACTTTCAGATTTAGCTGTTAAAACATGCCAACCAACCCATAAAATAATACCAACTATAACTAGTATTCCTTCTACGGATCCAGCACCAGGATAAACAGCACCTACAACTTCTTCAGCAGGTTTGTTTAGGTGATCGATCCAATTTGTAACTGTTGCCATATTGTATCTCCTTTACCTGGTTGCGGATGAAACTGCTTTTTCGTCTTCTTTAGCAGATTCCATCATTTCATAGTCTAATCCAGCTATTTCTACTTCACGTGGGATTCTTAGTTTGCCCATACCGTTAAGTACTTTAGCTATGATATAGCCTGGTATTAGTCCAAGAACTACGAACATAATTATTGCTCCTAGAAATTGTCCTAATGGGTTAATAGTAGCATAAGTAGTTCCATCCCACATAGCTCCAACACTGTAACCAGATGATGGATAACCATTTAAAACAAAACCACAAATTACTAGACCAACAAATCCAGCATAACCATGTACTGCTACTGCACCAACTGCATCATCAATTTTGAACTTACGTTCAACCCAGTAATGTAGTTTGTATGCAATCACAACACCGATCATACCAATGATCATTGCTTGAATTGGGTGATATAAATCATTTCCAGCTGAAGCACAGATAACACCTGCTAGTCCACTTGAGTATGTCCAGAAAGGATCACCTTTAGCAATCCAATAACCAGCTAATAATCCTCCTGATAACGACATCAAGAAGTTAAAAGTAATACCACTAAGTGTAGTAGGGGTTACATATATGTTTGTAGCTGTCCAATAAGTTACACCTTCCATCCCGTATTCAGGTCCAAGGTCAAAGATTGGTATGTTACACGCTGCATAAAATCCCCAGAATCCAGTATAAATTAAAAATAATCCAACTGTAACTAGCCAAGGATTTCTTGGTCCAATGTTTCTTGGTTCACCACTTGATGAAAACTTACCAATTCTTGGTCCTAAAACCATAAGAACACCTAAAGCAAATCCACCCGCAATTGCGTGAATTACTCCTGATGCATAAGCATCGTGGTATCCTAAAATTTTAAGCATCCATCCATCAAAGTGCCATCCCCAAGCAGCATCAATTGTCCAAAATACAGAACCTATTGCTATGGCTAATATGCCAAATGCAAAAGTTGTAATTCTTTCAATGATTGCTCCTGAAACAATAGACGCAGCAGTCCATGAGAATAATAGGAATGCAGCCCAGAAAACACCAGAAATGTGGTCTCCCAGATTGACAGCCATTAACTCACTTGTTGCTGTGTACCATGTAGCACTAAAAGCAGATTCATCTGTTATAAGCGCGGTACTTTCATTCATTATTGAAGGTGCAATTCCCGGTCCTGTTGGGAATGCCCAGTAAATCCACCAACCAAAGAAAAACCAAGTTACTGTTACCAAAGGTATCAGCATAGTATTTTTCATTAGAGTATGTTGATGGTGTTTGTATCGAGAAGCTCCAACTTCATACATACAGAAACCGACGTGAATTAAAAACATCAGTACCACTGTTAC
>CACGJB010000004.1 GCA_902573295.1 uncultured Pelagibacteraceae bacterium | reverse complement strand
TAATAACAATTGGTAAAGCATTTAATGCAATCCTTTCAGATCTTTAACTATTTCGTTGAATCCTGTCGCAAGTGAGGCCTTAATCATTAAATAATCATTATTATTTAAATCTTTTCTAATCAAATCAATAATTTGATATTTGTTTGATAAAATCCTGCCTTTTTTAGCTTTTGAGATACTTGCAAATATTATAGATGCCATTTTACCTTTAACAAACACCTTATCTATCTTAGTTTGATTAATTATTGGAGCTATGGATTGATGAAGTTTTTTAGAATGACTACCGAGCTCTAACATGTCACCAATCAGTAAATATTTATTAGATTTTTTCGAGTTTATTTTATCAAAATTTTTTATTGCTGATTTTAATGATAGAGGATTTGAATTATAACTTTGATCAATTAAATTAATTTTTTTATTATCAATTTTTACTACAGAATGATCTCCCCTTCCCCCAGGAATTTTAAAATTAAGAAAAATATTTTCATTTAGATTAAATATATTTTTATAAATACTAATAACTGCTAAAGCAGCAAGTGTATTGTATAAATTGTTTTGAAAATCATTTGATAATATGAAATACTTTTTTTTACTATTTAACTGAATATTAATTTTAAATTTTTTTCCAAAAGTCTTAATATTAGTTAATTTGATTTCTGCATTCTGATTTTTAATACCAAAAGAAACTACTTTAATTTTCTTTTCTTTAGCAATTTTTTTATGCAATTGAAAATAACCATCATCAGCATTCAATACAACATACCCATAAGGTTTTATGTTGTTAATAATTTCAGATTTTGCCAAAGCAATCTGTTTAATATTTTTAAAATTTTTAGCATGTGCATAATTTATATTTGTTATTACTCCAACATCTGGTTTTATTATTTTTGACAAATAATCAATTTCACCTTTTTTATCCATTCCAACCTCTAAAATTCCAAATTCATCATTTTGTTTTAAATTAAAAAGACTCAATGGGACTCCAAATTTATTGTTATAAGATTTTGGGGAAATACTTACTTTCGAAATTTTACTCAGTACTTCGCCTAGCAATTCTTTAAGAGTGGTTTTGCCACAACTACCTGTAATAGCTATAATATTTGTATCAATACTTTTTCTAAAAGTTTTTGAAATACCTGTTAAGAATTTTAAAGTATTTTTTACTTTAATCTGACGATTTTTATTTAATTTATTTTGAATTTTGTTGACTACAGCTAACGATGCTTTTCTCTTGAATGATTGAGCAACATATTTATTACCATCATTTTTTTTACCTCTGATAGCAAAAAAAATATCATTTTTAGTAACTTCTTGAGAATTAATTCTTGCAGTTTTTAAAAACGTAAAGGGAGATAATTTTTTAATTTTAACTGCCTCTTTAACCACATTTAATTTTAAATTATCTGATAAATTATTATTTTTATTCTTAATAGCATTTAAAATTACTTTTCTATCTGAAAAAAAAATTTTCTTATTTCCAATATCTTGTGTTTTCTCATGACCTTTTCCAGCAACTAACAAAATGTCACCTGAATTCAAATTATGAATAGCTTGTGTTATTGCAATTGCTCTATTAGATATTTCGATAATTCTCTTTTTTTTAATTCCCTTTTTTATATCTCTTCTTATTTTTTGTGGATTTTCAAATCTAGGGTTATCATTAGTAAGAATGATACTATCTGCAAAATCACTTGCTATTTTTCCCATTTTGGCTCTTTTATTTTGATCTCTATTTCCTCCACAACCGAATAATACCGTGATTGTTTTATTTGGAAACTGCTCTCTAAGATTTAAAAGACAAGTTTTTAAAGCATCAGGTGTATGAGCATAATCAAGAATTACTTTTGATTGATTTTTAATTTTGCCAATTTTTTCAAATCTTCCCTCAACTGGCTTCAATTTTGGAATTGTATTTAAAATTTTATCTAAACTAACGCCGCTATGTTTTGCTGCAATTATTGCCATCAAAACATTTTTTAATTGTATTTTTCCAATTAAATTTAAATTTAGATCCCTTATCAAACCATTTGATTTAACTCTAATTAATTGACCCTCTCCTTTAAAATTGTGAGATTGGAGCTCTATATTATTTTTCTTATCATTTAGTGTATGCAATTTTAATTTCTTATTAATTGTAATTTTTTTTATGTTTTTAAACTCTGGTATTAATTGATCTGTAATTACATTACCTCTTTTTTGGATTAGATTTTCAAATAAATAAAGTTTTGCTTTTAAATAGTTTTTTAAATTTTTATGATAATCAAGATGATCCTGGGATAAATTAGTAAATATACCCGAATTAAATTTCAAACCATCTAATCTATTTTGTTTTAAACCATGACTTGAAGCTTCCATAATTACATTTTCTATTTTTTGAGTTTTTAAATTACTCAAAATTTTAGCTAATTTAATTGGATCTATTGTGGTATTAGATAAATTTAAATTAATTCTTTTTGATTTAACACCTAATGTACCAATTGAAGCAGCTTTTTTATTATTTAATTCTAATATTTGATAATAAAAATCAGCAACTGAAGATTTTCCGTTTGTACCTGTAACAGCGATTAAATTTTTTGGTTTTTTATTATAAATTTTAAAAGCAGTTTCAGCTAATAATTTTCTAATATTCTTTGTATAAATATATAAAATCCCATTTTGGAGTTGATTTACTTTTCTTTCAGTTACAATTATTTTAGATCCACTTTTAATTGCTTTAGGAATAAATTCATTACCATCAATAGTATTTCCTTTGATTGCAAAAAAAATATTATTTTTTTTAATACTTTTCGTATCAAATGAAATTCCTGAAAAAGAAAAATTTCTATAATTTTTATTTATGTTATGAAAGTAGTTTCCTAGAAGCATTTTTAATTAACCTCTATATATTTTGTGGCTAAAATAGGCCCAATTTTGTCTATTACTTTTCCTGCAACTTCTACTGAGGTCCAGCCAGCTGTATTATAAAGTGTACCCTTCCAACCTCCTTTTCGATTTCTATACTTATAATAATAATCTTTAGATTTTTTTGGAGTATCTAGCATTAAAACAAAAACAAATTTTGGATTTGATGTGGGAAAAATAGAAGCAAAAGTATTTATTTTTGCCTCAGAATATGCCCCTCCCTCAGGTTGATCAGCGGTCCCTGTTTTTCCACCAATTTCAAAATTTTGAACATCTGCAAATTTAGCTGTCCCTTCCTCAGTATTTACAATTTTTCTTAAAGCGCTAACAACTTGTTCTGAAATACCTCTGTTTAATATTCTTTCTTTTTTTTTATTAAAATTATTTTCTTTATAAATTAATGTTGGCTTAATTTCATAACCGCCATTTGATAAAACAGAATAACCTTTTGCTAATTGGAGAATTGTAGTTGCTATTCCATGTCCAAAAGAAGCTGTAGCCAATCGGCATTTTCCAAAATCATAATTTTTTTGAGGAGCAACTTCTTCAATATCAAAATCAATATCACTTAACACACCAACTTTTTCTAAAAATAATTTAAATTTTTCTGAGCCAACTTTTTGAGCAATTTTTACAGATCCTATATTTCCTGATCTAACTAAAATTTGCTCTGCAGTTAAATCCGATGGTATTTCATTGTCGTACTCACCTATTTTGTATTTGTCACATTTAATTGATTTGGGTAAATCTAAAAATTCAGTCTCTGGTTTAATTACCTTTTCATTTAAGGCGCTAGCAAAAGTAAATGCTTTAAATACAGACCCAAGTTCATATGTTCCTTTAGTTACCCTGTTAATATAATTTACATCTGTAATATTTTGTCTTTCATTTGGATTAAAATCTGGGAGAGAAACTAATGATAAAATATTGCCATTATTTACATCCATTAAAATGGCTGCACTACCTTTGCTTTTAAAAATATCCTGATATTTAATTAATTCTCTTCTAATTAAAAATTGAATATCTTTATCTAATGTAAGTTTAATTGGGTCTTTAGATTTTCTAAGTTCATCATTTAACGATTTTTCTAATCCAGAAATACCATTATTGTCATCATCTATCTGACCTAAAACATGACTAAAAAGATTTTTTTGAGGATACATTCTTAAAACTCTTTCTTCTGGAACTAAAGATTTGTCACCTAATTTCATTACTTTTTCATAATTTTCCTCTGAAATTTTCCTTTCTAAATAAAGAAATTTCTTAGTTTTTATTTTTTTTTTTATTTCATCAAAATTTTTATCAGGAAAAATAATGTTTAAACTTAGAAGTAATTTTTTTTCATTGATTATATCTGATGTTTTTAAACCAATATCAATCGATTTAACTGTCTTAGCTAAATAATTTCCATTAATATCTATGATGTCTGCTCGATAAAGCTGATTATTAATTGCGGAAAAATTATTTATTTTTTCTAATTTACTTTTTCGTGAACCTAATTGAACTAAGTGTATTGTATAAAATAAATATATAATAAAAAAAACAAAGAAAATAAAAGCTACACGATTAAATTTAATATTTAATCCATTCACTTTTTTCTTAAATATAAAATCGCTTTTATAATCTTCTATAATTAATTTTGATTTATTTTCGGCCATTACTCTTTAATAATTTTATAATTTTGGATTTTATTTTTATCATCTAAAATATTGTAGATTTTTATATCGTTTATATTTTTTTGAATTAAATCATCCTCAAAATACTGAGATTGGTATTCAAGCAATCTTTCTGCAGAACTTAAAAAATCGTACTCCAAAGATACATTTTCAAATTCAGACTTTAAAACTCTAATATTCTCTTTTACCGTAAATATTTCATCTTCAATCTCTTTAGCCGTATTTTTAATTATTGCAGTTGATAAGACTAAAAAAAAAATCACTGCTACTAAAGCAAATTTTTTCACAGTTTGTCTCCGTAATTTTCAATTTCAATGTAATTTTTGAATTGCTCTTCTATATCGGTATCAAAATTATAAAAATCAGTTTTTTTTATTATATATCTAAATTTTGCAGATCTAGATGGTGGATTTTCGTTTAACTCTTCTTCTGAAGGAGTTATTGGTTTTTTTTGTATTAAATTAAACAGGGTCTCTGGTTGTTCTGTGACGGGGCTATATCTTGAAATACTTTTATTTTGAGAAAGACTTTTAAAAAAATATTTTACAATTTTATCTTCTAAAGAATGAAATGTAACTACTCCTAAAACACCCCCTTTTTTTAAAACTTTAGCAGCATTAATAAGTCCATAAATTAATTCACTTATTTCATTATTTACAAATATTCTAAGTGCCTGAAAAACCTTAGTCGCGTTATGCACTTTAAAATTTTTTCTTTTTTTTGATTTATCAATAATTTCAACTAAACTTTTTGTATCAATTTTATTTTTTAATCTCTCTTTTGTAATATTTCGTGCAATGTATTTGGCCTCTTTTTCGTCTCCAAAAAATTTGAAAATTTTTTCTAATTCTTTTTCATCTAGTTTATTTATTGCGTCTTCTGCTGAATAACTGTTTAATCCCAGTTGCATATTTAATTTACCATCAGCATCAAATGATAATCCTTTTTGTAGGTCTTTTATTTGAGTATAAGAATAGCCAAGATCAAAAATTACACCTCTTATGTTTTCATTTTTGAGCTTTAAATTATTTAATTGACTAAATTTAATATTTTTAAAAATAAATCTATTTTCAAAGTTTTCTATTAATTGATTAGCAATTTTTTCACTCTCTTTATCTCTATCAAGAGCAATTACATTTGTATTTTCAAAATCTAATATTTTTTTGGTATAGCCACCTTGACCGAAGGTACAATCAATAAATGTGCCACCATGTTGAGGGGAAATAACGCTAATAATTTCTTTTAGCAGTACCGGATAATGCTTTTGCATTTTCGGTACTATGGTGGCGTCCATTTATTTCTTGGAAGACCATTAATTTTTTTGTCTTCTTAAGAATGCTGGTATCTCAAGATCATCCTCTTCTTGCTCTTGATCTAAGGACAAAAGTTCATCTGGACTTGAGTTTTCAGTTTCTGAACTGAATAAATCTGGTGCATCAGAATCAACTCCAAATTCTTTAAGATCATTAGAAACTTCCTCATCAATATCGTTCTCAAGAGATTCATGATTAGTTTCCATAGCCTCTTGAGCAAATGATTTTTCCATTTCATTAACTGAACTATCCTGAACTATACTCTCACTTTCCATGCTAGTATTTTGGATAACTTCTTCACTCATCATTTGATTGTGAGAACTATCAGTTTGTTGTTCTTGGACAATCTCATTTTCAAGCTTTAAAGCATTTGCACCTTGTGTAATTGGATTTGATGCAGTTGTGTTTGAAAAATTGAAAGATTGGGAAGATCCAATATTTGAAAAATCAGAGTAACCAGGATTACGATTATGAATTCTATGAACCATGTTTACAACAGATTTTGATTCTGGTTGTTGGCCGTCAAGAGAAGTTGCAACAATTGATACTCTAATTTTCCCGTCTAGCTCTACATCAGTTATAGCACCAATAATTACTTCTGCTTCTGCATCTACTTCAGATCTTATTTTATTTACCACTTCATCTACTTCAAAAAGTTTAAGATCTTTACCTCCGGTAATATTAACTAACAATCCTTTAGCACCTTTTAAAGTATAGTCGTCAATTAAAGGGTTGCTTATTGCCATTTCTGCAGCGTGCATTGCACGACCTTCACCTTCAGCTTCTCCTGTTCCCATCATAGCTTTGCCCATTGCTGCCATAACAGTTTCTACATCGGCAAAATCTAAATTGATTATTCCAGGTCTTACCATTAAATCTGTAACACTTTGAACACCATGCCTTAAAACATTATTTGAAAGATTAAAAGACTCTTCAAATGTTGTTTGTTCATTAGCTATTTTAAAGAGGTTTTGGTTAGGAATAACAATTATTGTATCAACATGTTTTCTCAACTCTTCTAAACCTTGTTGTGCTCTTCTCATTCTAGAGGGGCCTTCATATAAAAATGGAAGAGTCACAACACCTACAGTTAAGATATTTAATTCTTTAGCAGCTCTAGCGATGACGTGAGCAGCACCAGTGCCTGTTCCACCACCCATACCAGCTGCAATAAAAACCATATTTGCACCTTGAAGTGTATTTACAATTTCATTTAAAGATTCATCAGCTGCTGCTTGACCGATATCAAGTTTTGCACCAGCTCCTAATCCTTTAGTTAAATTTAAACCAATTTGAATTCTTGTTTTTGCTTTGCTAAGCTTCAAATCTTGCGCATCAGTATTGACTGCAATAAACTCTACTCCTTGCATATTATTTTCAATCATTTCATTGATTGCATTTCCGCCAGCTCCACCAACTCCTAAAACTAGTAGTCGTGGCTGTAGCTCTTTTATCTCTGGTGCTTTAAAATTAATTGTCATCTTTTATCCCCTATTGTTTGTTATGTTGAAGCTCCCATTTAAGATTACCACGATTAATATTTGCTTTTTTCCTCGCTGTTATCTTAAATTTTTCAAATGCTGTTGGTTCCCATATTTGAAATGTTTGACCTTGACCAACAAACAACATGCTGTTTTTTATTTTTGCATGTTTTAATAATTTTGATGAAAGTGAAATTCTTCCCTCACTATCAAATTGTAAATTTATACTTTCTGCTAATATTGATGTTGCAAAGTAATCTCTTTTTTCCTCAAAGGGATTTAAGGAGTCAATTGCTGAAGAAATTTTTTCAATTCTATCTTGGGAGCATGCTTCTATAGATGAGTTATTAAATGATGGATAACATATAACACCATTGTAACCTAAGTTAGATAAATGTGACCTAAAACTAGCAGGCACAGATACTCTCCCTTTTTTGTCTAATTTGTTTTCGTATGTTGATAAAAACATAAAACATAATTTCCTTTATTCCCACATAAATGGGAATTTATGGGATATTATGGGTTTTACAACTAGACGTCAATACCTATTATTTTAGTACTGATATATGTTTTAGTAGTAAAGAAAATAGACATTGGTACTTAAAAAAATGAGAACAAACAAAGAAACCTATAGTGATATTTTGATTTGAAGTGCCAGATAAACTATAAGCCGGGTTCTGTCATTTAAACCTATCATTTGTCTAGGCTTAAGATCACTCTTAAGCTCAAGCAACTAACCCTGATGACTAGCCAAGGACGGCTTTTAGTTTTTCAACAATGTCATCTCTACTTAGTCTTGCTCCCAGTGGGGTTTTCCAGCGTTCATTGTTACCAATAGAACCGGTGCGCTCTTACCACACCTTTTCACCCTTGCCATGTTATGGCGGTTTATTTTCTGTGGCACTATCCCTAGGGTTTCCCCCGCCAGGTATTACCTGGCACTGTGTCCTTGTAGAGCCCGGACTTTCCTCTTTAAAATGAATTAAAGCGATAAGTCATTTATCTGGCGAGTTCAACTTATTACTAATTTTAAAAACTTCAAGGAATTTTATGAAAATTTTTTTGCTAAATTATTACTAATAATCAAACATTCTTTATCAATCTTACCATTAACCAATTCTTGTCTAAATCTTCTTTGAAAAGCTTTGACAATATAACTGTTAAATTTTCTTTTTTTTGAGTTTTCGGTTTTTTTCACCACATACCCAATTATTGATAGATTGTTATAAAACATTTTTTTACTAACTTTATCTAATTCAATTTTTCTATTTTTTTTAAGTGATTGAATTGACAATGAATGCCATAAGCCTATGCCTTGCTTTGATAGCTCTTTCCATGGAAACTTTTCTCCTGGATCTTTTTTTCTTTCTGGGGCCACGTCTGAATGTCCCAAAATATTTTTAGAATTAATTTTATATTTTTTTATTAATATTTTGCTTAACTTTGTTAAAGATTGAATTTGTTTCTTGGAAAACTTTTTATAATTGTAGTCATGTCCAGGATTATTGATTTCTATACCAATAGAATATCTATTAAGAGATTTATAATATTTCCACCTGGATTTACCAGCGTGCCAGGCAACATATAAATCAGGCACCATAACAGAAGTTTCACCGTTGTTTTTTATAAAGTAATGGCAGCTGACATCAGATTTAAAATTAGTTAACTTATTAATTGCATCGAGCTCTCTCTTCATTCCTGTATAATGAAAAATTAAAAATTTGATTTGAGTTTTGCGTCTTTTTATAGGATCGAAATTTGGCGAATAATTAGAAAAAATTTTTAATCTCATTTTAGTTGTATTGTAAGATTATTTTAAGCCATATTTAAGTCATTTTTAGCACTAAATCTTGATTTACTTTAGATGCATATACATTATATAATTCGTAGCATATGATTAGATTTTTAAAAATTATTTTTTTATTCATTTTCATTTCATCAAATGCTTTGGCAGGATCTGATGGTGATTTAGTGTTATCAAATAAAAGCAAATCTACTAAAGATTGTTTTGAGCCCTTGAACCGAGCAACTTTTGCTCTCAATCAAGGTTTGGATAAAGCTATTTTAAAACCCGTAGCTCAAGGATACAGATCTTTACCTGCACCAATAAAAAAAGGAACTGGTAATGTCTTAAATAATTTATCAACTTTAGTAACCATTCCAAATAATGTGTTACAGGGTGATATTAAACTAGCAGTAATTAATACAGGAAGACTAGTTGTAAATACAACTCTTGGAATACTGGGTATATTTGATCCTGCATCTGAAATGGGTTTTCCCAAATATGTTAAAGAAGATTACGGACAAACATTAGGGGCTTGGGGAGTTGGTCCAGGTTGTTATTTAGTTTTGCCAGTTTTAGGACCATCTTCAATTAGGGATACTGCAGGAATGTTTGTTAATGTTATGGGAGGTGATCCTTATTATAATATTTCAGTAAATGGTAATAATGAATTTTTAGATGGTGAATTGTTTGCTGCTACAAAAATGTTGTCAGGTGTAGAGTTTAGAGCAAACAATATTGAATCATTAGATAATTTAGAGTCAAATTCTGTAGATTTTTATGCTTCGGTTAAAAGTTTGTATACCCAAGATAGAGAAAATAAAATTAAAAATATTCAAAGAGGAAGCATAGAAGTAATCTATAATCAAGACGGTGATTGGGAAGAGATAGATACAAAGTAAAGAAACAATAAAATGAAAAGATTATTTATTTTTAATCTATTTTATATAATCCTATTTACAAATTTTAATATAGCATATTCTATTTCACCTGATGTATTTATTCAATCTACAGTTAATAGAGCTTCTCAGATATTATCTGAAAATATTTCCAAAGAAGAAAAAATTAATAAACTCAAAATAATTGCAAAAGAGACTGTAGATATAAGAGGAATTGGTTTTTACTCTTTAGGTTCTGCAAGAAAAAATCTGGATGATGAACAGAAAAATACCTATTCGAATTTATTTGAGCATTACTTCTTAAAAAGTTTTTCAAGTAGATTAGCAGAATATACTAATCCAGAAATTGAGGTTAAAAGCAAACAGATTTTAAATAACAACTACACTATAGTTAATAGTATTTTAATTGCTACCAATGAAAGACCAGAAGTAAAAATTGATTGGAGAGTTTATACAAAAAATCAAGATAATCCTTTAATAAGAGATTTAATTATAGAGGGTCTTAGTCTAGCAAGAACTCAAAAAGAAGAATTTAGTTCAATTTTAAATTCTAATGATGGCAATATAAATTCTCTTTTTATAATTTTAGAAGAATTTTCAAAAAACTAGTTCATGATTTTATTGGTGGGCCCGCCAGGACTCGAACCTGGGACCAATACATTATGAGTGTACTGCTCTAACCAACTGAGCTACAGGCCCTAAATAAGAATTAACTATATCATTTTTTTATACTTATCAATTAAAGATAATCATAGATGGTGGGCCGTGTTGGTTACGCTCCAACTACCCCTGCAATGTCAATGCAGTACTCTACTATTGAGCTAACGGCCCAAGATTTAACTTTCTAAAAAACTTTTTAACTGTTTTGACCTACTAGGATGTTTTAATTTTCTTAAAGCTTTTGCTTCTATTTGTCTAATTCTTTCTCTGGTTACAGAAAACTGCAATCCAACTTCCTCTAACGTATGATCAGTATTCATTCCAACTCCAAATCTCATTCTCAAAACTCTTTCCTCTCTTGGGGTTAATGTAGATAAAATTTTAGTTGTAGCTTCACCTAAATTTGATTTTATAGCCTGTTCTAACGGAGCCAAAGCTTTAGTATCTTCTATAAAATCTCCTAAACTACTATCTTCTTCATCACCGACAGGTTTTTCTAATGAAACAGGCTCTTTTGAAATTTTTAGGACTTTTCTAACTTTATCTAGAGGCATTCTTAATTTTTGAGACAATTCTTCAGGTGTCGCTTCTCTTCCAAACTCACTTAGTATCAACCTTTGAGTCCTCACTATTTTGTTAATTGTTTCAATCATGTGAACTGGAATTCTAATTGTTCTTGCCTGATCTGCTATTGATCTAGTTATTGCTTGTCTTATCCACCAAGTTGCGTATGTAGAAAATTTGTATCCTCTTCTATACTCAAATTTATCAACTGCTTTCATTAAACCAATATTTCCCTCTTGAATTAAATCAAGAAACTGAAGGCCTCTGTTTGTATATTTTTTTGCAATAGATATGACTAATCTTAAGTTGGCTTCTACCATTTCTTTTTTTGCAATTCTTGATTCTTTTTCACCTTTTTGAATTCTGCTTACTAGTTTTTTATAGTCTGTTACTGAAATTCCTAATTTGTGACTGGTTTCTATTAGTCTTTCTCTAATATTTTTAAATTCTACTTTATTCTTGTTAAAAAAATTTTTCCATACTGTATTTGTATCTAAAAATTTTTTTAAATTTGGATTTATCTCATTTCCAACATAAAATTTAATAAATTCATTTCTTGATATATTTTGATCCATAGCTAGTCTTAAAAGGTTACCTTCTAAAGAAATTATTTTTTTATTTTCAATATAATGTTTTTGAACTAAATCCTCCAGGACTGGGGGAGATAATTGTAATGATTTAATATTTTCTAAAATATCATTTACAATTTTTTCATATCCTTTTTCTTTCGATGCAGAGAAACTTTGTGACTGCAAAAGACAATCTAATTTTTCTTTTTGGTATTTAATTAATTTTCCATATTCCTTGGTTAATGTGTGGACTGTTTTTAAAACTTTCGGTTTTATTTCTGTCTCCATTGCTGCAAGAGTTGGATTAAAATCATCATCTTCGTCTGTTGATCCCTCTTCTTTATCAGTTTCACCTGCATTCTTCTGTTTTGCACTTGGTCCAGTAGACTCATCTTCCATGTAGTTAGTGTCAATATCTATAATTTCTCTCACTAAAATTTCATCTTTTTGTAACTTTTCGTTCCATTCAAAAAATTGCTGAGCGGTTATAGGACTTTGAGAAAGTGCAATTAGCATAACATCTTTTCCTGCCTCGATTCTCTTTGCTATTGCAATCTCTCCTTCACGAGAAAGCAACTCTACTCCTCCCATCTCTCTTAAATACATTCTGATAGGATCATCACTTTTCTCTATAGTCTTTCCTTCCTCTTTATTGGAGCCTTCTTTCTTTCTTAAGACTTTAAAATCTGACTTTTTTTCAACCAAAGTAATATTTTCATCTAATATATGAATAAAAGCTTGAGATAGGTTTTCATCTGATAAATTTCTTTTTCCTAGAGATTTGCTTAATTCTTCATAAGTAATAAAACCTCTATGAGTTCCTCGACCCATCAATCTAGCAAACGATTTTGTAATAATTTTTTCCACAGTAATTTGAATTAGAAAACTTATATAATGTCAAATATATAAAAATCCATTACTAATTTGGTCAGTTTAATTGAGATTCTGCTTTTTTTTCAGCTCTTTTAGCTCATTGAATGTGTTCTCACTCATATCAACTGAAAACTTCGATTCTAATTCCTGAATTCTAAACTCAAGGTCATAATTCATTAAATCTCTAGAGATATCCTCTAATAGTTCAATTATTTTTTGATCGTTGTCAGATTGATTTTTTAAAATATGTTTGATTGGAGCAAATTTGTTTATTTTTTCTATTAATTGAACATCCAAATTAAGATCTTGAATTGTGATTTGTGAGCCAGATTTTAATTTTACAATAATCATTTCAAATATCTTTTTATTTAACTCAGTAAATAATTTAATATTTTCAACCAAATGAATATTTGCTTGCAACAAATTTAATTTATTTATAACTAAATATAATAAAGAAAACTCTTTTAATTCAACTCCGGTCAAAGACTCACTTTGTTGAAAATATTTTTTTGTACTTTCTAATGATTTTGTTTTCTTTGAATAAAATCTTTTATTATTGTGATTAGAATGCGGTGTTAATTCAGCAATTTTTTCTAAAAAAAATTCCAAAACGTATTTTTTTATATAATTATCTTTTATTGTATTTGCAATTTCTCTTAGTTTTTTTTCAAAAATAGCCATCGATGATGGATTATTTTTAGTTTCTTTTTTATAATGACTAAAAATAAATTGATGAATAGATAATTTGCTCTGCTTTGTAAAATCTACAAAATTAGCTTTACCATTTTTATTCACATAGCTATCTGGATCTTCTTTATCTGGTAGAAATAAAAATGAAATTTGTTTTTCTGGTTTTAGTTCTTTGATTGAATTTTCGGCAGCTCTAACTGCAGCTTTATATCCACTTTCATCACCATCAAAACAAATTATGATATCATCAAAAAATTGGTTTAGAGTTAAAATTTGATTGTTAGTTAAAGACGTACCAAGATTTGCTACTGCATTATCAATTCCATTCTTGCTGAGTCCTACTACATCCATGTACCCCTCAACCAGATAAATGTGATCAATTTTATTAGAAAGTTTTCTTGCTAGATCCAGATTATATAAATTTGATCCTTTTTTAAAAAAATTTGTTTCAGGTGAATTTATATATTTTGCTAGGTAATCTAAATTTTCAATTATTCTTCCACCTAAAGCTATTGGTTGGCCTGATATATTATTGATTGGAAATATTAAGCGTCCTCTAAATCTTTCAACATAAATTTTTTTTTTCTCGTCTAAATAAAATAAACCAGTTTCTATCAAAGTTTGTTCACTATAATTTTTTTTTAATTTTTCGAAGAAATTTGGATTTTTTTCTATGTATCCTATTTTAAATTTTTTTACATCATCTTTATTTAGTGATCTATTTTTTAAATAATCTCTGGCAATCGAATAATTTTCATTTTTTAAAAGTTCATTGTGATAAAAATCTACATAATAACTAAAAATAGATTTATAATCATTCCATTTTTTCTCTCTTTCTTCATCTTGTTTTGAAAACATATACGGCTGCATACCTGCTAATTGAGCTAAATATTTAACTGTTTCATTAAATTTTAAATTTTGAGTTTTCATCACAAAATCAAAAATATTACCGTGTTCGGAAGTTGCAAAACAATGATAAAATTCTTTTTCATCATTCACAGTAAATGAAGGTGTTTTTTCATTTTTGAAAGGTGATAAACCTACAAATTCTTTACCTCTTTTTTTTAATGAAACAGTTTTTGATACTACCGTTGAAACTTTCAATCTATTTTTAATTTCATCAAGATACTCTTTTGGGTATTTCATTATTTATTCAACAATTCTTTAATCATTGATCCTGCTTTGGAAAAATCAATTTTGTCTGCGTGAGTTTTTTTGAGTTCACCCATAACTTTTCCCATATCTTTTAATGAATTTGCTCCAATTTTCGAGATAATATCTGCACAAATTTTCTTGGTTTCCTCTTCACCATGTTGCTTTGGTAAAAAACTTGTTAAAATATCATATTCATTCTGCTCAACCTCTAAAAGATCTTTTCTATTATTTTTTTTATAAATATCGATCGATTCGGCTCGTTGTTTAACCATTTTTTTTAAAAGTTTCTTAATGTCCTCATCATCAGTTTCTTTTTTGTTTGGTCCTGATCTGTTAACAATGTCTAAATCCTTAATGGAGGATAATATTAACCTATAGGTTGATATTTTATTTTTATCTTTAGATTTTAAAGCATTTTTATATTCGTTTTCGATAGTCTGTTTTAATGACATAATTTTTTAATGTACTTTAAAGAAAAAAATCTTCAAAAGAAAAATTGTTTTTTTACAATTTTATATTACATCTCTGTTGCGATAATAAAGCAATTATTGTATTAACCTTTAACTCATGAGTTGTAATTGAACAAAAAAGCAAAAAAAACTAACTCAAAAATAAAATCTCAAATCAACACAGGCGTTTTAGTTCTTGAAAATAAAAAGGTATTTAAAGGAATTGGAATTGGATACCATGGAGAAGCTACAGGCGAAGTTTGCTTTAATACATCCTTAACAGGCTATCAAGAAATCATTTCTGATCCTTCATATGCGGGTCAAATTATCAACTTTACCTTTCCTCATATAGGAAATGTAGGAACCAATAAAGAAGATCATGAGTCTGACAAAATATGGGCAAAAGGATTAATAATTAACTCGGAAATAACGTCACCCTCAAACTATAGATCTTTTCTGCATTTAGATGCTTGGCTAAAGAGAAATAAAATAGTTGGAATTACTGGTTTAGACACAAGAAGCCTTACAAATTTTATAAGAGATAAAGGTGCACCTAAGGGAACAATATCTTACTCAAAAAATGGTAAGTTTAATCTTAGTAAACTAGCTAATAACACAATTAAATGGAGTGGATTAAAAAATTTAGATCTTGCACAAGTAGTTTCAACTAAAAAAAATTATACTTGGAGAGGTCTTCAAACCTGGAAAAAAGAAACAGGATATAAAAAGAATAATAAAAATTTATTTCATGTAGTTGCAGTTGATTATGGAATAAAAAAAAATATATTAAGATATTTTTCCGACTTCAACTGCAAGGTTACTGTTGTTTCTTGCAAAACAAATGCACAAAAAATACTAAGTTTGAAACCAAATGGAATTTTTTTATCAAATGGACCAGGAGATCCAGCTGCAACTGGAAAGTATTCAATCGCTATAATTAATGAGCTTATAAAAAATAATTTACCTATATTTGGTATTTGTTTAGGTCATCAGATTTTAGCATTAGCTTTGGGTGGTAAAACAAAAAAAATGAAGTTGGGACATAGAGGTGCAAACCATCCTGTTAAAAATTTAGTTCATGACAAAGTTGAAATTACTAGTCAAAATCATGGGTTTGTAGTGGTTGAGGAAAATTTACCAAAAAAAATTGAAATAACTCATAAATCTCTTTTTGATGATACCATTGAAGGAATAAAACTTAAAAATAAACCAATATTTTCAGTTCAATATCATCCAGAATCTAATCCTGGACCCCAAGATAGCGTTTATTTGTTTCAAGAATTTATCAACAATATGAAAAAAAATGCCAAAAAGAAAAGACATTAAAAAAATATTAGTCGTGGGTGCTGGTCCAATAATTATAGGACAAGCATGTGAATTTGATTATTCAGGAACCCAAGCATGTAAAGCTCTGAAAGATGAAGGTTATAAAGTAGTTTTAATAAATTCAAATCCTGCAACCATTATGACAGATCCTGATGTTGCAGATAAAACTTACATTGAGCCAATTACACTAGACGTACTAGAAAAAATCCTCAAAAAAGAAAAGCCCGACGCAATTCTACCAACTATGGGTGGTCAGACTGCTCTTAATCTTGCAATGGAAGCTGAGAAAAAAGGAATTTTAAAAAAATACAAAATAGAATTGATTGGAGCGAACTCAAAAGCAATTTCTAACGCTGAAGACAGAAAGAAATTTAGAAAAAATATGATTGATATTGGTTTAGATTTACCAAAATCTGAAATCGTCAATAACAATAACCAGGCATCAAAAGTATTAAAAAAAATTGGTTTACCTGCAATTATAAGGCCTGCTTTTACACTTGGTGGGCTCGGTGGAGGAATAGCTAAAACTAAAAAAGATTATTTTAAGATTGTTAAAAATGGATTGCATGAGTCTCCTGTAAGCCAAGTTCTTGTTGAGGAATGTTTGGAAGGTTGGAAAGAATTTGAAATGGAGGTGGTAAGAGATAAGAAAGATAATTGTATCATAATTTGCTCTATTGAAAATATAGATCCGATGGGAATTCATACTGGTGACTCAGTCACAATTGCTCCTGCTCTAACTCTTACTGATAAAGAGTACCAGGTAATGAGAAATGCATCTATTGCATGTTTAAGAAAAATTGGAGTTGAAACTGGTGGATCAAATGTTCAATTTGCTATCAATCCTAAAAATGGTCGAATGGTTATCATTGAAATGAATCCACGTGTATCAAGATCCTCAGCACTTGCATCAAAAGCAACTGGATTTCCAATTGCGAAAGTAGCTGCAAAATTAGCAGTTGGTTATACTCTGGATGAATTAAAAAATGAAATAACTAAAGTGACACCTGCATCGTTTGAGCCAAGCATAGATTATGTTGTTACTAAAATTCCAAGATTTACTTTTGAAAAATTTTCAACCTCTCCTGCGACTTTAGGAACATCTATGAAATCAGTGGGTGAAGCAATGGCTATTGGAAGAAACTTTAAGGAGTCTTTACAAAAGGCATTGGTATCTCTCGAAACTGGTTTTTCAGGTTTAGACAGAATTTTTAATTTAAATAAAAAACAAATTGAAAAGAGGCTTAAAGAAACTATTCCAAATAAGATATTACTAGTCGCTGAAGCAATTAGAAAAAAAATAGACTTAAAGAAAATATATAATTTATCAAAAATTGATCCTTGGTTTTTAGAACAAATTAAAGAAATAGTTGATTGTGAAAAACAGATTAAAAGCAAGGGACTTCCTAAAGATTTTGTAGAATTTAATAGAATAAAATCAATAGGGTTTTCAGATAAAAAACTCTCAGAATTAACTAAAACTTCTGAAGACGTTGTTAGAAGAAAAAGATCAGCACTTAAAATATATCCAGTTTACAAAAAAGTGGATACTTGTGCTGCTGAATTCAAATCTTTTACGCCATATATGTACTCAACTTATCAAAGAAATTTTTCAATTAACTCTGAATGTGAAGCTGACCCATCTAATAAAAAAAAAATAATTATTCTTGGAGGGGGACCAAATAGAATTGGTCAAGGAATTGAATTTGATTATTGCTGTTGTCAGGCCAGTTTTTCATTAAAAGACGTAGGTTTTGAGACGATAATGGTTAATTGTAACCCTGAAACAGTATCAACAGACTATGATACAAGTCATAGATTATACTTTGAACCTTTAAAAGAAGAATACGTATTTAACATAATTAAAAAAGAACAAGAAAAAGGAAACTTAATAGGTGTAATAGCTCAGTTTGGTGGCCAAACTCCAATTAAGCTTGCTAAATTTTTACACGATAACAAGCTTCCAATTTTAGGAACACAATATACATCGATTGATTTAGCAGAAGATAGAGACCGATTTAGAAATTTATTAAATAAACTAAAATTAAAACAGGCAGAGAGCGGAATTGCAAAAACGTTTAATCAGGCAATAAAAATAGCGGATAAAATAGGGTTACCATTAATGGTGAGACCCTCTTATGTTTTAGGTGGAAGAGCAATGGAAATTGTTCATGAAAAAAATCAGCTTAAAAAATTTGTTGAAGAAGCATTCAAAGCTGCAGAAGAAAATCCAATTTTGATTGATAAATTTATTGATCATGCAATGGAAGTAGATGTAGATGCCATATCAGATGGAAAGCAGGTTCACGTTGCAGGTATTATGCAACATATCGAAGAAGCTGGAATTCATTCAGGAGACTCGGCGTGTAGCCTTCCCCCTGTATCAATTAAACCTTACCTACTTAAAGAAATAGAAAATCAAACTAAAAAACTTGCCATAGCTTTAAATGTCAAAGGTTTCATGAATATACAGTTTGCAATTAAAAAAGATGAAATTTATGTGATTGAAGTTAATCCAAGAGCAAGTCGAACAGTTCCTTTTGTATCAAAAGCAAAAGGATTGCCTCTAGCTAAAATTGCATCAAGAGTAATGGCTGGTGAAAAGTTATCTAAGTTTAATTTAAAAGATAAATCTAAAGGTATGTATGCAGTTAAAGAAGCTGTATTTCCATTTAATAAATTTCCAAATAGTGACTTATTGTTAGGACCTGAAATGAAGTCGACTGGAGAAGTTATGGGATTTGATAAAAATTTTGGAATGGCTTTCGCCAAAAGTCAGATCGCAGCAGCTAACTCATTACCAAAACAAGGATTAGCTTTTATATCTCTTAAAGATAGTCATAAAGACGAAGGAATAGATTTAGCAAAAGAACTTCTTAAACTTAAGTTTACATTATGCGCAACTAGAGGAACTGCTGAATACATTCGAAAACATGGAATGAAATGTAAAATTATTAATAAAGTAAGCACTGGCTCGCCTCATATAGTGGATGTTTTAGACTCAAAAAAAATTGCATTAGTGATAAATACTGGGGGTGGAAACAGTGAACATAGACTAAGTGATGCTATAGCATTAAGAAGAGCAACCTTAAAAAATAAAGTTCCTTATTGTACTAACATGTCTACTGCTCAAGCTTGTTTAGAGGCAATCAGATCACTAAAAACAAAAAAATTAGAAGTTATATCTCTTCAAGATGTTTAAGGATTTACCTTCCAATCAGTTTCAAAAGTAACATAATTTACTTGAATACAACGTCTTTCTTTAACAATTTTCTTTTTTTCCATACCATGCCAAGTATTTGGGCCACTAGTAAACATATAACCATAGTTATTTTTATAAGGAACTGTTTTAACTTTTTCCAACTTTTCATTATAAAAATCTGTACCAAGGTCTTCGGACTCATTTGCATTATTAACGAATATCAATCCTGACATTAGCTTTTCTTTTATATCACAATGAGGCTTCAGCCAAAAACCCTCTCTATCACAAATAACTTCTACCCTCACAAATGAATTGGATAAATCTTTATCAATCATTTTTGAAATAGTTTGATGAACTTCTTTGGATCTTAATTCGTTAATAAATTTAACTAGGTTTGGAAATTGTTTTTCATTTTCTTTTGTCACAAAACATCTAAATTTTATTGCCTCACCGCCGGATGCTATTCCCTCTCTAAATTCAGCTGCGCCACCATCAATTGCTCTGGTACCATCATAGCTAAGATTATGCTTGCTTACATCTGGAATATCAGCTTTAATTATTTCTTCTATTGCTTCATCTGTGAGTGCATCACTATACTCCCAATGATCAAAAGGGAATTCATGTTTTTTTGATTGAGTTTGAATAGAATTTAAAAATGACATTAAGAATTAATTTTTTGTTTAATAATATCTGCTACTCTATTCGTTTCATCAAGTTTTTGATAGTTCCAATGTTCAACTTCTTCACCTAAATTTCTAGTAATATTTAATTCTCTAAACAAATTTCTAAATCTCTGAAATCTTTTGTCATTTTTTTTAGGCAAAATACTGGCTACATAAATTGGCTTTCCAGTTAATGCTGCCTCTGAAATCATTGAGCTTGAATCGCACGTTACAACAATATTCTCTGCTAGTGCTAAAGCTGATAAGTAAGCTTTTTTATCAATATTCATTACAACAGTATGATCATCTCCAAAGAATTCTTTAGCATAATGAATAGTATTGATTGGTGTTCTCATTGAAGGGATCACGACTAATTGGAAGTTATGTTTTTTTAACAATTTATATAGATTGGTAAAAATATGTTTCATGTTTTTAGTTGAATAATCGTAATATTTAGTTGGCCCACCCATTATTAAAGTCCAAATTTTCCTTTCATCATTCTTAATAAATGATTTTAGATAATCTTTATTTTCTCTTATTTCGTTCTCAGTTAGATAATGAATCGCACCCTTAGTATTAATAACATTTTGACCATTTAAAGAATCGTGCTCTGGAGCTACGATAATATCAAAATGATTCAAATCGACTTTTGGATCTTGTATGTGGATATTAAAAACTTTTTTTTTGGATGTATTTTTTAAATGGATCGACGGAATAACACTTTTGCGGCCGCATGAAATTATAACATCAAACTCATTTTGATTTATTTTTTTATAAACATTTTTAGAAATAGGCGTTAACTTTGGTGGTATCATTTTCCAAAAACTACTCAGTTCAACTGTATGGTGTGTGAAATCCAAATCTAGAGCTTTAGCTAAACCTTCTACCTGGCTTATCATGCCATGCATTCCCTGGGTTAATAAAATACCTTTTAATTTAGACATTAATCACTATATAGCTCCCATATGAGTCAAAATCCAACTAAACACACAAAAGTGTTAATAATTGGATCTGGTCCTGCCGGATACACAGCAGCAGTTTATGCAGCTCGAGCGATGTTAAATCCAATTTTAGTTTATGGATCTGAACCTGGTGGGCAATTAACAACGACCACAGATGTTGAAAATTATCCTGGATTTTCTCAGGTTATTCAAGGACCATGGTTAATGGATCAAATGAAAGAACAAGCAAAAGCAGTTGGAACTGAAATGATTGAAGACCACATTGGATCAGTAAATTTAAAATCTACTCCGTTTGAAGCTGTAGGAGATAATGGTCAAAGATATACTGCTGATAGCATAATTATTTCTACAGGGGCTCAGGCCAGATGGTTAAATCTGAAATCTGAACAAGAGTTTAGAGGATTTGGTGTTTCTGCATGCGCTACGTGTGATGGTTTTTTCTTTAAAGATAAAGAAGTAGCAGTTGTTGGAGGAGGTAATGCAGCTGTTGAAGAAGCAATGTTCCTTACAAAGTTTGCATCCAAAGTTAAATTAATTCATAGAAGAGATAGTTTGAGAGCTGAAAAAATGCTTCAAAAAAAATTAATGGAAAATAAAAAAATAGAAATTATTTGGGACTCTGTTGTTGAAGACGTATTGGGAGATCAAGAGCCTAAAAATGTTAAAGGTATTAAAATTAAAAATTTAAAAACAGAAAAAACTGAAGAATTAAAACTAGATGGATTGTTTATCGCTATTGGACATGATCCAGCAACTTCATTATTCAAAGATCAACTTAAGATGGATAATGAAGGTTATTTAATTACTAAACCTGATTCTACTGAAACAAATATTCCTGGAGTTTATGCTGCAGGAGATGTTAAAGACAAAACTTTTAGACAAGCCGTTACAGCTGCGGGAATGGGTTGTATGGCAGCATTAGAAGCCGAAAAATTCCTGTCTCACTAATTCGAGATTAAAACTAATAAGTAACAGAAAGGTAAATATAATGACAGATAAGGTTTTATTAACAGGAATAAGTGGATGGATCGCAAAACATACAGCTATAGAATTATTAAATAAGGGTTATGAAGTATTAGGAACTGTTAGAAATAAAGATTTAATCGATCAAACTAAAGAAACTATAAAAAAACATGCACCAATAGAAAAATTATCTTTTATTGAATTAGATCTTTTAAAAGATGATGGCTGGGATGAGTCTGCAAAAGGATGTAAATATATTTTTCATATTGCCTCCCCATTTCCAATGAAAGTTTCAAGAGATAGAGAATTTTTATTACCTGTTGCGGTAGATGGAACTTTAAGAGTTTTAAATGCTGGTATAAATTCAGGAGTTGAACAAATAATTAAAACATCCTCAATTGTCGCCATGTTTAGAAAGCCTAATAGGAGCAATCCTTATACATTTGGTGAAAATGATTGGACTGATGAAAATTGGATAGAGGGAGTTAATGATTACTTTTTATCAAAAACAAAAGCTGAAAAAGCTGCTTGGGAATTAATGGAAAGCAAAGGATTAAAAAATAAGCTAACTACTATTAATCCAGGTGGAGTATTTGGTGATGCTTTGGATAAAAAAGGTGGAACCTCAATAGAATATGTTAGACAATTTTTGAAAGGTAAATTTCCTGGAGCACCTAAATTTGCTGTTTTAATTTCTGATGTCAAAGATATAGCTAAAGCTCATGTTGCATGTATTGGTAATAATAAAGTTGGTGGAAGAAGATTAATTGTTGGAAAAGAAGTTAAAAAATTAGTTGAGTTGTCTCAATTAATGGCAGAGGCAATGCCAGAGTATGCAAAAAAACTTCCTAAAAAAGAATTGCCGAATTTTATGGTTAAATTAATTAGTTATATTGACTCAAGTGCTAAAACGATGATTCCTGATCTTGGTATTTTAATGCAAACTGACACGTCTTATGCTGAGGAATTGTTGGGATTTAAATTTAAACCAGCAAAAGATTGTATAACTCAGAACGCTAAATCAGTTGTTCAATTGGGATTAGTTTAAACTTTTGCAAAAATTAGAAATTTTATCCATTGCTTTCTTAAGATTATTCATTGATGTTGCATAAGAAATTCTGAAAAAACCTTCTAAACCAAATGCAGAACCCTGGACTACAGCAATCCCACTATTCTCTAATAATGATTGAACAAAATCGGTATCAGATTTAATTTCATTACCATTAGGATCTTTTTTACCCATTAAACCTTTGCAACTTGGGAAAACATAAAATGCTCCATCTGGATTGAGACATTCAATTCCATCTATTGCATTTAAAGCATTAACCACAAAATCTCTTCTCTCCTGAAAAGAGTTTGCTCTTTCCTTAATAAAGTCTTGTGTTCCGCTTAGCGCTTCAACTGCAGCTGCTTGGCTAATAGAAGAAGGGTTAGTTGTTGATTGTGATTGAATTTTAGCAATAGCTTTAACAATGTCTTTTGGACCAGCTGCATACCCGATTCTCCAGCCTGTCATTGAATAAGCTTTACTTACACCATTCATTGTAAGCACTCTATCTTTTAAACTATCAATTTGAGCAATTGTAAAAAATTTGAAACCCTCATAAGTCACATGTTCATAAATATCGTCACTTAAAATATACACATGACTATGTTTTTCTAAAATAGCTGCAATTGCTTTTATATCTTGCTCTGTATAACACGCTCCAGTTGGATTTGAAGGAGAATTGAGAATAATCCATTTTGTTTTTAGAGTTATAAATTTCTCAAGATCATTTGGATTTATTTTAAAACCTTGTTTTTCATCACATTCCATTATCACTGGTTTTCCTCCAGCTAATAAAACCATATCGGGATAAGAAACCCAATAAGGAGCAGGAACTATAACTTCATCGCCTTCGTTTAATGTGGCCATCATTGCATTATAAATTACATGCTTTCCACCAGCACCAACTGTAATTTGATCGGTTGTATAATCTAAATTATTTTCTTTTTTAAATTTTTCTACAATTACTTTTTTCAATGCTGGAGTACCATCTACTGCAGTATATTTGGTATCACCATCGTTAATAGCTTTTATAGCTGCTTGCTTAATGTTATCTGGAGTATCAAAATCTGGTTCCCCTGCACCTAATCCAATAACATCTTTTCCAGCAGCTTTTAATTCTCTTGCTTTTTGAGTAACAGCAATAGTAGGTGATGGTTTAATCTTCTTTAAACTGTCTGATATTATGCTCATTGAAATATAAATAAATTCTACTACGTTGTTTAATATATGGAAAATACTTATCAAGATTTAATTACAGATATTCAGAGTAAAAATCCTAAAATAGGTGGAAAACTAGAGGGTGGAAAAAAATTCAAAATTAAATCTGATTTTAAACCTGCTGGTGATCAGCCGGAAGCGATAAAAAAATTAGTAAATGGTGCTAACAAAGATCAATTTAATCAAGTTTTACTTGGTGTAACGGGATCTGGAAAAACTTTTACCATGGCTAAAGTAATTGAAGCTACTAATAGACCTGCCTTGATTTTAGCTCCAAACAAAACTCTTGCTGCTCAACTTTATGGTGAAATGAAAACCTTTTTTCCAGACAATGCTGTTGAATATTTCGTCTCATACTATGACTATTACACTCCTGAGGCTTACGTCCCAAGATCAGACACATACATAGAAAAAGAAGCTTCTATTAATGAGCAGATTGATAGAATGAGGCACTCAGCAACTAGATCTCTTTTGGAAAGAGACGATGTGTTAATTGTAGCAAGTGTTTCGTGTATCTATGGATTAGGTTCGGTTGAAGCGTATAGCAAGATGACTTTAACACTCCAAAAAAATTATGATTATAATAGAGAAGAAATAATTAAGTCTTTAGTCGCTCTCCAATACAAACGTAATGATCAAAATTTTTATAGAGGTACATTTAGAGCAAGAGGAGAATACTTGGAAATTTTTCCATCACACTTAGAGGATAGAGCTTGGAGGCTATGTTTGTTTGGAGATAAACTTGAACAAATAGAAGAATTTGATCCGTTAACTGGTGACAAAGTAAGAGAATTAAGTCTAGTAAAAGTTTATGCCAATAGTCACTACATCACTCCAAAACCTACAATTGAGCAAGCAGTAATTAATATAAAAAAAGAATTAGAAGTTACTTTAAAAAAACACCGTGCTGAAAATAAATTATTAGAGGCACAAAGATTAGAAGAAAGAACTAAATTTGATCTTGAAATGATTGAAGCAACTGGTTCTTGTGCTGGTATTGAAAACTATTCAAGGTTTTTGTCAGGAAGAAAACCAGGAGAACCACCTCCCACCCTTTTTGAATACTTTCCAGATAATACTTTAATATTTGTAGATGAATGTCACGTTACAGTTCCTCAGCTCAATGGAATGTATAAGGGTGACAGGTCAAGAAAAAGTACTTTAGCAGAATATGGATTTAGACTTCCTTCATGCATGGATAATAGACCATTAAAATTTGAAGAATGGGATTTAATGAGAACTCAAACTGTTTTCGTTTCAGCAACTCCTGGTCCATGGGAACTAGAGCAAACAAAAGGTAAATTTATTGATCAAGTTATAAGACCAACAGGTTTAATAGATCCACCTGTAGAAATACGTCCTGCAAAAAATCAGGTCGATGATTTAATGCATGAATGTAAACGAGTTATAGAAAATAATCATAGAGTATTAGTAACCACACTAACTAAAAAAATGGCTGAGGATTTAACTGAATATCTTCATGAGAATGGAGTCAAAGTAAGATACCTTCACTCAGATATTGATACACTTGAAAGAATTGAAATCATGAGAGATTTAAGAATGGGTGTATTTGATGTTTTAGTTGGAATTAACTTATTAAGAGAAGGATTGGATATTCCTGAATGTGCATTAGTTGGAATTTTGGATGCTGATAAAGAGGGTTTCTTGAGATCTGAAACTTCCTTAATTCAAACAATTGGTAGGGCTGCAAGAAATGTTGATGGTAAAGTAATTTTGTATGCTGACAAAGAAACAAAAAGTATAAAAAAAGCAATTGCAGAAACTGATAGAAGAAGAAAAATTCAATTAGATTATAATAAGAAACATAAGATAGATGCAAAATCAGTAAAAAAAGAAATCAGTGATATTCTAGAAAGTGTTTATGAGAAAGACTATGTAAAAATAAGTGAAGGGTCTAATGTTGGAGGAAATCTTAAAAAACATCTCAAAGGCTTGGATAAAAAAATGAAAGAAGCGGCGTCTAATTTAGAGTTTGAAGAAGCTGCTAAAATACGAGATGAAATAAGAAAATTAGAGAGTACTGAATTAGAAATTACATTAAATCCAAAAATAAGGCAGTATGATGTAAAAAATAAGCTTTATCCAAAAGGTAGATCAACTATGGGTATGCCAGGCACTAAAGTTACAAAAAAAAGAGATAAGAAATGGAAGCACGGAAAATAATAATTACTGGTGGAGCAACTCGAATGGGTGCCGCTATTGCAAGAAAATTATCTGGCCCAAATATAGAAATTTTGATCCATTTTAACAAATCAAAATTAAAAGCAGAAAAATTAAAAAAAGAATTATCTAATAAAGGAACAAAAGTTTACTTGGTCAAAGGTGACTTAAGTAAAGAAAATGATGTAGATAAAATCGTAAAATTTGCAAAATCCAAACTTAAATATTTTGATTGTTTAATTAACAATGCTTCTTTATTTGAAAATGACAAATTAGAAAATTTTACAACAGATAGTTGGGGACAACATCTAAGAACTAATTTAAGAACACCAGCATTATTATCCAAGGAATTTTCAAAAAATGTTAGGAAAGGAAATAACAATATAATTAATATTATCGATCAAAGAATTTTTAAATTAACTCCATATTTTTTTTCATATACAATAAGTAAAACAGGTTTGTATACTTTAACTAAAACTAGTGCTATGAGCTTAGCCCCAAATGTAAGAGTAAACGCTATTGCACCTGGACCCACTATAAAAAATCAGAGACAATCTGAAAAACATTTCAAAAAGCAATATTTGGCAACACCACTGAAAAGACAAGTTGACGTTGAGCAGATATGTAATGCTGTTGACTTTTTTATTAAAAATATGTCTATTACCGGTCAAGTTTTGGCTATTGATAGTGGTCAAAATCTTAACTGGCAAACACCAGATGTAATGGGCAAAGAATGAAAAAAAATAATTTGAAAATTGTCAAAATAGATAAAAATAAAAGCCTATTTAATTATGAGAAAAAAATCCTAATTAATGAATTAATTTTAGATTTAAAACTCGGTTATTACGATTTTGAAAAAAAGAAACCACAAAAAGTTAAATTTAGTCTTGAAATAGATTATGAGGACAAAAAACCTTCAAGCGATAAAGACCTAAAATCCATTGTTAATTATGGAACTATAGTTAAATTAATTACGAAACTTGTGAAAAAGAAACATTATAATTTTCTAGAAACTTTAGCAGAAGCTGTTTTTGATGAATTATTTAAAGACAAAAGGATTGCTAAAATAATGTTAAAAATTGAAAAATTAGAAATCTTAAAACAATGTTCATCTGTTGGTATTCAAATTACCAAAAAGAGAAGCTATGATAAGCTCTGAAATAGGAAAAGAAGTAATTAAAAAAGAGCTAACTCTAGTACCAAAACTTCCAGGTGTATACAGGATGCTTAATGAAAAGAATGAAATTCTTTATGTAGGAAAAGCCAAAAACTTACCAAATAGATTAAAGAGTTATGTTGCAGAAAAAAATCATATAATTAGAACTGAACGAATGTTGTCTCAAACAAGAAAATTAGAGATAACAACAACATCCAATGAGAGTGAGGCTTTACTTCTAGAAGCAAATTTAATTAAAAAGCATAAACCAAAATTTAATATCCTATTACGTGATGATAAGTCATTTCCATTTATATTTATTGGTAATAAAGAACAGTGGCCTCAAATAAAAAGACACAGAGGAAAAAAAACAAAAGAAGGTTTTTACTTTGGACCTTTTGCTTCTGCTGGTTCAGCTAATTGGACAATCAAAATGATCCAAAAAATTTTTCATTTAAGAGTTTGTGATGATACCGTCTTCAAGAAGAGAGAAAGACCGTGTATTTTATATCAAATAAAAAGATGTTCTGGGCCTTGTGTAGGGTATGTAAAAAAAGAGGAATATAATCAAACAGTAAAGGATGCTATTGAATTTGTTTCAGGCAAATCTAGGAAAATTCAAAAAAATCTTTCTAATCAGATGGAAAAAGCGAGTGAGGATCTTGATTTTGAAAAAGCTGTAATATTAAGAGATAGAATTAAAGCATTAAATATAATTCAATCTTCACAGAGAATTAATGAAGCAAACTTAGTTGAGGCAGATGTTATTGCTGGATATAAAGAATCTGGAAAAACTTGTATTCAAGTATTTTTTTATAGATCAAAACAAAATTGGGGTAATCAAGCTTTTTTCCCAAAACACGATCCAGACGAAAAGTTTAGTGAAATCCTTAATTCATTTGTTTCTCAATTTTATGAAAATAAAAGTGTTCCTTCATCAGTTATTCTTTCAGAAGAAATAAAAGAAAAAGTATTAATTGAAAAAACGCTGACACAAAAAGAGGGTAAACAGATAAATATTTCAGTTGCAAAAAAAGGATCAAAACTCAAGGTTATTAATCAAGCAATCAAAAATGCAAAAGATAGTCTTAATAGAAAACTTTATGAAAGTCAGAATAATAAAGAATTATTCGATGCAGTAGCCCAGAAATTTAATTTAGAAACCAATATAAATTTAATTGAGGTTTACGATAATAGCCATATTCAAGGCACAAATAGTGTTGGGGCTTTAATAGCATACGGAGATGAGGGGTTTATTAAAAAAAGATATAGAAAATTTAATATTAAACACAAAAAAAATGAGCAAGACGACTATGGAATGATGAGAGAGGTATTGAATAGAAGGTTCAAAAGAGCAGTTCAAGAAAAAGACAGCTACCTTGCTTTTCCTGATTTAGTTCTGGTAGATGGAGGAAAAGGTCAGTATTCAGTTGCTAGAGAGAGCCTTAATGAATTAGGACTTCACGATATTCCAATTATCGCAATAGCAAAAGGTAAATTTAGAAATAGTGGAAATGAAACTTTTTTTCACAATGGCAAAGAATATAAATTCACCAGAAATGACCCTACCCTATTTTTTCTACAAAGAATTAGGGATGAATCACATAGATTTGCTATTAGTGCTCACAGAGCAAAGAGAAAAAAAGGTATCAGTAAATCTCTATTAGACCAAATAGATGGAATTGGAGCAATAAGAAAAAGGGCTTTATTAAATCATTTTGGATCCGCAAGATCAGTTGAGTCTGCTAGTTTAGATGAAATAAAATCTGTAGAAGGTGTTGAGGAAAAAGTAGCAAAAAAGATATATAACTTTTTTCACGAATAATTATGCTAAAAAAAATTCCAAACATATTAACAATAGGACGAATAATAATTGTTCCCTTTTTTGTTTTAGCTTTTTATCTTCCGGGATTTTATGGTGATCTTACTGCTTTAATATTATTTATTGTTGCATCATTTACAGACTTTTTAGATGGTATGTTGGCTAGAATGTTTGGTGTAGAGTCAAAACTTGGTGAATTGTTAGATCCTATTGCTGATAAAATCATAGTTGCCACAGCATTAATTCTTCTAGTTATGGATGGAACGATCAAAAATTATGAAGTAATTGCAGCAATAATAATTCTTACAAGAGAAATTTTAATTTCAGGCTTAAGAGAATTTTTAGCAAAGGGAAAAATAAAACTTCCTGTTTCAAATCTTGCAAAGCTTAAAACTGTGCTGCAAATGGTATCTATAGCTCTTTTACTTTCTGGGGATACAGGAAATAAAATAATTAATTTTCAAGATTACAATGCTCAAACAATAGGTATAATTCTTTTATGGTTATCAGCTGCTTTAACACTTTTTACTGCTTATGATTATATGCGAAAAGGTATTGATCACGCTATGTCTGAAGACAATAAAGACTAGGCTGCTTTTTTCTTCCTAACTAATGCTTGATAACTTTCATTTAAATCAATAATAGTATCGCAAACTTTAAATTGATTTTCTGCAATACAAGATACTGGTGTTACTTCTGCTGCTGTTCCAGTTAAAAAACATCCAACAAAATTAGGTAATTCAGTTGGACTGATTTTTCTTTCATGTACTTTTATATTTTTTGATTTTGCAATTCCAATTACAGTTCTTCTTGTAATCCCATCTAAAAAAGAATCTGGTATTGGAGTGTGAATTTCCCCATTTTTATCTTTGAAAAAAATATTTGCTCCAGTTGCTTCAGCAATATTCCCTTCGTGATCAAGCATTAAAGAATCTGTATATCCTTGCTTTTCTGCCTCATGTTTTGAGAGAGTACAGATCATGTAAAGACCTGATGCCTTTGTATCCCATGGGATTGTATTAGGTGCCGGTCTTCTCCAATTTGAAATATTTAATCTAATTCCCTCTACTTTAAGTTTGGGATCAAAATATGATCCCCATTCCCATGTTGCAATCGCAACATGTATTTTTGTTTGTTGTGCAGAAATAGCCATCATCTCACTACCTCTCCAAGCAACAGGTCTTACATAACCATTTTCTACTTTTTGAGTTGCTATAATTTTTTTTGATGCATTATTGATTTCTTCTTCTGTATATGGAATTTCAAAACCCATTCTTCTTGCAGAATGAAAAAATCTGGCTGTGTGCTCTTCTAATTTGAAAATTGAACCATCGTAAACTCTCTCACCTTCAAATACACAACTAGCGTAGTGCATACCATGGCTTAAAACATGCAGTTTAACGTCAGCCCAATCAACTAATTCGTTGTTGTACCATATTTTTCCAGATCTCTTATCGTAAGGTATCATGTGTGAAAATTTTTTTTAATTTATAAATGAAAAATATCTTTGTATCTTTAATATGTCAATATAACTTACCTATTATGAAAGAACTTTTATATTTAAAAGATGACCAGCTTAAAGATCTAATTGAAAAACTATTCGTAAGCTACAGAGAAACCTTTTCTGACTCTAAAAAAATTTTAGACAGATATTCAATTGGTTTAGCTCATCATAAAGTAATTCATTTACTGTCAATGTATGAGGGAATCTCAATTTCTGAGCTGCTTAAGAGATTAAAAGTCACAAAACAAAGCTTAAATCGTGTTCTCAAAGATTTGATTAAACTCGAAATCGTCATGTTCAAAAAAGATAATCAAGATACTAGAGTAAAGCATGTTTTCCTTAATGATAAAGGTAAAAGAATTTTTAATGAAATTTTTAATTTACAAAAAAAGAGAATTTATAATGCTTTATTAAATTCAAGTTCTGAAGAAGTAATAAATTTTGATAATGTACTAAGTAAAATAATTAATGGATAAGTTTATTGCACATATATTAGTGGTTGATGATGATGATGGAATTAGATCTCTAGTAAAAAAGTATTTAAATGAAAATAAATTCTTAGTCACTACTGCTGAAAATGCAGAAAATGCATTAGAGAAAATAAAAATAATTAAGTTTGATTTAATAGTTTTGGATATCATGATGCCTGGTAAAAGTGGGCTTGAATTTTTAAAAGAACATAAAAAAAAATTAGATACACCAGTTATACTTCTGACTGCCAAAGGTGAAGCAAATGAAAGGGTTGAAGGGTTAGTGGTCGGTGCTGATGATTATTTACCAAAACCATTTGAACCAAAAGAATTAATTCTAAGAATACAAAACATATTAAGTAAAACTATCAAAACAGATCAAAAAAGGGTTATAGAATTTGAAAATGTGAAAATTGATTTGAACAAACTTTTAATATTTAAAAGTGATAAAGAATTTAAGATTAATGCAACAGAAAAGACAATTTTAGAAAAAATGATTAATAACCCAGGCAAAACATTTTCCAGGGAAGATATTGGTCAATTAATTAATCTTGATAAAGAAAGATCAATAGATGTGATTATTACTCGGCTTAGAAAAAAAATTGAAATTGATCCAAAAAATCCAAAATTTTTACAGACAATAAGAGGTGCAGGATATGTTCTCTGGATTGAGTAATTACTTAAAAAAAATATTACCAAAAAGATTATTTTATAGAGCGCTTCTAATTGTTGCTATTCCAGTTTTGGTTCTACAACTAGTAATTACAATTGTTTTTTTTGATAGCCTTTGGATCAAAACAAACAAGGGTATGACCAGAACTTTAATAAATGAAATTAGTACATTTATTGAAGCTTATGGAAGTGAGAAAGAAAACAAACAAGAGTTGCTAGATCTTTTTTCTATATTTTTAGATTTAAATATTGAATTTACCAATAAAGAAAAATTAAAGAGTTCAGACAATGAAAGATGGTTTAGTCCTATAGATAGAACTTTAAGAAGAGAGCTAAAATCTAAAATTGGATTAAATGAATACTGGTTTGATACAACAAGTTATAAAGAATTAATTGATTTAAGGATAAGATATGAAGATGGTTATTTTAAATTTTTAGTGCCTAAAGATAGAGTTGCAAATTCTTCAGCAAGAATATTTGCACTTTGGATCACAGTACCTGCAATTATAATGGTGATAATTTCTCTAATATTTTTAAAAAATCAAACCAGACCAATCACTAACCTAGCTCGTGCAGCTGAAAGGTTTGGTAAAGGAGAAAATATTGAAGAGTTTAAACCTTCTGGAGCCCTAGAAATAAGACAAGCGGGACATGAATTTGATAAAATGAGAAAGAGAATTGAAAGACACATAAATCAAAGAACAGAAATGTTATCTGGAATAAGTCATGATTTAAGGACACCTTTAACAAGGATGAAACTAAAATTAGCTTTTATAAAAGATAAAGAAACTGTTAATAAATTAACAGAAGACATCAATGAAATGGAGAAAATGTTAAATGAATATTTGCAATTCACCAGCTCATCATATGTTGAAAAAGATGAAATGTTTAATCTATCTGAATTAATTTCAGACGTTATTGAAAAATATAATAATGAAAATATTTCACAAAACTTAACACCAAGAATTTACTTTAGTGGTAGGAAAAATTTAATTAACAGGTGTCTAAATAATCTAATTGATAATTCACTGAAATATGCAAATAAAGTTGAAATTAGTTTAAGTAAAAAAAATACAAATTTATTTGTTATTATTGACGATGATGGTCCTGGAATACCGAAAAATGAGCATGAAAATGTATTTAAACCTTTCTATAAAATAGATAAGGGCCGAGCAGACTCTAAATCAAGTGTTGGTCTTGGCTTATCAATCTCTTCAGATATCATCAAATCTCATGGAGGAAATATAATGTTAGAAAAATCAAAAATGGATGGTTTAAGAGTTAAGGTTTTCTTGCCTGTTTAACTTTTTTATTTTTTTTTTTCTCAAGTTTATTTATTTTATTTTCAAGATTCTCAACACGTTTTGAGAGTACTTCGAACTCATCTTTACTTGTAAGTTTCATTTTAAAAACAAACTCATCTCTTTTAGATTTTAGGATATTAAATAATTCAGTAGTTAAGTCTTTTGAAGATACCAGTCCCTGCTCTATTAATTTAGCAAACTTATCAATTATAAATTTAGAATTTTTCATATTTAAGATATACACTATAAGTATTATTAAAAATGTTCATTAATAATTTTGACCCAGTAGCCTTAGAAATATTTTCTTTAGAAATCAGGTGGTATTCTTTAGCTTATATATTTGGAATTATATTAGGCTGGATACTCGCTAAAAAATTATTTATCCAAGACATAGAAGTTAAAAATAAATTTGATGATTATTTAACTTATTTAATTATAAGTATAATTTTAGGTGGAAGACTTGGTTATATTTTTATTTATAATTTAAGTTTTTATATAAATAATCCATTAGATATATTTAAAATTTGGCAAGGAGGAATGTCCTTCCATGGTGGTTTAATTGGAGTAATTTTTGCATCTATATTTTTTGCTAAAAAAAATAATCAAAACCCATTCTTATATATGGATATTGTTGCTTTAGTAGCTCCAGTCGGATTATTTTTCGGACGAATAGCAAACTTTATAAATTCAGAGTTATATGGAACTATAACTAATGTACCCTGGGCAGTAACATTTGTTCAGGTAGATAATATTCCTAGGCATCCCTCGCAATTGTATGAAGCACTATTAGAAGGTTTATTTTTATTTTTATTATTAATTTATTTTAAAAATAAATTTTCAAATAAACCTGGTGTGATTTCAGGATTATTTTTAATAATTTACTCAATTTTCAGATTTATTATTGAATTTTATAGAGTACCTGATGAACAGCTTGGTTATATACTTTTAAACTTAACGATGGGGCAAGTAGTAAGTTTAATATTTATAATATCGGGAGTAATCTTATTTTATTTAAAATATGAAACTCGCTAAAACAAATAATTTACCATTAGATCAATTTATAAATTTTGCTCTTTACGATAAGGACAAAGGTTTTTATATGAAAAAGAATCCTTTTGGTGAAGATGGACACTTTATTACTGCTCCCAATGTCACAAGATTATTTTCAGAGATTATCGCAATTTGGACGATTACTTTTTGGAAAAGCATTGGCTCCCCAAAAAAATTTAATTTGCTAGAACTGGGAGCTGGGAATGGTGAAATGATGAAAGTCATAGATGAGACACTTATAAATTTTCCAGAGTGTTATAATGCCTGCAGTTTTGTAATTCATGAAAAAAGTGATTTTTTATTAAATGAACAAAAAAAAAATTTAAATTCTAAAAAATTTTCATGGTTAAAAAACATTGAAAAAATAAACTCAGACCCAACAATTTTTTTAGCTAATGAATTTTTTGACGCCATACCGATAAAACAATTTTTTAAAAAAAAAGATAGTTGGTTTGAAAGATTTGTGAATTTAAGAGATCCAAACAAAGCTGAATTTAAAGAAGAAAAAATTGATATAGAAGCAATTGAAAAACATCTTAATTTCGAAATATCAAAAGACCAGAGCGTTATAGAATATTCGCCAGATACATTTAAATATTTAAGAACAATTTGTGACTTAATACAAAAAAATGATGGAGGAATGTTGGTTATAGATTATGGTTATGCAGATAGCAAAATGCATGAAACTCTTCAGGCAATAAATAATCATAAATATTCTAACGTTTTAGAAAACATTGGAGACTCTGATATTACTTACAATATAAACTTTCATTCCTTTGAAAAATTTATAAATCAGTTTAAGAAAATAAATTCAATTTTTACGAATCAAAAAAAATTTTTAACAAATATGGGTATTCTTCAAAGAGCAGAAATAATCAGCAAAAATATAGCATTTTCTAAAAAAGCAGATTTATTTTATCGAGTAAAACGTTTAATAGATGAAAATCAAATGGGTGAGTTATTCAAAGTCATGCTAGTAAAAAATAAGAGAAACAATTTTAAGACAGGTTTTGAAAATTGATAAAATCAAAAAAACTTTCAAAAATAAAAATAATTAAACATGGTTTTTTTAATAAATCTGGTGGTAAATCAAAAAAAATTTATAAAAGTTTAAACTGTGGTCCTGGTTCTAAAGATAATCCCTCAGATGTTAAAAAAAATTTACAAATAGTTAAAAAAAAAATAAAAAGCACCGCTAAAAGTATTTTTTTACTTCATCAAATACATGGTAATAAGTTTGTTTATATTAATAAAAAAAATAAATTTAGATCAAAACCAAAAGCAGACGCAGTAATTACAAACCAAAAAAATATGCCAATTGGTGTTTTAACTGCTGACTGTGTGCCGATTTTAATCTGTGATGAAAGAACAAAATTAGTTGCAGCAATTCATGCGGGGTGGAAAGGTGCATACAAAGATATAATTAGCAAAGTAACCCAATTTATGATCAAAAAAGGATCTAATCCTAAAAATATTACTGCAGCTATCGGACCTGCTATTTCAGCTAAAAATTATGAAGTCAAACAAGATTTTAAAAAAAAATTTATAAAAAAGGATAAAAAAAATAATAAATTTTTTAAAATTAAGTACAAAAAGCTTTATTTTGATTTACCTAAATATGTAAAATCATGTCTTTTAAAGAATAAAATAAAAAATATTGAATCTTTAAATATTGATACATTTGATATTAATAATAATTTTTTTAGTGCGAGGAGAGCGTTAAGGCTAAATCATGATGATTATGGTAGAAATATTTCAATAATTATGCTTTATTAGGTTTTTTTAATGAAATTATTATCTGGAAATAGTAACAAACCATTAAGCAAGAATATTGCTAAATATCTAAAATCTAAATTAGTTAACTCAAGTATTAGAAATTTTTCTGATGGGGAAATTTATGTTGAAATTAATGAAAATATCAGAGGGAATAGTATTTTTTTAATTCAATCAATTTCATCACCTGCAAATGATAACTTAATGGAACTGCTATTATGCGTTGATGCGCTTAAGAGATCGTCAGCAAAGAATATTACAACTGTTATCCCTTACTTTGGTTATGCTCGACAGGATAGAAAAGTTGCACCAAGAACATCAATTTCAGCTAAGCTTGTGTCGAATCTAATTACAAAAGCAGGAGCAGATAGAGTTGTCACTGTGGATTTGCATGCTGGTCAAATTCAAGGTTTTTTTGATATTCCAGTAGACAACTTGTTTGCAACACCTATTTTTGCAAGACATGTAAAAAAGAAGATTAAAAGTAAGAACTTAATTTGTGTAGCTCCAGACGTGGGTGGTACTGAGAGAGCTAGAGCACTTGGAAAAATTTTAAACGTTGGATTGGCTATTGTAGATAAAAGAAGACCAAAGCCAGGTCAATCTCAAGTAATGAATATTGTTGGAGATGTTAAAGGAAAAACTTGCATTATTGTTGATGATATAATCGACTCAGGTGGAACAATTGTAAATGCAGCTAAAGCTCTTAAAGATCGAGGAGCTAAAGAAGTATATGTGTATATAACTCACGGTGTTCTAAGTGGAGAAGCTGTAGAAAAAATTAAAAATTCTGTAATTAAAAATTTGGTTATCACTGATACAATTGACAATATGAACAGAATTAAAGGTGCTAAAAACATTGAGGTTCTGTCAATTTCAGGGCTTATGGGAGAAGCAATTAAAAGAATATCTAATTCAACCTCAGTATCAGATTTATTCAAATAAATACCTTGAGTTATTAAGGAACTTGAGCTAAAAACCCTTGTTTTTATGAATTCATTAGACGCTAACATCAGAACTACAAAAACTAAAGGTGAGCTTAATTCACTTAGGGATAACGGTAATGTACCCGCGATAATTTATGGTGGTGAAGCTCAAAATGAGAAGATTTCTATATCTAAAAAGGTACTTAAATCACTAATCGAAAAAGAAAATTTTTTATCAAGCATTGTAACTTTAAATGTTGATGGCAAACCTCAAAAAGCTCTTCCAAGAGAAATAAAATATGACATTATTTCAGATGAACCAATTCATGTAGACTTTCTAAGAATAGTCGCAGGAATAAAAGTTAGAATTGAAGTTCCAGTAAAATTTTTAAATCATGAAAAATCTCCTGGTTTGAAAAGAGGTGGGGTTTTAAACATTGTAAGAAGAAAAGTTGAGCTAAAATGTCCAAGCGAAAAAATTCCTGAAAATCTTGTAATAGATCTTGATGGAGTTGATATTGGAGAAAGTTTTAAAATTTCTTCTATAAATCTCGACAGTGATGTTACTCCTACCATTCAAGGAAGAGATTTCGTAATTGCAACCCTAGCAGCCCCTACTGTTATGAAAGAACCTGAAAAACCTGCGGAAGCTGAGGCGGCTGAAGGAGAAGGTGCTGAAGGAGCAGAAGCGGCAGCAGCTGAAGGTGGAGATAAACCAACAGCTGAAGGTGATAAAAAAGAAGGTGAAGATAAAAAACCTGCTGAAGAAAAAAAATAAGTTAATTTAAATTGAATTTTACCCTCCATTATTAATATTTTATGCTTCTACTTGTAGGATTAGGCAATCCAACCCCAGACAGTGAAAACAATAGGCACAATATTGGTTTCAAAATTATAGATGCAATAAATAAAAAATTTGGACTTTCAAAACAAAAACCAAAATTCAAAGGACTTCTTACGACTGGCAATGTAGGAGACCAAAAAGTTTATGCCATAAAACCTTTAACATTTATGAATAATTCTGGAATTTGTATTAGAGAATTAATTGAATATTTCAAAATAGATGCTGAGGATGTTATCGTTTTTCATGACGATCTAGACGTAGAATTTGGTAAGATAAAAGCAAAATTTGGTGGCTCTGATGCTGGACATAACGGAATTGCATCAATAGATAAATTTATTGGTAAGGATTATTCAAGAGTGAGAATAGGAATTGGTAAACCAAAAGATAAAATGGAAGTAGGTGATTTTGTTCTTCAGAATTTTGATGAAGATGAAATGCTTGGATTGGAAAAAATTACAAATAACATTACAGATTCTATATCAATTCTTATCGACAAAAAATTAGATTTATTCTCTAGCACTGTAAACAATAAATAATGAGTTTTAAATGTGGAATTGTTGGTTTGCCTAATGTGGGTAAATCTACACTCTTCAATGCTCTTACAAACTCAAGCAAAGCCCAAGCTGCAAATTTTCCATTTTGCACGATAGATCCCAATGTGGGAGTAGTCCCCGTTCCAGATGAAAGATTGAGTAAATTATCAGAAGTTTCAAAATCAAAAAAAACAATAAATACAACTATTTCATTTGTGGATATAGCCGGTCTTGTGAAAGGTGCATCTAAAGGTGAAGGATTAGGCAATAAATTTCTGTCTCACATAAGAGAAGTTGATGCAGTTATTCATATGATTAGATGCTTTGACTCTGATGATATTCAAAATGTTAATCCTGACGTTGACCCAATAAGAGATCTTGAGATCATTGAAACTGAAATGATGTTGGCTGACCTAGAGTCTATCCAAAAAAGACTTGAAAAAAATAATAAGAAAAATGTAGACGAAGATCAGCTCAAGATTTTAGAGATTGCATTAGAATGCATTAATAATGATAAAGATATATCAATATTAAATACTCAATTTGACACAAAACAACTTAATCAAAGTGGACTTTTATCAATAAAACCAAAGATTTTTGTTTGCAACGTAGATGAGCAAAGCGTACAGGATGGAAATAAATATACTAAAAACTTTATTGAAAAATTTGGAAAAGATAACACTCTGATTGTTTCAGCAGACATAGAAAACCAAATTAATGAATTAGCAGAAGATGAAAAAAAAAATTATATGGATATGATTGGTTTAAAAGACACAGGTCTAAGTATGTTAATTCAAAAGGGCTATAAAATATTAGAACTTGATACATATTTTACTTCTGGACCTGAAGAAACAAGGGCTTGGACTATACAAAAAAATTGCACTGCTCCCAAAGCTGCAGGAGAAATTCATACAGATTTTGAGAAAGGTTTCATTAGAGCTGAAACTATATCGTATGAGGATTTTGTAGCTAATGATGGATGGGTAAATTCTAAAGCTAACGGAAAAATGAGATTAGAGGGTAAAGACTATATTGTTAAAGATGGAGATGTATTAAACTTCAGATTCAACACGTGACCATATCTTTTTCATACTAAAGTAAACTAAAACTGTAAGAATAATTAAATAAACAATCGCTTTAAAGCCCATCTGATGACGAGATTCTAAGTGAGGTTCAGCAGACCACATTAAGAAAGTTGTTACATCTTTTGACATTTGTTCTACTGTTGCATTTGTTCCGTCACCATACTCTACTAATCCATCTGATAATGGGGCAGCCATTCTAATTTTGTTTCCATACATATATTTATTATAATAAACTCCGTCATCTAGTGTCACACCTACTGGGGCTTCCTCATAACCTTGTAATAAAGAATAAATATAATCCACACCACCACCTCTAGCTTTAACCAATACAGACATGTCAGGAGGGTATGCGCCACCATTTGCAGCTTGAGCTGCTTTTACATTTTCATATGGCATTACAAATTTATCTGATAATTTTCCAGGTCTTGTAAACATCTCCCCATCAGAATTTGGCCCATCAGTAACCTCAAATGACGCTGCTATAGCTTTAGCTTGGGCTTCAGAAAATTCTGGCCCACCTTGTTCCGCTAAATTTCTATAACTTAAGTACTTCATTGAGTGACATGAGGCACATACTTCAGTATAAACTTGATAACCTCTTTGAAGAGAAGCTCTGTCAAATTTTCCAAATAAACCCTTAAAACTCCAATCGGTTTTTAAATATTCTACTTTTTCAGCAGCAAAAGAATATGAATTTGAGGCAATAATTATGATTATTATAGAAAGGAATTTATATAAATTTTTCACCTTATTCTATTTTACTTTCTTTATTTCTGGCGGTAGCTAAATTTGGTGAGCCACCTAGAACAGGTTCGGTAATACTTAGAGGTATCGGTAAAGTTTTTTCTTTAAACCCTAAAACAGGAAGAATAACTAAAAAATGTAAAAAGTAATACGCCGTTGCAACTCGTGCTATCAACAAGTAAAGTCCTTCGGCTGGCATCGCTCCCACATAACCAAGTATCAAAACATCTGCAACAAGTATCCAGTAAAACTGTTTGTATAATGGTCTAAATACTGCTGATCTTATTTTTGAGGTATCTAACCAAGGTAAGACAGCTAAAATTAATATTGCAGATAACATAGCCACAACACCTAGCAATTTATCAGGAACTGATCTTAGTATTGCATAAAAAGGTAGCAAATACCATTCAGGAACAATATGTGCAGGTGTTACCATTGGGTTAGCCTCTATGTAATTGTCTGCATGTCCTAAAATATTTGGTGCGTAAAATACAAAGAAAGCAAAAACAATCATGAACATTAATAAAGCAAAACCATCTTTAATAACAATATAAGGATGAAATGGAACTGTATCCTTTGAAGGTTTTTTAATATCTATTCCAACTGGATTGTTGTTACCAGGAACATGTAAAGCCCATATGTGTAAAACAACTAATCCTAAAATTAAAAACGGAATTAAATAGTGCAAAGTAAAAAATCTAGTTAATGTAGGGTTATCAACTGAATAACCACCCCACAACCAAGTAACTATTCCCTCTCCCACTAAAGGAATTGCACTAAATAAATTTGTAATAACAGTTGCGCCCCAAAAACTCATTTGACCCCATGGTAAAACATAACCCATAAAAGCTGCAGCCATCATCAATAAATAAATTATTATTCCTAAAATCCATATTATTTCTCTTGGAGATTTATATGAGCCATAAAACAAAGATCTAAAGATATGAATATAAACAGCTAAGAAAAACATAGATGCACCATTTGCATGAATATATCGTATTAACCATCCATAATTAACATCACGCATGATGTGCTCTACACTTTCAAAAGCCATGTCGGCGTGAGCAATATAATGCATTGCGAGAGTTAATCCTGTTACAATTTGAGTGATTAGACAAAAAGTTAAAATTCCACCAAATGTCCACCAATAGTTTAAATTTTTTGGAGTTGGATAATCTGTTAAATGATTTGCAAGAGTTAATAATGGCAATCGATCATTAAACCATTGTCCTACCTTCGATTTTGGTCTGTAATCATGGTCACTCATTTTTCTTTATCCAATTTTAATTGTGTTTGCATCAACGAATTCATATTTAGGAACTTCCATATTCCAAGGTGCTGGTCCTTTTCTAATTCTTCCAGAAGTATCATAATGAGATCCATGACATGGGCAGAACCAACCATTATAATCACCTTTATCATTTAGAGGCACACATCCAAGGTGGGTGCATACACCTAACATAACAAGCCACTCAGGGTCTTTTGCTCTATCTTCATCTTTCTCGGGATGAATTAAATCCTCCATTTTCACTTTTCTTGCTTCATCAATTTCTTCTTTAGTTCTTCTTCTTATAAAGACTGGTTTACCTCTCCACAAAACAGTTAATGTATTTCCTGGTGTTAATGCACTTACGTCAACTTCTGTGCTGGCTAATGCTTTAACAGAAGCATCTGGATTCATTTGATCTATCATTGGCCACACTACTGCTGCGGCACCAACAGCTCCAACTGCTGTGGTAGCTGTAAATAAAAAATCTCTTCTTTTTGTTTTTTTTTCAGACACTTTTAGACGCTTTTATTATTATCTCTTTTTGATTTAAAATAGTTAATATACGAATTCATATAATATAAAATAATTATTTTACTACTGAAAGAATGACACAGAATTCAACAATTTTAGGACCCAAAATAGCTTTGTATGAGCCTGATATACCTCAGAATACTGCTGCAATCATAAGAACCTGTGCTTGCTTGGGTGCTAAATTAGAAATAATTGAACCATGCGGCTTTCTATTATCAGACAAACGTTTTAAAAGAGTGGTTATGGACTATATGGACTATAGTCAAATAGAGTTTTATCAAAGTTCTGAAAAATTTTTTGAGGCAAAGAAGAAACAAAGAATCGTATTGATGACAACTAAGGGTTCAATAAATTATACTAAATTTAAATTTAAGCATGATGATACTATTTTATTTGGAAGAGAAAGTGCTGGGGTACCTGAAGAGATTCATAAAATTATTAAAAATCGTTTAAAAATACCAATGAATAGCCAAGTAAGATCTCTTAATATTGCATCGTCTGTTGCCATTGTTTTGGCAGAAAGTTTGCGTCAAATTGAATTAATATAAAATGGATATTTCAATTAAAAAAGATTTAGCGAGTAATTGGTTTAAGTTATTACAAAATGCAATATGTGACGACATTTTAAAAATTGAAAAAAACAAAGTAAATTTTCAATCAACCTCTTGGAATAGAAGCGTGAAAAAAGATGAGGGCGGTGGTGAATATAGAATTCTTAAAAATGGAAAAATTTTTGAAAAAGTAGGAGTAAATTTTTCAAAAGTTTATGGAAAATTTCCTAAGCAATTTCAAAAAGATATACCGGGCGCAAGCAAAGATCCTAGATTTTGGGCATCAGGGATTTCAATAGTTATGCACATGCAAAATCCCCATATTCCTGCAATGCATTTTAATACCAGATTTATTTGTACAGCAAAGAATTGGTTTGGTGGAGGTATGGATGTAACCCCAGCAATAAAAGATGAAAAGGAAAAGGAAAACTTTCATAAAATATTAAAGGCAATGTGCGATAGACATAATAAAAATTATTATAAAAAATATAAAAAGTGGTGTGATGAATATTTTTATCTACCTCACCGAAAAGAAGCCAGAGGTATAGGTGGAATCTTTTTTGACTATAAAAATGATAATTTTGAAAATGACTTTAAATTTGTCAGAGATGTTGGTGTTACATTTCAAATGCTATTTAATGAAATAATTAAAAAAAAATTAAAAAGGAAATGGACTTTAAAAGATAAAGAGTTTCAGTATATTAAAAGAGGTCGATACACAGAATTTAATTTGCTCTATGATAGAGGAACAAAATTTGGGCTACAAACTGGTGGTAATGTTGAAGGAATTTTGATGTCATTACCTCCGATTGCAAAATGGAAATGAAAAAATGGATAAAGAACCGATAACATTAAACGGATTAAATAAACTAAAAGAGGAATTAGTTTTTTTAAAAGAAAAAAAAAGACCTGAGATAGTAGCTGCAATTGCTGAAGCGAGATCCCATGGAGATCTTAAAGAAAATGCAGAATATCATGCAGCTAAAGAAGAACAATCTCATAACGAGGGAAGAATTACAGAAATTAACGATATTATTGCAAGAGCAAATGTTATTGACGTTACAAAACTTAACAATGAAGGAAAAGTAATTTTTGGATCTACAGTTTATTTAGAAGATTTAGATACTGGTGAAAAAATTAATTATAAAATTGTTGGAAGAGATGAGGCAGATTTAAAACAAAAACTAATTTTCTTTCAATCACCAATTGGCAAAGGTTTGATTGGAAAAAATAAAAGTGATTTAGTTGAAATAAATACACCCTCTGGTGTAAAAAATTTTGAAATTAAAGACGTTAAATATATTTAACTTTTAACTATTTGTTGTACCTGCTTATCTGAAATTTGAAATCCATTTTGAACCCAAGTTTCTTCTATCCTTTTTAATTTATTACCTAAAGTTTTACCCTCAGGAATTTGAAATTTGGACATTAATAGATCAGCACCTATTGGCAAAATTGGAATTACTTTCTCTTTATAATTATCTAATAGTTTGATTAGTTTTTTCTCTACTTTGTTTGAGATAAATATTTTAAAATTGATTATATCTATTACAGCCTGTCGCCCATTAAAATAAAATAATTTGTTCATATTTTTCTCTGTAAAGTTGTTTAAAGTTACTTTTTCTCTGTAAAAAAGATCTATTAATTTTAATCTTTTCTTATCTTTGTTAGATATTTTAAATTTATAGAGAAAATAATCAGCATTATCAGTCCCATCAATCACTAAAAGCGCAATCAAGAATATAAAGTCAATTTTTAAAAAATTCTCTGTAGCATAAGAATTTTGTTTTTTAAATTTTTTAACATTCTTTAATTGAGGGAAAATTATTTCTACGAGATCTAAACTTTCTTTATCTTTAAAGAGTTTTAAAAATCCATTTGAACTAGTTATTTTTTTTAGTTCATCGATTAATCTTTCAGATGATATATTTGAAATTCCATCAATATTTTTTTTTATATTTTTTATTATTTCTGGCTGGTGCTTATGATTTGAGTAATTTAAATAAAATCTTAAATACCTCAAAATACGTAAATAATCCTCTTGAATTCTTTTTTCTGCATTGCCAATAAAATTAATATAACCTTCCTCCAAATCTTTTTTGCCGTTAAATGGATCAAATAAATTACCATCACCATCTGCATAAATTGAATTCATAGTAAAATCCCTTCTAGAGGCATCTTCCTTCCAATCTAAAGAGAATTCTACTTCAGCATGCCGTCCATCAGTTGAAACGTCCTTCCTTAAAGAAGTAATTTCATATTTATATTCGTCAATTATTGCGGTTATTGTTCCGTGTTCAATTCCTGTTTCGTAATAACTTATTTGTTTCTTTTTAAGAGCCTCACAAACTTCCAGGGGAGTTAAATTTGTTGCTAGGTCAATATCATCTACATTTTCTTTTTTTATCACTTTTCTTACACACCCACCCACATATCTGATTTCACTATTCTCTGAAAAATTATTAATTGCTTCAAAAATTTTATTTACTGGTGTTGTTAAAGTAATTTGTTTTAAATTTTGACTGATATAATCAAGATTTTTTGATCGGGAAAAAAATTTATCTAAAAAATTTTTCATAAATGGCTGGGGCGCTAGGATTCGAACCTAGGATGCAGGTACCAAAAACCCGTGCCTTACCGCTTGGCTACGCCCCAATACTAGCTTCCTATAACATAAAAATATAAAATTCATATAGTTTTTGCTGTAACACACCAATAATTTTTATATTTTCTTTTAAATTTAGCTTTTGCCAATTTACAACTCTTTAATGAATTATAATAGGCAACAATTGTTGATCCTGAACCAGTCATTCTTACAAATAATGGATTATTTGTGCTTTCTAAGAACAATTTTATTTTTTTAAGCTTTGGATATTTTTTTAGTACTATTGTTTCAAGAGCATTTTGTTGATCAATCAAATATTTTACTCCAAACATGTTTTTTTTAGGTTTGTTATATTTTGATTTTGTATACTTTCGAACAGCTGAATATATTTTTTTAGTTGAGCACCCAAAATTAGGCTTTACTAAAGTAGAGTAATATTTTGGAGTATTATAAATCTTTTTTATTCTACCATCTGATGACAACACACAGCTGGATGAAATGGTGCCTAAAATAACATCAGAACCAACGAAGTTACAGATACTTTGAGTTTTTTGATGATTAGGATTAATAATTTTTTTTTTAGCCAGATAATTAAACACACTAGCTGCGTTCATCGATCCCCCACCCAACCCAGCTTCTTGAGGGATTAATTTTTTAATTTTAACTTTGAATTTTTTATTTTTTAATAAATTTTCTTTATCTAGAATTTGGAATAATTTTTGAACAGTATTTTTTTTTCCAATATTTTTAGAAAACTTTCCATAAAAAGAAATGTGGTGTTTTTTTCCATTATGTTGATTTATTGAAATAACATCATGTAAATCTATGAAACCAATTATACTTTCAATTTTATGTAAAACCTTTTTTTTTCCAGTGATATTTAGTGCTAAATTTAACTTTGCATTAGATTTAATTTTATTAATTTTCATTTAGGAATTTTTAAGACCCTCAATTACTTTAATATTGATTTTTTCTCTCATATCGTCTTCGGTGTCATCAAAAGTTAATACGTTGCTCCAAAAATATCTTGCTTGAATTTTTCGATTTAATTTCCATAAAATATCTCCATAATGATCATTCACAATTGGGTCATCTGGCATTAATTCTACAGCTCTTTTTAAATACTTTTCTGCTTCTACATAGTCCTCTATTAAAAAATAAGCCCATCCAATTGAATCAATAATATATGGATCATTGCTTTTTAAATCGTATGCTGTTTTCAACATATCCATTGCTTCATTAATTTTATAATCACGCTCTAACCAAGAGTAAGCAAGGTAATTCAAAATATATGCATCACTAGGATCAATTTTAAGCGCATGCAATAAATCTTCATCTGACTTTTCATAATTACCCATTCTTTCATAACTACCACCTCTACGATATAATACATCTGATTTAATAAGTGAATTGTCATCCAGTGTTAAAATAATTTCTGTATAACGATCTATTGCCTTTTCATAATTTTTAGAATTCTTGTAAAAATTAGCTAAATCAAAAATCATTTTTATATTTGGATTTTCAATTTTATTAAATTTTGAATCTATGTATTTAATCCCATTTGCATAATCCTGTTCTTGAATTATTATTTGAGCTTCTTTTTTTAATCTAAACCAATAATAAAATTCATCTTCTTTTTTAAAGTTTTTTAAGATCCTTTGTACTTTATCAAATTCATCATTAAGATAAAAATTTTCTGCAACCAATGACAGATTAAATTCAAACTTGGGATTTAAATAATTTGACAAATTTAAATAAAAATTTGATTTTTCTAAATTATTTTGGGAGGAATAAAGATTAGAGATTAAAAATAAAAACTCACTGACAAGATCATTATGATCTTTGCATGAAAAAATTTTTCCAAAATCATCGAACTTTTCTTTGTCTACCCAGCTTTTACTTTGTGAAAGCAAAAGTGTTGAATTTATATAATCAATTTGTTCGACAACTAATCTTGCTTCATTTAATTTGTTATTATTAATTAAATAATTAAGATAAAAGAAAATGTATCTTGAATAATCACCTTGTTGATTATTTATTAAATTAAGAAAAAAAGACGAAGTTCTTTTATCTTCAATATAACATCTTTGGAATGTCTCGGCTATAAGAGACAGATTTCCAAAATTTTTTTTGTTATCTAATATTTTTTTATTTTTAAATGTATAAATGTACTGTTTTAGAGTTTCAAATATAACTAGGTTTATCCTATCTTCATCTTGAAATTTTAAACTTTGTGTTAAATATTCGTCAGCCTTTTTAAAGTTATTTTTTTTTAAACTGTCAATTATTAAAATTATATACGCATCATAAAAATCTGAATTAGATTTGTTTGAATTGTTATTTAATACATTAATTGCTTGAGGTACCTTGTTATCTAGGATTAAAGAGTTAACATATCTTTTTAAATAACTGTCATGTTTGTTAATTAATACTTTTGTTAAGTTAAAAAATTTTAAAGCTCCAGAATTATCTCGATTTTCAAATGCAACAATTCCAGAAAAATAATTTGATAAATCTCTTGAGTTGAAATCATTAAAAGTAGCACTTTTAGAATACAAAGGTGTCTGATAAGATATGAATATTAATAGTACTAATTTTAGAAATTTTAGGAACATGTAACCATACTATGACTAAAAAAGTGATAAATCAAAATACCAAATTAAACCAAGAACTAATTAATACTATTGAGCCAAAATTTATATTCGCTGATAAGCCAATAAATAGATTTAATATTTTAGAAACGAAAAATGGCACTCTGCAAACTAATAAAGAAGAATTACTAAAAAATTTAAAAGATCAAATAAATTCAATTGAAAATTGTAAATTGAAAGAAAATTCAAACAAAATTATTTTAGGTGAAGGAAATATAAATAGCCCTTTAATGTTAATTGGAGAGGCTCCTGGGGCTGAAGAGGAAAAGTTGGGTGTGCCATTTGGAGGTGAAGTTGGCGAACTTCTTAACAAAATGCTTATAGCCATCAATATTAAGAGGCAAAATATTTACACAAGTTATGCAATCAATTTTAGACCACCTGATGATAGAAAACCAACCTCAACCGAGATTAAAAGGTACTCAGTATTTTTGAAAGAGCATATATCAATTATAAACCCAAAGATTATCGTTTTAATGGGTAGTTCAGCAATGGAGGCTATAACAGGAATAAGCGAAAAAATAACTGTTGAAAGAGGACATTGGAATGAAGTGATTTTAAAAAACAAAACATTCCCTTTAATGATAACTTTTAATCCATCTTATCTCATCCGTTTTCCAGAAAATAAAAAATACTCGTGGGAAGATTTAAAGAAAATTAGAGACAAGATTAAAGACCTGAAGTTAAAAATTTGATGAAGATAATTGCTGGGGTTGATGAGGTTGGTAGAGGAAGTTTAATTGGGCCTGTTTATGCTTCAGCAGTAATTTTAAAAAAATCAATTAATCAAAAGTTATTAAAAGATTCAAAATCATTAAGTAAAAAAGAGAGAGAGCATCTATGTACATATATAAAAAAAAATTCTACCTGGTCCGTAGGCAAAGCTTCTGTCAAGGAAATAGAAAAGCTGAATATACTTCAAGCAAGTTTGCTGGCTATGAAAAGAGCTATAAAAAAACTTAAGAAAAAACCAACACACGTTCTGATAGATGGAAACAAAACTCCAGAATTAGAAAATTATAATTTAAAATCAGTTATTAAAGGAGATAAAAAAATCCCCTCAATTTCGGCAGCTTCTATAATTGCAAAAGTATCAAGGGATAAATTTATAACCACCTTGTCAAAAAAAAATAAAGGTTATGACTGGGATAAAAACTTCGGTTACGGAACAAAACAGCACTTAAAAGCTTTGAAAAAATTAGGTATTACTAAACATCACAGAAAAACTTTTTCACCAATATTTAAAATAAATTAACACTACATCTAGTTACCTTCTAATTTAGAAACACTAATCGAATCCAAATTTTTCAATCTCAGGTTGACCGAAGAATCCATTTGGAGTCTAATTAATTTTTACAAATGAAAACTGATTTCAAAAATAAAATAATTAATGGAGATAGTCTCGAAGAATTAAAAAAAATTCCACGTGAAACTTTTGATTTAATTTTTGCTGATCCTCCTTACAACTTACAGTTAAAAAGTGAATTAACTAGACCAGATAGATCAAAGGTTAGTGCGGTAAATGATAAGTGGGATCAATTTGAAAATTTTAAAAAATATGATGATTTCACTTATGAATGGCTTAATGAATGTAAAAGAATTTTAAAAAAAGATGGAGCTATTTGGGTTATAGGAAGCTACCATAATATTTTTAGAGTTGGCACAGCAATACAAAATCTAGGTTTCTGGATTTTAAATGATGTTATTTGGAATAAAAATAATCCAATGCCAAACTTTAGAGGGACACGTTTTACGAACGCTCATGAAACTTTAATATGGGCTTCTAAAAGTGAGAAATCAAAATACACATTTAATTATCAATCTTTAAAATGTTTAAATGATGATCTTCAAATGAGATCTAATTGGGATCTTCCAATATGCAATGGTTCTGAAAGACTTAAAAAGGATGGAAAAAAAATTCACTCCACACAAAAACCAGAATCACTATTACATAGAATTTTACTAGCTACATCAAATAAAAATGACCTCATACTTGATCCTTTTTTAGGATCAGGAACAACAGCTACAGTAGCAAAAAAACTAGGGAGAAATTATTTCGGAATAGAAAAAGAAAAAAATTATTTTAAAGCTGCTGAGCAACGCATAAAAACTACAAAGCCTATTGAAGACGGTTTATTAGATACACTAAAAAATAATAGATCAAAACCAAGAATTCCTTTTGGTTCTTTAGTTGAGCTTGGAATAATTAAACCTGGAACTAATATTTTTGATAATAAGAAAAAAATAAAAGCCAGAATTATGGCTGATGGCAGTATAAAACATAATCAAGCAGAGGGTTCTATACACAAAGTTGCGGCTACTATTTTAGGAGCTGAAAGTTGCAACGGATGGACTTTTTGGCACTGTGATATAAATGGACGAACTTATCCAATTGATTATCTAAGACAAAGATTAATTTCTAAAAATTAACTTTTATAAATTTTACCCAAATAAATTTCTAAAAATTTTTTATTTTTAGTTAAAAGTTTTAAAAAAATATTTCTAAATATGATCATAATTGGATTTGATAAATGGAAGACAAATTGATTGAAATTAGATCTACTATTAATCATTTTTACTCTCTTTAATCTGATATCATAAAAATCATTATTATTTATTAAACTTTCATATAATTCATTAGCCCCCTCAATTGATTGTGAAGCTCCCTGCGCAAATGAAGGTGAAAAAGCAAAAAATGCATCTCCTACAAGGAATATATTTTTTGGAGGAATGTATAAATCTTTACTTACAAATATTGGAAATAATTTAATATTTTGAAGATTTCCCAAAAAACTTTCGGAAACTTTTTGAGATAATATAAATTTAATATTTTTTATAATAGAACTTTCGTTAAAAAGATTATAGTTCTCTTGCTCATTTGAATTTAATTTATGTTTTAAAATGCCAATAAAATTTAATTTTTTATCATTATTAATTGGATAAACAACATAATGAAAATTCGGTCCTAAGAACAAAGAAATATTTTCTTCATTTATGTTTTCAAAATTTTCTCTCGATATAGTGCCCCTAATAGCAATCGTATCATTGTAAATTGGTTTTGATTTATTGGTTGAAATTAATAACTTCCCCTTAGAAAACACACCGTCTGAAATAATTAAGTAATCACAATTTATCTTATTTTTATCAAATATTAATTTTATTGAGTCTTTATCGTAATCAATCTGTTCAATACTGTGGTTATATTTAATTATATCTTCGTTTATTTGTTTTTTTAAAAATTGAAGCAATTTTGATCTTTTCAATGTTGTGTATTTACAATCTTCAGAATTAAATTTTGACATGTCTAAGTCACAAATTTTTTTTGAATGTTTAATTTCATAAAAATCAATTTTTTTTGGATTAAATTTTTCTTCTTCTGTGAGAGAATTGAAGCCTATTTTATTTAAAAGCTTTACGCTATTTACTGATAATTGAATTCCATAGCCTTCTTCCATTTCTATTGAATTCCTTTTTTCATATATCGTAACCTGATAATCTTTATGATCTTTAAAT
>CACGJB010000003.1 GCA_902573295.1 uncultured Pelagibacteraceae bacterium | reverse complement strand
TTCCTAGAAATCATAAAGTAGAGGAAGCTTTAGATGCAGCAGACAAAGGAAGTTTAGATAAAATGAAAAAGTTATTAGCTATTTTAAAAAATCCTTATGACAATCAGAATAATATTGAAGAATATCAAGCGCCTGCTCCATCGAGCAACGAAAAATATCAAACTTTTTGTGGAACTTAATTTATAGAACGTAGGGCTCTGGCCTAGCGGTTTTACCCAAAACTCTCTCAACTGCAAAATCACTTATATCAATTGTTTGGTATGATCCTGTTGTGATTAATTCTGTTAAGGCTCTACCGATACCTGGAGCCTGCATTAATCCCCGACCTGTAAATCCAGAAGCCATGTAAACATTATCATATTTTGGATGCTTACCAACAACTGCATTATTATCTAATCTATTACAATCATAGTAACCTGCCCATCCACCAGTTAACTTCAATTCTTCAAAGGCAGGTATTCTCTTTGCAAGAGCTGGCCAAACTAATTCCTCAAAATCATTCCAAGCTGGTTCCAAATCATTTGCATCAAATACAGAAATAGGTGATCCTGCTAAATATTCCCCACCTTCTGGTCTCCAATAAACACCCGTTGTTAAGTCTCCACTTAATGGCATCTCTTTTATATATGTTGGGCATTTTACTCTAAACACGGTATGCTTTTGAGGAACAACAGGAATATCTTCTAACAATTCTTTTGTCCAACAACCAGCCGCAGAAACAATTGTTTTAGCATTTATTTCTGAGATACTTTTTACTTCACCTTTAATAAATTCTGCTCCAAGCTCTATTGCTTTACTTTTAAGAGCACTATGAAACATAAATGGATCAATCCATCCTTCACTTTGATTATCCGTATAAGTTGCTGTCTCTATTCCTTCACTATTCACATAAGGGAAAACTTTTGATAATTCTGAACCTTTAATATTTTTTGTTCCTGCATCACATTCTTTATGATTTTCTAATGCTCTATATTGTTCTTCAGCATGTTCAGGACCAAACATTAAAAGATATCCGTTGGTTACCATACTAGCTGTCGGATTAGGATTTTTTTCTGTTTTTAATAATTCTGGTATTTGGAAAATAAATTCTCTTGCAAATTTTCCTAATAAAATATTTTCTTTTTGGAAAAATTGTCTTCTAAAACCACCTAAAGATAATGGGAATGAGGCTGTTTTATAAGTAGGGTCTCTTTCAATAACTTTTACTTTTCTACCCTCTTTGGATAAAAAATAAGCAGTTGCTGCCCCTATTATTCCACCACCAATTACTACAACATCATCCATAACTAATTTAAGATAATCAAACTTGTATTCAGAATTAGTGCAAAGCTACACCAAAGTAAATATGGAATCATTAGGTAGGCACTCAACATCTTGACGCGCTTAAACCTTAAAATAAGATTGATTATCAATGCTATTAGTATGATTAATACTAAAAGAGCCAAAACCATATTGTGAAAAACAAAAAAAACTACACTCCAAGTTGTATTGAATACTAAATGGATAAAATAAATATAAACAGTATTCATATCTCTATTTTTCGTATGCCAATAAAGCCATATTGCAACTGTCATCAATGTATACAAGGTGGTCCAAACAGGTCCGAATATCCAATCTGGTGGATTTAATGATGGTTTATTTAGTAATGAGTACCATGGTTCTTTAAAATTAACTGTTGCTAATCCACCAATTAAAGAAGCTGAAAACGTAATAATAAGGAAGGTTATAAAAGATAAAAATTTATTTTGATTCATATTAATATTATAAAGTAAATTATGATTAATAAAAAAATAATTTGGATAACTGGGGCAAGTACTGGTATTGGGAAAGACCTAGCAATTAAATTTGCTAACAACGGCTGGCATGTAGCTGCATCTGCAAGAAGAGAAAATTTATTATTAGATCTTAATAAAATAAATGAAAATATTTCTTCATTTCCATTAGATGTAACAAATACTGATAATTGCAAAGAAGTTGCAAATAAAATTTTTAATCGTTTTGGAACTATTGATATTTGTGTTTTTTGCACAGGTATGCATGACCCAAATTCTGAGAAAAGATTTAATTTAAGTAAAATCAGAGAAATTATGGAAGTAAACTTCTTTGGTGTGATGAATTCTGTAAATTCTATTTATGATCATTTTTGTGAAAAGAAAAATGGTAAAATTGCAATTGTGTCTTCTGTTGCTGGATATCGAGGATTACCTGCAGCCGGGGGATATTGTGCTTCAAAATCTGCATTAACTAGCTTTACTGAGAGTTTGTATTTTGACATGAGAAGAAAAAATGTGCATGTAAGTTTAATTAGCCCAGGATTTATAAAAACACCAATGACAGATAAAAATGATTTTCCAATGCCATTTTTAAAATCATCAAGTTTTGCAGCTGAAAAAATTTATCAAGGCTTAATTAAAAAAAATAATTTTGAAATTCATTTCCCTAAAATTTTCACTTATATGATGAAGATTATACAAATTTTACCAAATTGGATGTATTTTGGAGTAATAAATTTTGGCAATAAGTATATGAAAAGAGATAAATGATATTATTTTCAAAATGTAACTTTTCATATTAAATATCTATTTTTATGAAAATATTAATTTTAGATCCAGAGAGACATGTTTCTCATAGAATATCTAAGGATACAAGTGGTGGATATGGAACGGGAAATGATTTTGGAGATAACTTAATACCTAAATTTTTAAAAAAAACACTAAAAGTTGTCCATGATTGGCCTGCTATGTTTGCTATTTACACAATGTCTGTGCTAAAAAAAAAAGGACACGAAGTAAATTATTCTAAAAAAATACCCGAGAATTTTATTAATTATGACCTGTTCATAGTAGTCTCATCTATAGTTTGTTGTGAAACAGAATGTAATTATATAAAAAAAATCTCACAATTAAAAAAAAAAATTTATGTAATAGGGCCATTTGCAACCAGTAACCCCAAGAAATATATCGAGGCTGGTGGTACTGTGATATCAGGTGAGCCTGAGTTCTTTTTCTTAAAAAACGAAAACCTAGAACAAAAGGAAGATAATAAAATAGTAAATTTTGAACATAGTTTTGATTTAGATGATTTACCATATCCTGATTGGGAAAACGTAATCAAAAATAATAAGACAAGTTTGTTATTTGGTACTGAGAAATCATTACCAATTTTAGGAACTAGAGGATGTCCATATTCTTGCTTTAAGTATTGTGTATATCCACTTCAACAAGGTCGTAAACCAAGACAAAGAGATACTCAAAAAATAGTTGATGAAATTGAATATTGGAACAAAAAATTTAAAGTAAAAACTTTTATATTTAGAGACCCTGTATTTTCAATTAATAGGAAACACACAATTGATTTTTGTGAAAAATTAATAAGCAGAAAACTCAATGTTAGGTTTATAATTGAGACACATTTAAGAATTCTAGATAGTGAGTTAATACAAATATTAAAAAAAGCTGGACTTAAAGGGGTCAAAGTTGGTGTTGAAAGTGGAGATGAAGAAGTTTTAAAAGATGCGAACAGATTCACTATAAAAAAAGATGATCAGCTTGAAAAAATAAGAGAATTAGAAAAAAATAATATTTTAGTATCAGCTATGTTTATAATAGGTTTCCCTGCTGATGATGAAAATTCAATAATGAAAACTATCAATTATGCAAAAAAACTTAACACTGCTTTTTCACAGTTCAGTGTTTGGACTCCATATCCTGGCACACCTGTTTTTAAAGAATATGAAGATAAAATAACAGCCAATACTTATGAAGAATTTGATCAATATAATCTTGTTTTTAAACATAAGATTTTCACTTCAAAAGAAATTAGGAAATTACTAAGTAAAAGCTATACTATGTATTATGGACGGATAAACTGGTTTTTAAAATTTTTTAAAAATTTTCTATTAGCTTGATTAATCTTTAACAAATACGACTGTTAGCTCAGCGACTTTAAAACCAAATTTAGTCATTGTGGCTCTATTAATTGCAACTCTATCATCTTGTTTAAAAATCCAATCATCAAAAGTTATTTTTAATTCTTTACCTTTAACCGGGACTAATAAAACGTATTCAAATTTAAACGCTGGTCCGTAAGAATATCCTATTGCTTTACCTACAACATCTCCTGCTGTTCCTTCGTAATTATGCTCATCAATTTTATTTATTTTCCACTCTCGGTCTTGAACTTCACCATCATCCCAATTAAATTTTTCTTTAAGAATTAATTGCTTTCCATCCCAGGTTCCATTTAAATCTGCAGAAAATTGTCTTGTAACTTTTCCTGATCTATTTTGTAGAACACCCCAAGCCTTAACATTTCCAGATAAATATTCCTCAATAATTAATCTTGGCTCTTTGTTTTTAAAGTCTTCTGGTTTCATAGCGCTATTATTTGAGCAACTTGTAATTAAGAATAATGAAATTATCAATGAAATTGACTTAATTATTTTTATATGTCGCATAAATATCTCCATTATTTTTATTTTTTTTGCATTGAAAATTGTATCAAATCAATGTTTTTTGACTTAAATCCTGCTTCACAATAAGAAAGATAAAACTCCCACATTCTTTTAAATGTTAAGTCAAAACCTTGATTTTTTATTAAATCCCATTTTTTTAAAAACTCATTTCTCCATATAGCTAATGTATTCGCATAATGATCAGCATAAGAAATATATGAATTAACAGTTAAACCGTTTTCAGAGACATATCGATTAATACTATTTTTATTTGGTAAAAAACCACCTGGAAAAATATATTTTTGAATAAAATCTTGTTTGTTTTTATATCTATCAAACAACCTATCATCGATAGTTATTGCTTGAATAGCTGCTTTGCCACCATCAGATAAGTTAGTCTTAATAGTTTTAAAATAACCCTCTAGATAATTTTGACCAACAGCCTCGATCATCTCTATAGACGCAATTGAATTGTATTTACCTTTAAGATCTCTGTAATCCTTTATTTCAATATTTACTTTTTCGTTTAAACCGCAATTAAAAATTCTTTCTTTTGCATATTCAAATTGTTTTTTTGATATTGTAATACAGTCTAGTTTAACATCATATTTTTTACCTAGGTACTCAGCGAAACCTCCCCAACCACATCCTATTTCTAAAACTTTGTCACCATTATTTGGTTTAATAAGATCAATTAATTTTTGATACTTGTTATTTTGAGCATCAGAAAGATTTTTCGATTTATCGTCAAAAATAGCACTAGAGTATGTGAGTGTGTCATCTAACCAAAGAGAAAAAAAATCATTCCCTAGATCATAATGTTTAGCAATATTTTCTTTGCTTCTACTTTTTGTATTTTTTATTATTTTATTTTTAACAAAATTAATTATTGGAAAATCGAGAAGTCCTGAAAATTTATGTATTACTTCTATATTTCTTGCAGTTAATTCAATTAAATTTGATAAATTATCAGTTTCAAATTCACCTCTCATGTAGCTCTCAGCAAAGCCAATACTACCACCTCTAATTAAATTATAATTAAAATCTGGTTTCTTGATTAAAATATTTGCATGCAATTTTTCATTTGAATTTCCAAACTTTAAAACTTTTCCGTCATATGTTGTTAGCTCAAGGTAACCATGGCTTACTTTGTTTAGAAATTTAAAAACTAATTTATCTGCTGCATTATTTAAGAACATTAATTCTCTACTGTTAAGTTATTTTTAATTTTAAATTTTTTCTTAATAAATTTAATTCCTTTAATCCACAATTTAAACGCTTCAAAATGTATCGCAGAGATAATTTTAAATGTCATTAAAGGGTGTTTAAGATAAGAATTCATTAAGTTTTTACTTGTTAAATCAGATCTTTCACCATCTTGAGACGCAAAAAGAATTTTTCCTTCTTGATCATATTGATCAATTACAACTGACAACTTCTGCTCTGGATTTAATATCCTAAAAAAATAATTACAATCCATTTCAATAAATGGTGAAACATGAAATTTCTTTGAACAATTATTTTGGATTAATTTGTTTTGTCCCTCTACTTTAAAAACATATGTGTGTTGCTCACCAAATGTATTTTTAACTTCATACAATATAGAAATTAAATTATTATTTTTATCGTATACAAAAAAAATACTTAGTGGATTAAAAACGTAACCTAATATTCTTGGATAGCATAAAAGTTTAATTTTTATATTATCTGTACTGATTTCGTTATTTATTAGATTTTTTTTTACCCAATCAAAAAGAGATGAACCATCACGCTCACCATGATCTTTCTCATAAAAACTAATAAGATTAAATTTATTTAATGAAAAAAATTTTAATTTATCATTAAGCTCATTTAGCTCAGATAGATCTATAAGTAATGAAAATACTTTATATTTAAAAAAATGTTTTTTTGGTTTAAATCTCTTATGGATTACATTTCCATTATATATACAAGAACTAATCATTAAGGTTTTTCAGCATTTCAATAGACGATTTTATTCCATCTTCATGAAATCCGTAACCAAAATAACTGCCGCAAAAAAGTAAATCTTTTTTATTTTGTATTTTAATAAGCTCTGATTGTGCATCTAGTGCTTTTTGATCGTAATATGGGTGTGTGAATTTTACTTTTCTCAATATTTTTTCCTCGTTGATATTGAAGTAAGGATTTAATGTTAAGAAAATATTTTCATCACACTTTAGGTTTTGTAATAAATTTAACCAGTATGTTATTGAATTTTTCTCTAAATTCTTATCATCTATTGATGAATTCCAAGAGGACCAAGCTTTTTTATTTTTTGGCATAGCCCGCTGATCTGTATGTATATAAGCTATATTTTCTTTATAACTAAAATTTGAAAGAATATTTTTCTCATCCTCTGTTGGATTTTCAATTAACTTTAAGGCTTCATCAGCGTGTGTCGCCAAAACTACTTTGTCATAGTCGAAAAATTCGCTTTCTCCACCATAATATAAATCTAATCCTGATGATTTCCTTTTAATTTTTGTAACTTTATAATTTTTATAATGTTCACCGCTTATTTGAGAAAGTATTTTACTTACATAAGTTCTGCTTCTATTGGTAACTGTGTACCACTGCGGTCTATTTTTCAATTTAAACAAACCATGATTTTGGAAAAACCTAAGAAAAAAACTAATTGGCATTTTGCTTGCTTCATAAGGGGGCATAGACCAAATTGCAGATACCATTGGAATTATATGATAATCGACAAAAGTTTTAGATAATTTGTTGATTTTTAAATATTCACCTAAAGTAATTTTATCATTTGATATATTTACTTGATCACTTTTTTTATAAAATTTAATTATATCAAAAAACATTTTTAAGAACTGTATGTTAAATAAATTTGATTTATTAGAGAAAATTCCACTCAATCCTTTTCCACAATATTCAAATTTCGTATTGTCTACTGAAACTGAAAAAGACATGTTGCTTTTTTCAATTTGAATATCATTTTCCTTAAAAAAATTAATTAAATTTGGATAAGTTTGAAAATTAAAAACAATAAAACCAATATCTACTGAAACTTTTTTTTCATCAAAAAACAAATCTATTGTATGAGAGTGTCCACCAAAATGATCCTCTTGCTCGAAAAGATCTACATGATTTTTTTTAGATAAATAATAGGCAGCACTTAATCCAGAAATACCAGAGCCGACAACAGCAATTTTCATTAATTATTATGCTGCATCTTCTTTAAACTCATCCATACTTGGACAAGTACAAAAAATATTTTTATCTCCGTATACGTTATCAACTCTTGCAACTGGAGGCCAAAATTTATTTGCCTTTAAGAATTTTGCTGGATATGCGGCTTGCTCTCTTGAATATTTGTGATTCCATTCATCTGAAGCTAATTCAATATCTGTATGAGGTGCATTTTTGATTGGATTATCAACTTTATCAAATTTTCCAGACTTGATCATATCAATTTCAGTTTTAATGCTGATTAAAGTATCACAAAATCTATCCAGTTCAGACAAACTTTCACTTTCAGTTGGTTCAATCATCATTGTACCTGCCACTGGCCATGACATAGTCGGGGCATGAAAACCATAATCAATCAATCTTTTAGCTATATCTTCTTCGGTAATCCCTGTTTCGCTTTTAATTGATCGTATATCAATTATACATTCGTGAGCTACATTTCCATTTGAACCTTTATAAAGAATTGGATAATGATCTTTGAGTCTTTGAGCAATATAATTTGCATTTAATATTGCGACTTGAGTAGCTAATTTTAAACCCTCAGAACCCATCATTTTAATATACATCCAAGAAATTGATAAAATACTAGAGCTTCCCCAAGGTGCTGCTGAAACTGCTCCAATTCCTGTTGCAGGTCCACAATCTTTAACCACTGGATGATTAGGTAAATATACTTGTAAATGTTTTTTACATGCAATTGGTCCCATTCCTGGTCCTCCACCGCCATGTGGGATGCAGAAAGTTTTATGTAAATTTATGTGACAAACGTCTGGACCAAAATTTCCTGGTCTTGCAATACCAACAAGGGCATTTAAATTTGCACCATCCATATAAACTTGACCACCGTGTTTATGAATTAACTCACATATATCTGTAATTTTTTCCTCAAATACTCCATGTGTTGAAGGATAAGTGACCATTAATGCTCCAAGATTTTCAGAATGCATTTCTGCTTTTTTCTTTAAATCCTCAAAATCAACATTTCCTTCTTTATCACAGTCAACAACGACAACTTTCATTCCTACCATTTGAGCACTAGCAGGATTAGTTCCATGTGCTGAACTTGGTATTAAACATATATTTCTATTTTGCTCACCTCTATCTAAATGATACTTTCTAATAACCATTAATCCTGCATATTCCCCTTGAGCGCCTGCATTTGGTTGAAGTGAAACACCAGAAAAACCAGTGATTGATCTAAGCCAATTTTTAAGATCAGTGAACAAATCTCTATATCCTTCCATCTGCTCAATAGGCACAAATGGATGAGGCTCTGCTAATTCTCTCCATGAAATAGGTATCATTTCTGCAGTGGCATTTAATTTCATAGTACATGAACCAAGTGCAATCATAGTTCTATTAAGAGCTATATCTTTATCCTCTAACTTTTTTAAATATCTAAGCATCTCAGTTTCAGAATGATATGAATTAAAAACAGGATGTTCTAAATATTTTGAAGTTCTTAATAAATTTTTTGGTAAATTAGGTAAACTTACTGTTGGATCTTCTTTTTTAATTGATTCAGCTGCATTAAAAATTTTTAATAATTGATTTACTCTATAAACATTTTTCTTTTCATCGAAAGAAACTGCCAACATTTCAGAATTTACTTTTCTGATATTTACTTTTTGATCTAAAGCATTTTTATAGATTTGATCAGTTTTATCCTTAGTTACAATTGTAACTGTATCAAAAAAATGATCTGAATAAATTTCATAACCTGATTGCTTTAATTTATCTGCAAAGTTTTTAGCTAATTGAGAAACTCTCTCAGCAATAGTTCTGATACCTTCTGGACCGTGATAAATAGCATATGCTGCTGAGACAATCGCTAATAGAGCTTGAGCAGTACAAATATTACTTGTGGCCTTGTCTCTTCTTATGTGTTGCTCCCTAGTTTGCAATGATAATCTGTATGCTTTGTTTCCATGTCTATCAACAGATACCCCAACAATTCTTCCTGGCATAGATCTTTTGTATTCGTCTTTAGTTGCAAAGAAGGCTGCGTGAGGTCCACCGTAACCCATTGGAATTCCAAATCTTTGAGAACTTCCAACGGCAATATCTGCTCCAAGTTCTCTTGGCGTTTTTAACTTAGCAAGTGCCAATAAATCACAAGCTAAAATTGCTTTACCATTTTTTTTATGAATTTTACTAATCGCTTCACTAGGATCTTTTATATCTCCTAATGTTCCTGGATATTGTAATATACCACAAACTAAATCTTCTTTTAATTGATCTAATACTTTCTCTTCATCACCAACAAGTACTTTTAACCCCATTGGTTCTGCTCTTGTTTGAATTACATCTATTGTTTGTGGGTGACAATTTTCTGAGACAAAAACTAAATTATTATCTTTTTTATTTAATCTATGACTTAATCCCATGGCTTCTGCAGCTGCTGTTCCTTCGTCTAATAAAGATGCATTTGCGATATCCATTCCCGTGAAATCAACTACCATTTGTTGAAAATTTAGTAGCATTTCCAATCTTCCTTGAGCTACCTCGGGCTGATAAGGTGTGTATGAAGTGTACCAACCTGGATTTTCTAAAATATTTCTCAGAATTACGTATGGTGTGTAAGTACCGTAGTAACCCATTCCTATGAAGTTAGAATAAATTTGATTTTTTTTTGAAATTGCTTTTAATTTTCTTAATGCTTCATACTCTGAGTTGGACTCGCCAATATTTAATTCATCTTTCAATTGGATCTTTTCTGGAACTGTACTTTTAATTAAATCATCTAGAGATTTATAATTAAGTTCTTTAAGCATTTTGTTTTGATCTTCATCTGAAGGTCCAATGTGTCTTTTTAAAAAATCTTTTTGAGAATTATGTAACATTAGCTAGCACTCTCCTTTGCAAATTTATCGTATTCTTCTTTATTCATAAGACCATCCATTTCAGATTGATCTTTCATTTTAAGTTTAAAAAACCATGCTGAACCCTCTGGGTCTTCATTAATTTTAGAAGGATCATCTACAATTGCTTGATTTGTATCTACCACCTCACCACTAACTGGAGTATAAACATCACTAGCAGCTTTCGTAGACTCTACTACTCCCGCGGTACCATCTTTTTCAACATTAGATCCTTTTTCAGGAAGTTCTGCAAAAACTATGTCGCCAAGCATTTCCGTTGCATGTTTTGTAATTCCTATTGTAGCTACATCTCCCTCCAAAGTAATCCACTCATGTTCTTTAGAAAATTTTACTTCACTCATTAGTTTACTCCTTTCACATAATTTTTTTTATAAAATGGTAATGCACAAACATTTGCTGGATATTTTTTTCCTCTTACCTCAAGCAAAATTTTAGTATCAACCTTTGAAAACTCTTTATCAACATAACCCATCGCTATAGGACCGTTTACACTTGGTCCAAACGTTCCACTAGTTATCTCGCCAATTTGTTTATCTGAATCATTAAATATTTTGGTTTTTTCTCTGGCAATCAGTCTACCTTCAGGCTTAATCCCTACTCTTATTTGACTTGCTCCATCTTGCATTTGGTTCATAATTTTTTTTGATCCAATAAAACCTCCATTTGATAATCTAGATTTTGAGATTGCCCATCTAAGGTTTGCCTCAACTGGTGTTTTATTAATATCTAATTCGTGACCATATAAACATAATCCAGCTTCTAATCTCAAGGTATCTCTTGCCCCAAGTCCTATAAGTTGTGCTCCCTTTTCTATTAAATTTTCAACGAATTTTTCAGCTTTATCATTAGAAATTGAAATTTCAAATCCATCTTCCCCTGTATAACCTGATCTTGTGACAAATAATTTTTGATTATCAGAATCGAACCAATTTCCAGTCATAAAATTTAGATTATCAACCCCATTTATAATTGAGTTTAAAATTTCAACAGACTTAGGTCCTTGAATTGCTATCAAAGATCTATCGTTATCTAAATTCATTTTAAATTTCGAACCTAGTAAATTAGATAAAATCTCAAAATCTTTATTTTTGCATGCAGCATTTAAGATAATTAAATACCCATCCTCTATTTTAGTAATAATTAAATCATCATAAATTCCGGCATCTTCATTCATTAAAAAACTATACTTAGAGCTGTTTTGTTTTAGATTTTTTAAATCTAATGGAAAAATTTTTTCTAATTCTTCTGTCAAGCTTTCATCACCATATATAAATAATTGCCCCATGTGAGATACATCAAATATTCCAGAATGTGATCTTGTGAATTTATGTTCTTCAATAATACCTTTGCTATATTGTATAGGCATTTCGTAACCAGCAAATTCAACAAACTTAGCGTTGTTACTTTGATGAAGTTTATTTAGTGATGTTTTTTTAATTTCCATATTAACTCTTCTTTGCCCCCTCTGTCTTGGTGCCTGAGAGATTTGCTCCTTCGGCGAGAATAATTCTCTTTCCAGAGTTAATATGTACGGTCCTTTTGCCTGAGAGTTTCCGGGGTGGTTGCTCCTTCGGCGCTATAAATAGTCTCTCCCGTATAACAACTTATAACACATTTAGAATTTTAGTGTTAAATTTATTTAACTATCTTTTTGACAAGTAATGGAGACAAAAATTGTATAACTACTGCTGTTATGACAATAGCTCCTCCAAAAAGTACTTCAAGTGGTGGGTTTTCGTTTGCAAACATCCATGCCCATAATGGTCCTAGAACAGCTTCAGTTAACATAATTATCCCAACAAATGCTGAAGGAGTAGATCTTGCTCCAATTGTTATAAGTATAAAACCAAGTCCAACTTGAAAAAATCCTGCAATAAAACCTAAAAAAATATCATTTGTTGAAACAATAATACTTGGTGACATGAACAAACCTATTAATGTTGCAAAAACTCCAGCAACTAGTTGCAAAGGTATCATGTCAACTTTAGGATATTTTCTAACAATTAATATTAAAATTGCAAATGATATTGGCATAATGAATGCAACCAAGTTTCCTGTCATTTGACCTGGTGTTAGTGAACTTCCTAACATAAAAATGATACCAACTACTGCAGTAATAATACATGTTAATGTAATTTTAGAAATTTTTTCTTTTAAAAATACATAACCAAATATTGCTAAGAACAAAGCTTGAGTTTGTATTATAAAATTTGCGTTAGCTACTGTTGTTTCGTACATAGCAAATACGTAGCTGGCAAATCCAATAGATAAAATTATACCTCCAAGTAAACCTGGAAATCCAGATTTATAAAGAGCACTAAAAATTTTTCCTTTGTAAGTAAATATTAAAAAAATTGTAATTACTCCAATAAAGAAAAGTGATCTCCAAAATAATATTTGCCAGAGGGTCGATCCTTCAAAAGATTTTACTATTAAACCACCAAAACTTAACGTACATGCTCCTAAAAAAACTAAAAAAGGCCCTGGTAGTTTTGATAAAATATTCATTAAATTTGATAAAGTAAATTTTGAGTTTCCATTTCATATAACTTAAATAGAGTTTCTGCATCAGATAAATTAATCTCTTTAAATTTTATTTTTGATCCTGGTGCCATTTGTACTAATCGATCATAATCAACACTAACGACAACACCAATTTTTGGATAGCCACCAACAGTTCCATGATCTGAAAGCATTATTATTGGATTACCGTCAGCAGGTACTTGAATAACACCTTTAATTAATCCCTCTGATTTAATATTAGTATCGAAGATATTCTCTATTTTAGGGCCCTCAAGTCTCATGCCCATTCTGTCTGAAAGCTTTGAAACAATAAATTCTTTTTCATAAAATGTTTGTTTTCCTTGTTCTGAAAAATAATCAAAATTTGTACCTTTCATTACCCTAATATTTTCTATTTTGGTATTTATGTAATCAATTTTTTTTATATTTTTATTAGAATTTATTTTTTTAAAATTAATTCTCTGTCCTGCATCTAATTTTTTTCCATCATTAGATCCAATATTTGCTTTCGTATTTATAGAACAACTATTCCATTGAAATTTTAAATCTAGTTCTCCTCCTAATGCTAAATATCCATAAACTGATTTATTTGTAGAGAGGATATTTATTTCATCTCCATTTTCAATTTGATAGCTTTGATAACAATTCCCCTCAATTTGAGTATCTTTTTTTTTAATTGAAAAAATTACATCCCCAGTAATGGCAAAATTAATTTTTTCTCCTGAATATTTTAAATGAGGACCTTGATAAGCAAACTCTATCACTGCAGCGTCTAAGTTATTATTAACAAGTTTGTTAGCTATAAGATAATTTCTATTATCCATAGCACCACTAAATGGGATACCAATATGATATAGATGATCCCTACCTTTGTCTTGAAAAGTGGTATTAATTCCAGGTCTGATTATATCTAAATAATTATTATTCATTAAAATTGTTATACTGATCCAAAGTAATTTCTTTAAAAATTACTGTATCTCCTGGATTAATTAGATTTGGTTTTTCTTCTTTTGAACTATCAAAAACATCTAAAGGTGTGTTTCCTAAAATATTCCATCCACCTGGACTTTCAAATGTATAAATATTTGCAAATTGTTCAGTTACTGCGACGGATCCTTTGGGTACTTTTACTCTTGGGGTTTCTAAACGTTGAGCTCGCATATTCTCATCTAAGTCACCGAGAAAAGGCATACCAGCAATAAAGCCTGTCATGTAACAAAAATAATCCTTATTTAAAAAATTCTCTAAAATTTTTTCTCTACTTAATTTTAAAATTTCTTCCAATCTTTTAATATCCATAGAAAAATTTTCGTGACAACAAACTGGTATTTCCAATTTTTTAGAATTTGTTTTTTTTGACTCTTCAATATTAATATTTTCTATAAATTTTTTAACTTCTTTAAAATTTGTTTTTCTTAAATCATAAGAAATAATTAATTTATTATATGAAGGTGTTAAATTATTGATCCCTTCTAATTTTTTTTCTTTAATAGTTTTAAAATATTTTATTACTTGTGAATTAATTGATTTATTAACTTCATTACCAAAATCACAGTACAAAGCTGCGTCACCAAGATTTGATATATTTTTTATCATGTCATGTTATACTTAACATTAGAGACTATGGAAATTAATATAAATTGCGATTTAGGGGAAAAATCAAAACATCATTCAAATAAGTATGATCCAGATTTACTAGAAATAGTTAATTCTGCAAATGTTGCATGTGGTTATCATGCAGGTGACGATAAGTCCATGAATCAAGTAGTTCAAATTTCAAAAAAAAATGGTGTTAGTATTGGAGCACACCCTTCTTTTAATGATCCTGAAAATTTTGGAAGACAAAGAATGAGTCTTCCATCAAGCGAAGTAAGGCAATTGATTATAAATCAATATGAAATTCTTCAAAAAATTGCTCAAGATCATGGAGAAAATGTTACTCATATAAAACCACACGGTGCATTAAACAATATGGCTTGTGAAGACATAGATTTAGCAACCACCTTAGCAAAGGCCATAAATGAGATTAGCAAAGATTTAATTTATTTAGTACCTACAGGTTCTAAAATGGAAGAAGCAGCCAAAAAACTCAACATGCGTATAGCTTGTGAAATTTTTGCTGATCGAAATTATGAAGATGACGGTAATTTGGTTTCTAGAAAAAAACCACATGCACTAATTACAGATCCTTTAGAAGCTCAAAAGCACGTGTTAAATATGGTTAAAAATCAGTCACTTAATTGTCACAGCGGGAAGCAAATACCTTGTGAAATTGATTCTGTATGCATACATGGAGATAATGCAAGTTCGTTAGCAACCGCTAAATCTATTAAAAAAAATTTAATAGAAAATGGACTGACATTAAAACCTTTAACTAAAATGGAGAAATTTAAATAATGTTAAAAAATACTTTAATTACTTTTTTTTTGTTAATTCTTTTATCTACTAATTCATATACTGCCGGCACTAGTTCAAGCTCAGACTCCAATAGCGCTAATAATTACAGCAAAGCTGTAAAATTAGTAAAAGCAGCAAAAAAATATGAAAATGATGGTAAAGTTGAGAAAGCAAATAAGAGATATATGAAAGCTCTAAAGCTTTTAATTAAATCAAACAAAAGCAAACCGAATAAAGCTGATACATTAAACTACTTAGGTTTTACAACAAGGAAACTTGGGGATTTTGAAACTGGAGAAAAATATTATCTTCAAGGTCTTGCAATAGAACCAAATCATATAGGTATTAATGAATATTTAGGTGAGCTTTATGTTGCGACAAACAGAATTGATTTAGCTAATGAAAGATTAAAAATTTTAGAAAGTTGTAACTGTAAAGAATACGATAGTTTAAAACAAATTATTGCTGGTACAAAAAAATCAAAATACTAATTAATGTTTTGAACCATTTGTTGTGGCATCCATAAAGCTATTTCAGGAAAGATAACAACAAGAATTACTGCAAGGATCATTAACATAAACAATGGGAATGCACTCCTTGCAATAAATCCCATATCTTTGTTAGCCATTCCTTGTAATACAAATAAATTAAATCCTACAGGTGGTGTGATTTGGGCCATCTCAACTACTATAACTAAAAATATTCCAAACCAGATCATGTCGAAACCAGCTTGTCTAATCATTGGCTCAATTATTGCCATTGTTAGTACAACTGCTGAAATTCCATCAAGAAACATTCCAAGAATAATGTAAAAAATCATTAATACAAAAATTAATACATAGGGAGATAACTCCATATTTTGTATCCAGATAGCTAGATTTCTTGGAAGACCAGTAAATCCCATAGCTAATGATAAGAATGTAGAGCCAGCTAAAATAAAAGCAATCATACAAGATGTTTTAGTTGCTCCTAATAATGATTGTTTAAATGTTTCAATGGTTAAGCTTTTTTGAAAGTAAGATAAAATTAAAGCCCCTACTACACCTAAAGAAGCAGCCTCAGTTGCTGTTGCAACTCCAGTGTATATTGATCCAATCACAGCTGATATTAAAATAATTACTGGTAATAATTGTTTTGATTTTCTTATTTTTTCTAGAAAGGAAAATTTTTCCACATACTTTGGCATGCTTTTTTTATTTATTAGAGACCATATAATCACGTAAGACATAAATATAAGTGCAATCATTATCCCTGGAATAATTCCTGCAATAAATAGCTTTGCTATAGACTCTTGAACAGTTACTCCATAAATTATTAGTATTATTGAAGGAGGTATAAGAAGTCCTAAGGTTCCTGAACCTGCTAGACTGCCTAACAAAATTTTTTCTGGATATTTTCTTTTTCTTAATTCTGGGATAGACATCTTGCCTACTGTTGCAACAGTTGCTGCTGAAGAGCCTGATATTGCTGCAAAAAGTGCACAACCAACAACATTTACATGAATTAATCCACCTGGTAATTTTTGCATCCATGGTGATAGTCCAGCAAATAAATTTTCAGATAACTTTGTCCTAAACAATATTTCACCCATCCAAACAAACAATGGTAAAGCTGTTAATGTCCATGATGATGAAGTTCCCCATATCGTAGTTGCCATGGCATCTCCAACTGGTCTTGAAGTAAATAACATCATCCCAATTGTTGAAACCCCTATCATGCTTATCGCTACCCAGATGCCAGATCCAAGAAAAAATAAGAGTACACTTATGAAAAATATAATTAGAAATATTTCAGTCATTCTTACTTAAAATTGTTAAAATAAATTTATGTAAAACAGCTATAAACAAAATTAAAGATCCGATAGCAACACTAGTTTGAGGAATCCATATTAAGATCTCATCTGCACCTTCGCTTCTCTCTTGAAAATCATAAGAGATTAATAACATTTTCCATAGGTAAAAAGACAAATAGCCTGAAAAAATTGTTGCTACAATCAAACACCAAATTTCTAAAAATTTTTTATAGGATGAAGAGGCTTTTTCTAAGAAAAGTGTAATTCGAATATGTCCGCCTTCAACAAAAGTAAACGCTAATGCATAGAAGGAAGCCGCAGCCATACAGTAACCTGAGTACTCAGCTAAACCTCTTATGTAAAAACCAAAAATCCTTGATGAAATTCCAATTAAAATAAAAACTGCAACAAGTATTAAAAAAAAAGCAGCTATATATCCTGAAAATTTATAGAGCTTATTTAGATTGTTATTTATTGATTGAAACATTTAATAAAAAGGCCAACTTACTACAAGTTGGCCTTTTTTTTAAGACTATTTATTTGTAAGCAGATAAAACTGCAGCACCTCTGTCTCCAGCTTTTGCTTTCCATTCTTCAGACATTGTTGCTCCAACTTTTTCAAAATGTTTTTTCAAAGCTGAATTAACTTCGCCAACTTCCATTCCAGCGTCAGCTAAAGCTTTCTTGTCTCCAGTATTACCTTGTTTAGATAATTCCCAACCTTTTTCCTCAGCAATTGCTGCTTGGTTCATTACTAAATCTTGAGTTGCTTTATCAAGTTTATTCCAAGCGGCTTTGTTAGCTATAATCATATTTTTTGGAAACCATGCTGCTATATCGTAAAAATATTTAACACCATTTTCCCAAATCTTGCTGTTTTTCCCAGTTGTTGGTGAAGTAATCATACTCTCCACGGCACCTGTAGAAAATGCTTGGCTTATTTCAGCTGCTTCAATTTTAGTTGGTGCCATTCCTGTTAACTCTGCAATTCTGATTGTTGCAGAATTGTATGCTCTAAATTTTAATCCATTTAGATCACCAACTTTTTTAATTTGCTTTTTACTGTAAAGTCCTTGTGCAGGCCACGGCACTGCATAAAGAAATACCAATCCTTTTTCATCAAGACTCTTAACAATATATGGCTTTGAAGCTTCATATAATTTCATAGCATCATCATAAGAACTTGCTAAGAAAGGCAATGAGTCAATTTCATATAAAGGATCTTCTTTTCCAAGAGCTGACATAAATCTTTCACCGATAGGCGCTTGACCTGTTCTTACAGCTCTGAAAATTTCACCACCTTTAAACAATGAACCACCTGGGTGAGTAACAATTGTAAGTTTTCCACCACTTTTTTCAGTTACATTCTTTGCAAATTCTGTTGCATTAGCAGAATGAAAGTTTCCAGCACCATAAGCAAGTGCCATATCCCATTTTTCAGCTAAAGAAACGTTTGCAAATAACAATACTGAAGTAATTATAGATATAAATAATTTCAATAATTTCATTTATCCTCCTTTTTAAAATAAACATTTAATTATCTCTCAGAGATTAAATCAATAAAATTATCATTATGGTCTCATTGAAAATTTGTCAGATTATACTATTATAATGTTATCTTGATTGAAGAACTCATAATTTTAACTAATATAATTTTTATCACGATTATATTAACTGCCGATAATGCTGTGATTGTTGGATCTATTGCATCAAATTTTGTTCCGAAAAATAGAAAACAAATAATTCTTTGGGGTGTGATTGGAGCCTTTGTTTTTAAAATTTTTTTCGCAATTTTTGCGACTTTTTTATTTGAATTTTATTTTATTAAGATTTTAGGTGGTTTGTTGTTAATTTGGATTGTAAATGATTTAAGGAAAGATTTATTAGATATAAAAAAAGTAAAGCCTACCACAAAAAAAATAAAAGAACCTTCGTACATAAGCAGTATTGGAAAAGTTTTATTTGCGGATATCATGATCAGTTTTGACAATGTTATTGGAGTTGTAGCTGCTGCAAAAGGATATTTTGGATTTATGATATTTGGATTAATGTTATCGGTTGTACTAACTGGTGCTTTAGCAACGTATATGGCAAATTATATTCAACGACATATATGGATTGCTTATGTTGGATTGATATTTATTTTAATTGTTGGTCTACAATTAGTAATTGGCGGTTTAGTAGATCTTGAAATACTTAATATTAATGAGGAATTTAAAAAATATTTTTAAAATCTAGCCAATAGTATAAAAATATTCGTTAAAGAGGTACTTATTCAATACTAAAATGGACTATTTTGTCATTGAATATTAATCATATTCATAATTAAATTAGCTTTTTATAAATTGTTAACAATATAGAGGAAGATAATGAGAAAACTATTTATCGCTGTATTTATGTTTGTATCAAGCTTTGGTTCAAATGTAATGGCAGACGGACATTCGATTAAAATGGGGATTATTTTAGGATTTACTGGTCCTATTGAATCTCTAACTCCTGCTATGGCAGCATCTGCAGAGCTTGCATTTAAAGAAGCTTCTGATTCAGGATCGCTATTAGGCGGAAAAAAAATTGAACCAGTAAGAGCAGACTCAACTTGTGTTGACTCAGCAGCAGCTACTGCAGCAGCTGAAGGATTAATTTCAGGTGGTGTGGCTGCAATTATGGGAGCAGACTGTTCAGGTGTAACTGGTGCGATTGCATCAAACGTTGCTGTACCAAATGGTGTGGTAATGATTTCACCTTCAGCAACTTCTCCAGGATTAACAACTTTAGATGATAATGGATATTTCTTTAGAACTGCTCCATCAGATGCTAGAGGTGGTCAAATTTTGGCAGATATTACAAAAGATAGAAAAGTTAAAAGTGTAGCAATAACTTACACAAATAATGACTATGGAAAAGGTTTAGCTGATGTTTATAAAGCAGCAGTTGAAGCTCATGGTATTAAAGTTACAACTGTAACTGCTCACGAAGATGGAAAAGCAGATTACTCATCTGAAGTAGCAACTCTTGCTTCAGCTGGTGGTGATGCTGTAGCAGTTATTGGTTATCTTGACCAAGGAGGAAAAGGAATCATTCAAGCCTCTTTAGACTCAGGTGCATTTGATAAATTTATTTTATCAGATGGTATGATTGGTCAATCTTTAGTTGATGCTTTTGGTAAAGATTTAAGTAAATCATTTGGATCAATGCCAGGTTCTACTGGTAAAGGTGCTGGTGTATTTGCGGAAGTTGCAAAAGCTGGTGGTATTGACTCATCAGGACCATACACAGGTGAATCTTATGATGCAGCTGCTTTAATCGTATTAGCAATGCAAGCAGGGAACTCTGCTGATAGAGCGTCTATTGCAAAACATGTAATGGAAGTTGCTAACGGCCCTGGAAAAAAGATTTATCCAGGTGAGCTTAAGAAAGGTCTAGATTTACTAGCAAAAGGTAAAAAGATTAATTACGAAGGTGCTACTGGAGTAACTTTTACTGAAGTTGGTGAAGCTGAAGGTTCTTTCTTAGAACAAGAAGTTAAAGGCGGAAAATTCAAAACTAAAAAACAAAGATAATTTTTTTTATCTTAATTCAAAAAACCCCAGTAATTTAATTACTGGGGTTTTTTTTTAAGTCAGCTCTAATGGTAGAAAGAGCTATTATAATTAGAAAAATTAAACATATTAAATTCATAGTTTTCCAGCTAGTTAAGCTAAGAAATACTCCAGCAGACAAACTGGCTATTGCTTGTATAGAATAAACAATCAAATCATTATAACCTTGAGCTCTAAATTTTTCCTCTTCTCTGTAACACAAAACAAGTAAGCTTGTTCCTGAAATGAATAGAAAATTCCACCCTAGCCCCAGAAAAATAAGCGCAATCATATAGTTAATATAATTCTGTTCAAATAAACTGGTAATAATTGTGACTAAAAACAATAAAACTCCTACATACATAATTTTACTATGACCAAACCTTTTAATTAAATTTCCAGTAACTAGTGAAGGTAAAAACATGGCTGCTATATGAAGCTGAATAACAAATCCAGTCTTGGATAAACTTATTTTTTCCATCAAATGCATACTTATAGGAGTTGCTGTCATTAAAAAAGTCATTACAGCATAGGCAAAAGCTGAAGCTACGAGCGCCTGTAGAAATCTAGGTTGAGAGATGAGATCAAAAAAACTTCTCCCAGTTTTATATTGATTGCTAGATGTCGTTTTTGGTTCCTGATAAAAAATTAAAAATATTGTTGATAAAATAGCTAATATTGCAAGAGCAAGGTAAGAACCTGCATACATGTGGTCTGAAATAAATCCTTTAGAAATATTTGCAATATTTGGACCAATAAATGCCGAACCTATTCCTGCTAATAAAATTATAGAAATTGCTTTTGGTGCATAATCCTTATCCACAACCTCAACTGCAGCAAAACGATATTGATGACTGAAAGCTATTCCTCCACCAATTAAAAAACATCCTAAATTATATAAGACAAAGCTTTCTAAAATTATAGAATATGCTGTTAAAAGAGACGCTAGACTTGTTCCTATTGATGCATAAATAAATCCTAATTTTCGTCCAATTATACTCATTAGCTTTGCAGCAAAAAATGCAAATAATGCAATTCCAACGACTGATAAAGCCATTGGAAGAGTTGCTAAAGATTTTATTGGACTAAATTTCGAACCAATTATACCACTTAAAAAAACTGTGACTGGGGCAGCTGTAAAAGCAAAAATCTGGCTTAAAATGAGTAACGAAAGATTTTTATTCATTAAAAGAATAAATACTTGTCAGCCATATATAAAGCCCAAGCAGCGGCAGCACCTAATATAATATATTTCATTTCGTTTACTTTATTTCTATTTTTTCAGGAAGTATACCTTTAGGACGATACCTCATTATAAATAACAATCCTAATCCCATCAGTAAAAATCTGAAATAAGGAACGCTTTCTATTAAGTGAGTTTTAAGTGCATTTGTTTCAGGAATCCCCGCAGTAAAAAAATTAATTAAAAATAAAGAAATTGGAGCCGCCTCAATCCATAAGAACCAAACAACAAATCCTCCTAAAATAGCTCCAAAATTATTTCCACTTCCGCCAACAATAACCATTACCCAAATCAAAAATGTATATCTCATAGGTCTATAACTTCCTGGAGTAAATAAACCGTCTTGAGTAACCAACATTGCACCAGCAATTCCAACAATTGCTGATCCCAAAATAAAAATTAGTAAATGTTGTTTAACAACATTTTTACCCATTGCATTTGCAGCTTCCTCATTATCTCTAATTGCCCTCATCATTCTTCCCCATGGAGAATAAAGGGCCTTTTGAGTTAAAATTAAAAGAATAATTACTACAACTAAGAATAATCCTGAATAACAGAGTTTTACAAATACTGATGAACCTTCAATAACAAGTTGGTTTAAAGCAGCTTGTCTATCAGCTAAATTTTCAATTACACTTAATTTTCCTGAATTAAACTTTTCAACTAATTTTATAAACCAATCGGTTGTTTGAAGATCTACTTCATAAGGTGCGGGTCTTTTTAATCCAATAACATTTTTTACACCTCTTGTGAGCCAATCTTCATGTTTAATGATAGCAATAACAATTTCAGAAATTAGAAGAGTAGCGATAGCTAAATAGTCTGCTCTAAGACCGAGTGCAACTTTTCCAACTATAAATGCTAAACCCCCTGCAAAAAGAGCTCCAACTATCCAAGAAAATATAATTGGTAATCCAAACCCTCCTAAGAAACCAGTTTTAGCAGGATCAACTGCTTCAATAGCTTCTATACCTGGTTCAGCAGAAAATCTAATAAGTAAAATACCTGAAATTATTATTGCAGCTATGCTGTATGTTCTTATTTTTGATTTTTCAAATCTTTTTAAAACAAAGCGTATAACTAATACCATTACTACTATCAGCCATAAGGACATTAGAATGTCGAAACCTCCTGCCCTCCAAGCTTCTTGGACAGGATCTACAGATATCAATACTGCAGCTAAACCACCTAAAGCTGTATAACCCATAATTCCAAAATTAATTAATCCAGCGTATCCCCATTGAATATTTGCACCCATTGTCATTACTGCAGAAATCAAACAAAGATTAAATATTGATAAAGCTATATTCCAAGACTGAAATATCCCAACCATAAGAATAAGCACCATCATGATACTATAAGCTGCAATTACATTTAGATTTTTTCTCACAATACTTTCCCCTTAAATATTCCTGAGGGCCTGTAAATTAAAACTATAACCAGGATTGAGAACGAGACTGCAAACTTATAATCTGTAGAAAGTAGTTGAATTAAACTATTTGGCTCCATACTTGCTGGCAGAACATACATAAAAAATTTCTTATAGGCATAAGTTAATAAAATTTCTGAAAAAGCAATTACATATCCACCTAAAAAGGCTCCAAATGGATTTCCAATTCCTCCAACAATTGCAGCAGCAAAAATTGGAAGCATATTATTAAAATAAGTGAATGGTTTAAAACTTTTATCTAAACCATACAAAGCACCACCAATAGTAGCTAAAATTCCAGCAATTATCCAAGTAACTAAAACTATTTTTTTTGGATCAATGCCTGACAGCAAAGCAAGATCTTCATTATCAGAATAAGCTTTCATGCTTTTTCCAGTTTTTGTTCTATTCAAGAACCAAAATAATAAAGAAACTAAAACTATTGTTACAAAAATAGTTATCACTTGAGTTGATTTTAATGCAAGTCCTTCGTTTAAACCTGTCATCTCTTTGAATTCTCGAGCCTTAATAATAAATTTTTCTCCATCAAAAAATCTTCTATCAGCAGGTCCTATTATTATTCTTACTACGGCTTGAGTAACAAACATTACACCTATGCTTACCATTGCAAACTGAACTGGAGGGCTTTTTTGGTATCTATAATATTTAAAGACAAATTTATCTATTAAAAGCATATACATAATCATAAAAATAATTCCAAATGGGATAGCTAACAAAGCAGTAGGTAAAACACCCAAAGAGACACCTAAAGATTGAAAATACCATGTAAATAAGATCGTAGCCATGGTTCCAAACGACATCATGTCACCAGTTGCAAAATTAGCAAATCTTAAAATTCCATATATGAGTGTAACAAAGATTGCACCTAGCGCTAACTGAGAACCATACGTTAATGCTGGAATAAAAATATAATTTAATAGAAGTATTATTGCATTTATAAAATCCATATTAACCTCCCAAAAACGAGCTTCTTACTCTTGGATCGTCTAATAATTCTTTTCCAGTTCCTGAGTAACGATTTTCTCCAGTAACTAGTACAAAGCCTCTATCAGAAATGCTTAAGGCTTGTTTTGCATTTTGCTCTACCATTAAAATTGCAACGTTTGTTCTTTTTACTTTTACAATATGATCAAATAATTCGTCCATAACAATTGGTGATACACCTGCAGTTGGCTCGTCTAACATTAAAACTGTGGGTTTAATCATTAAAGCTCTACCTAGAGCCACTTGTTGTCTTTGACCTCCAGAAAGTTCACCAACCATCTGATTTCTTTTCTCTCTTAAAATTGGGAACAATTCATAAATTTCCTCAATTATATTTTTTATTTCATCCTCAACAAGAAATGCCCCCATTTCTAAATTTTCTTCAACAGTCATACCTGCAAAAACATTTTTAGTCTGAGGTACAAAAGAAATACCTTGCTTAACTCGATCTTGAGGAGATAATTTTGAAATATCCTTACCATCAATCTTTACTGATCCAGATTTTAAATTAAGCAAGCCCAACATTGCTTTCATAGCAGTTGATTTGCCTGCACCATTAGGCCCTAGAATAGAAACTATTTCACCTTTATTAACATTTACTGAACACGAACTAATAATGTCAGGACCATTACCATAACCACCTGTCATTTCTATTCCCTCAAAATATGCCATTAGTTTGTATCCTTTAATTTTGATCCTCTACCAAGATAACTTTCAATAACTTTTTCATCTTTTTTAGCCTCTTCAACACTTCCTTCAAATAAAACTGATCCTTCGGCCATAACAATCACTGGATCACACAACCTTCCAATAAAATCCATATCATGTTCAATCATACAAAAGGTATAACCCTTTTCTTTATTAAGTTTTTCTATTGCAGTTCCAAGATCTTTTAATAAAGTTCTATTAACTCCAGCTCCTACTTCATCTAATAAAACTAATTTTGCATCAACCATCATCGTTCTTCCAAGTTCTAATAATTTTTTTTGCCCACCTGAAAGATTTCCAGCAAGCTCATTAGATAAATGTCCTAAATTTAAAAACTCAACAACTTCTTTTGCTTTTTCTTTAACTACAGCTTCTTCTTGTGCAACTAAACCTGGTTTAAATAATGCAGTCATTATTTTTTCTCCAGATTGATTTCCAGGAACCATCATTAAATTCTCCAAAACAGATAAATTTGAAAACTCATGTGCAATTTGAAACGTTCTTAACAACCCTTTAGAAAACAATTCATAAGAAGGAACATCAGTAATATTTTCATCATCAAATATTACATTTCCACCCGATGATTTTAAATTTCCAGCAATTAAATTAAATAAAGTGGTTTTACCAGATCCATTTGGCCCGATAATACCAGTGATAGTTCCTCTTTTAACTTTAATTGAACAATCTGAAACTGCAGCTAATCCACCAAAATATTTACTTAAATTATTAATCTCTAAAATATTTTCAGACATTTGATTTATTTATTTAATCTTTTGTGAATACTATTTAAAGTTTTTTCTAGAGATTTATAAAATCCAGCCTTAGTTAATTCTTTAACACCTTGTTCATTTAGTCCTTTAGGTGTTTGAGACTCTTTAACTAAATTTTTTAAATTTTCTTTTGAATTTTCTACAGCATCTTGAGACAAAGCCAAAAACAAAGAAGTTATATATTTTTGAGCATTATTTCTTTTAACTCCTCTTTTTACTAACCAATCAGTCATTACTCTCAATACTTCATAAAAAGGTGCCATCATTCCTGAGGTTGACCAAAAATTAATTGAAGATTTTTCATTTTTAATTTCTACAGTTGTGCCCAAATTATTAAAAAATGCTTTGACTTTCGAATTAGGAGGACAAATAGGTACCGGACCTTTCTTTAACGAAATCGGAGGTAAAGGTATTGCTCTTACAATCTTTGCTTTTACTTTAATTGCTTTCTTTAATTGAGATAAAGTAATTGTCGATATAAAGCTAATAACCGTTTGGGTCGATTTAAACTTTAAATCTTTAATAATTTTTTCACCAACGGCAGGAGTGACTGATAAAAATACCCAATTAGACTGATCTATAATTTGTTGATTATCTTTAGCAATAATAATTTTTTTAAACTTTTTTTTTAAGTTTTTAGCTATTTTTTTGTTTCTAGGGGAAATGATTATTTTTTTATATGAAATTTTTGATTTGCATATCCCAGTTATTACTGAAGATGCAATTTTACCTGTACCAATAAAACCTAAATTCATACCGATATTATAACAGCGTGTAAAAAAAAAGCCCCCATATTAATGGGGGCTTAAAATTTCTAATTAAAACTTAATTAAAATGACTTAACAATTGATAGTGTGCCTCTTGCACCTATCATTTCTTTTACTGTAATTTTAGTTTTATTCGTTTGACCGTTGTCTACTGTAACATCACTAAAGTCAGTACCAGTAACTTCTAATCTGACAGATAAACCACCAGCTACTTCATGATTGTATCCTAAACCAACTGTCAATCCGTCGGTTTGATCATTACCATAAGAATTTCCTGATCCACCATTTTCATTTGATGTAACGTCAGCTGTAGAATATCCAACTTTTAGATATGTGCCACCTAATGGAACATTAAGTTTTGCATATACTGTTGTTAAATCATCAAAACGAGCTGAAACTGATCTTTGGTTAGGGTTATCTTCATTTGAAATGTTTTCTGGAGTTTCAAAATCCATTGGAACATAATCAACACCAAAAGAGACTACATCATTTAACGCAGCTTCTACAAATATTGACCCAAATTCAGCAACGAACGCACCATGCTCATCAGTAGTAGTATCTACTGCTGAACCGGCTTCATTAAAGTTTTCTTCAGTACCAGTTGCAGCGTATACCGCCATATTTCCAGAAATACCTACAGATGGTCTTAAATCCATACTAAAAGCACTTGTTGCTAGTAGCATAGCCGAGCTTATTGCAATAATTAATTTCTTCATTTTAATACCTTATCTTAAATTTAAGTTAACTTTAGTGGTATATATAACTGAATACGTTAAAAATAGTAAAATAAAAAAAAAATTTTCCTAATAAATATATTAATGTTGCATAATTATCACAAAAAAAATCATATTTTTCAGCATTTTTTTAGACTTCTCTCTTAAATTGTATAGAATAACTCTTAATATAATTTACTTTATTTATGTTGAAAGAATTTACCCCTGATTCTTAAAAGCTCTCTAGATAAGTCCCTATTTTTCTTAAATGGTTTTCTACCATGGAGCCAAAAATAGTTATTTGCAATTATAGAGCAACCTACAGGCAGTTTTGTTATTACTTTATTTTTACTTTCCTCCAAAGCATCCGATAACCTTTGCAGGAAATTGCCTTGTTCCATATTTTTTGGTTCTGGAAATTGATCAATGTATGAAATTTGTGGTCTACCTTTTTCATCTGATGAAAAGACTGAATGTTCAACTTTGTAGTCTACATTCTTACTTTTTGGAGATCCCCAAATAAAATCTTGTTTCCCAACTGGGTCATTTGACAAGTCATTACAGTGCTCCCAGTCATCTAAATGAAGCATGGTTGTTTCTCCGCCTTCAACATTCTTCTCTTCTAATTTAGTCATTACCAACCAATCGGTTACTTCTTTCACATATGTACCATCAGTATGAAGATCCATATTTCTGTATGCTTTTCTTAAGTATGAGTCACTTGCATCTTCATGTTTTACGTAGAACCTTGCGTAATATTTTCCTGCCATCGAGTCATAATTAGGGATACCAATTAAATACGCAACAGCTGTAGACAATTTAACTAAAAATTCATCATTTATTTTTGAGGAAATGTTGCTTGGACCGATAATGAAGCAACCTGTAGATCTATCTCTTATAATAGAATTCATTAATTTACTTAATTTATTTTCTGTTAAATCATCTAAACTTTTGGCAATAGTAAATCTTGTGAATGGTTTTAGTTCTAATGCAGTTATATCAAATTTATTAAAAGGAAAAATTAGTTTTTCGATTATTTCATCATTTAATCTTATATTTAAAATTCTTTTTGATCTCTCATGCTCCTGAACATCTATACCAATAATATTTTCCATAATAAATTTTATTTTACCTTAATTTATAAATCAATCTAATTAGATATAGTTATTTATTATTGCCATAAAAATAGCTGAGAAAATTGTAGGATAAACAAAGTTTTTTTTGAACACAAAAAAAACAAACAAAGATAATGTCACTACAATAAATCTACTTGTATAACTTGCGTCTATTAAAACACCAGCAGGAAAAATTATAGTTCTTGCTATTAATGCTGCTAAAGTTGCATATGCCAAACAATTAAACCACTTAAATAGTTTTGATGTTTCCTTAATACCTTGAGAGGTGAGAGCACCTAAAAATCTAGATAAAAATGTTGCTAAAGATGTAACTAAAATTGCGTAAACTATATTAGCTGACATTATACTCTCCAACTAAATATGCTATTGTTCCACCAATTACACCTGCTAAAAGAATTGACCATTCAGGTGAAAATAAATAAATAATTGGACCTAAAATTATTCCAAGTAAAACAGATAATGTAACTTGTATAGTTTTTGCTGCACCAACCATCATGCATAAAAAATATACTGGATTAAGAATTGCCAATCCAATCATCATATCTTTATTCATGAATTCTGAAAAATAAAAACCTATAAATGTTCCAATAACAGATACACTTACCGTTGCACTTCCAATTCCAATCCAATAATCAATTCTGTGTTCTTTTGGAATTTTCTTATAATTACTTTTCATAATTAACCATGCAGAAACAGCAATAAAATGGCAAGAAAAGTAATACTTCCACTTAGGCTGGGATTTGTGCATCATTAAAGGAAACAAGGACACAGCCATAGGGTAAAGACGAGCATTTACAAACCAAACTGCTAGAAAAATATTTAATAAAGATGCTCCAATCAACATAGACTCTGCCATCACCAATGAACCTGGTAAAGCATAAGTTAAAACAGTTGAAAAAATACTTTCTTGAATATTGAAACCTAAATTTTTAAACAGAGCACCAATAGCTATGAAGCAACAGGTAAGAGCTATTGCTGGACTATCATGAGTAAATATAGATCTGTATCCTTTAAGAAAAAAACTTTTATTTATCATTATCCACCAAGGAATAATCTACCTACGTCAGGATTTTGAAGTAAATCATCACCCTTACCTGCTATTGCGGTTTGTCCTGAAACCAAAACATATCCTATATCTGAAAATTCTAACCCTTTCTTGGCATTTTGTTCAACTAAGATAATGGTTTTTTTTTCGTTTTGCTGAAGATCCTTTAAAATCTCAAATACCATATCAATGTATCTTGGTTCTAAACCAATTGATGGCTCATCTACAAGTAATACTGATGGCTTCATAACCAATGCTCTAGATATTTCTAACAACCTTCTCTCACCACCAGATAAAACTTTAGCTGGTTGATTTCTTCTATTTCTTAATCTTTCGTATTTTTCAAAAATTCTCTCTGCTTCTTCATAAGACTCATCTGTTTTATCTTTTATATAACCACCCATTAGTAAATTTTCTTCTACAGTCATATCAGGGAAGACTGAATTATCCTGCAATATATATGCAATCCCCACTGATTTTAATTTTTCAGCTGGAGATAAGTTTGTTATTTCTTTACCGTCAATTTCAATTTGACCAGAAAAAATATTTGTAAATCCATAAATTGAGTGAAGAATTGTAGATTTACCTGCACCATTAGGTCCAATCAGACATAAAGACTGGGCTTTATTTACGAATAGATCAAAGTTATGTAAGATTTCCATTTTTCCATAACCTGCATTTAGATTTTTAATAGTTAAATGAATTTCGTTAGGAGATAATTTTTTTAAATCTTCTGGTGTTGGAGCTTTTCCTAGTACTTCATATTGATTAGCCATTATTGAGCTCCTAGATACGCGTCAATTACACGTTTATCGTTTTTAATTTCCTCAGGAGATCCATTAGCAAGCATTTTTCCATGAGCTAAACAAAAAATATTTTCTGCTAATTGCATGATTACTCTCATATTATGCTCAATAACTAAAAGAGTAATTCCAAAATCTTGATTTACTTTAATTAATCTATCAATAATTCCATTGATTAATGTTGGATTTATGCCGGCTGTGGGCTCATCTAATAGTAACATTTCAGGTTCATTCATTAATGCCATTGCAAGTTCTAATAACTTTTGTTGTCCAAACGAAAGGTCTCCTGCTCTAAGCTTTCTTTTTTGAAATAACCCTACAAAATTTAATAAATTTTCAGCTTTATCTGTTAATTCTTGTGGAATTTTTGAAAATATTTTCATTAAATCCGCGTCACTACCTTTATGACTAATAAGCATATTTTCTATGCAATTAAGTTTTCCATAAATTCTGGTTTGTTGAAATGTTCTTAATAAACCTAATTTAGCTATTACTGGCACCGGTAACTCGGAAACTTCTTTACCATTAAATTTTATAGAACCATTGTCAATTGGATAAGTACCTACAATCGAATTGAATAAAGTGGTTTTTCCTGAACCATTTGGTCCAATTAATCCAACTATCTTCCCTTTTTCAACATTCATTGAAATATCAACATTAGCTTTAACACCACCAAATGATTTACTCACATTGCTAACTTCTAAAATACTCATTTAAGTTCTACCTGCGCTTTACGATCTTTTTCATCGACTACTTCACCAAATCTCTCTGGATATTTTTCTCTTAACCATCCCATAATTCCTTCCGGGAAATATATTACAATTACAACAATCAAAACTCCTAGAGCAACATACTGCCAACCTAAAAAGAATGTCCAAAAGCCCTCTTTAAAAATATGAAAAACTGTTGCACCAATAATAGGGCCCCAAAGTGTTCCTTTGCCTCCAAGTATTGCCATCAATACCATGAATACTCCCATCTCTCTTCCATCAAATGCAACATCTGTAGAGTCAATATATCCAACTAAGCCACCCATAATTCCACCTGCCAACCCACAGAAGAAAGCTGATATCATCCAACCAATAATTTTATATTTCATTGTTTCAATACCCATTGCCTCAGCCTTATCCTCGTTGTCTCTGATGGCATTTAATATTAACTTAAATCTGGTTGTGTAAATTCCTCTTACAGTTATGAAGGTCAGAACTAAAACAAAGAAACTTAAGAAATAAAAAAATTCACCTCTTGAATCTAAACTTCCAACATCAGGAAATGGAGGTGTAGTAAAACCTTGTCCAGCTCCGATGATTTCAATTCCTCCGGAAATTTCTCCTGCTGCAACACCCAATCCTAATGTACAAATTGCAAAATAATGTCCTCTTAGTCCTAAGATAGAGTACCCAATTAAACCTGCCACAATAGTTGGTACAACGGCGGCAACTATCAATCCAACAGCCATACCCTGAAAAAATTGTGCAGGAGTGTGGACAAATGTTTTCTCACCACCACTTTCTGTCCACTCAGCTAATGGAAAAAACATTCCAACTTGAACAGAAGCACATAAATACATACCAAGACCGTAAAAGAGAATATTTCCAAAAGAATTATAACCCATTTCACCACCTTGAATGTTCCAGGTAGTAGCAAGAACTATCAACACACATAGTATTGATAATTGAACTTTAAAAGCTGGAAAAATAAACGGAGCAGCTATACCAAAGATCAAAATTCCGATGTATAAAATTGAATTATTTTTCATTATTTTAAGTACTCTCTTTTTCTAGAAAGTTTGAATCTTCTATAAATAAGTATTAATACTAAAAGCAAAAATACTGATCCTATTCTAAATTCTGTTCCTAAAATATAATCAGCAAATTCCTCAAATACTCCTAATCCCATTCCTGACATTGCGACACCTGGTAGATTTCCTAATCCAGCGACAATTACAATCATAAATGATCTTATTGTATAGGGTAAGCCCATGTAAGGATGAATTGTAAATGTTATGGATATTAAAGCACCTGCAACACCACAAAGGGCTGCATTAATTCCAAATGTTGCTGCATAAACTTTTTCTGTATCGACTCCTAAAATCTTCGCTGCTCTCGCGTTTTGTGCTGTAGCTCTAATTGCACGACCTAGCTTAGATTTTTTCATATAAATTACTAAACAAATTGCAAATAAAATACTTATAAACGCAGAAAATATTTTTGAATTCGGTAATACAACATTATTATTAAATAACATAGTTGTTCCGTAGTCTGAATTTGCAAGAACAACATCTGCTCCAAATGCAAAATTCATTAATTGCATGAAGAGAATACTTATTCCAAATGTTGCCAAAATAGAGATAAATAAATCTCTATCTACTACTTTATTAATAACAAGTTTGTAAATTGCTATACCAACAAAATACATTATTACTGGAGCAACTATTACTCCCCAGGCTGGATGAATTCCATAAAGATACATGAAGTAAGCAATGTATCCACCCAATATAACGAGATCTCCTTGAGCAATATTAATTATATTCATTACTCCCCATTGAAGTGCCATACCATATGCTATCAATGCAAATAAAATTCCAAGTAAAATACCGTCCAAACATGCTTGAACGGAAATCATTGGATATTGGAAGACCATGAAATCCATAATGAACCCTTTAAAAAAATACCCCCTATATATAATACATCAGGGGGTATTTATAGATTTGTTTTTATCTTTTAGACCAAGAAGGAATTGGGTGAATTAATTTTGCTGATGCCCATTTAGTTGGAGCAACAACTTTATTTTCACATTTTCCTCCATCGTCACACATTACTTGGAAAAGTACCATTGGCTTGTCAACATTCTGACCACCTTCAGCAAATTTTATGTTTCCATAAAAAGTTTGCATGTTTGTGGCTGCAAGAGCATCTCTTACTTTCTTTTGATCAAAAGAATTTGCTCTCTCAAATGCATCTTTAAATACCAATAGAGCAGCTGAAGATTCTGCTGCTTGATATGGTGGTGCATAACCAAACTCTTTAGTAAAGTCTGCATCATAAGTCATACCATCTTTAAAGAAATCATCTTTATAAGTTAGTGTTTTATGCCATTGAGAAGCACATAAAGCATATTGTGAGTTTTTACCATGTTGTTTTGATAACTTAGCTGCATCACAGTGTGTCATAGCTAACATTGGAACATCAACTTTCATTTCAGCAATTTGTCTGATCGCAGTTAAAGCGCCCTTAGTATGACCTGAAACAACTAAAACATCTGGTTTCATTTGTTTTACTTTTACTAAAGTTGCTGCCATATCATTTAGCTCTTTTGGTAATTTATCATCAATCACTTTTTTAGAGCCAGTTCTTTTAATTGCATCTAAAACTCCAAGTCTTACATCTTGAGAAAATGCATCTTGTTCAAATGCCATTGCGACTGTTACTCCTTTTCCATTATTCTTTTCAACCGCTAGATCTATAGCAACATCAAGATATAAGTTAGCTGGAGCTAATACAGCAAATAGATATTTGTAACCTTTTGTAAACAAAGATCTTGATGCACCATTTGCTTCAACCATTGGGACACCATATTTCTCAGTCACTGGAGCAATCGCTTTAGTTAAACCAGAACTGTAAGGGCCAAGCATGAACTCAACACCATCTTGTGATATCAATCTTTCTGCAAGTTGTGCAGCTCTCTTAGGGTTTGATTCATCATCGTAATAAATAATGTCAAACTTATAAGTCTTTCCACCAACTTTAACACCACCCATGCTGTTAATTCTGTCAACGGCCATGTTATAGCCATTTTGAGTATGAACACCATTAGATGAGTATTTACCTGTTAATGAAATTGCAGCACCTAAAATAATTTTGTCTCCAACAACTTTTGCAAAAGATGCAACTGAAGTTGAAAATAAAATTACTAATGCAGAAACAAAACTTAAAATTATTTTATTTAATCTCATTTTATTTCCTCTTTAATTAATTAATTATCATTTGATTAAATAAGAAATTTAATTTATTGCAAGTGACAATAAAATCGCGAACAGATTTAATATTGTTGCATTACGACAATAATACAGGCAATTATTACTAAAACACTCGCAGAAATTGTATTAATAGTTTTTGGATTTGCAGTAATCCACTTTATTAATTTTTGCGCAAGTAATGCGTAACCAATCAAAGATATAAAATCTAAAACAATATAGGTTGTAATTAAAATTATAAATTGTGCTAATAAATTTGAATTAAAATCAATAAATTGTGGGAAAATAAAAGGAAAAAACATCCAAGCCTTAGGACTTGTACCAGCAACTAAGAAACCATCTCGAAAGAAAGATAAATTGCTTTTTTTAATTTCTCCTTCGCTTGAAATAGTTTTAGGACGTGATTTAAAAATATCATATGCGAGATATAAAATATAAATTACTCCTATCCATTTAAATATATTTAAGATTGTTGAGTTCTCAGAAAAAAAAGATCCAATTACAAAAATAACTAGAGTTGCCTGAATTAAATTTGCAGTTATATCACCCAATGCTGACCAAACACATTTTCCTACTCCATAATTCATTGAATAAGAAATAATTACAATTCTAGGGGTTCCAGGTGTGATGAATAAAAAAATTATAATTTGAAGGTAAAGAATAAAATCTAGGGGGAGCATATAAGAAGATAGTCCTTAAAAACCGGGAGCTAAAGATGGCTAAGAAGGACTATCTAAGACATAATATCAGAGGCTAAAAAAAATGCATTAAATTTTTTTTTCAAATATAAAGGAATTATGAAAAAAAAAGGTCACAGGCCAATTACTAAAGTAAAAAATCCAGAGCCCAAAATGGACGATCCGGATTGGATCATTTGGGCAGCTTGGGCAGATCGGATCACTTTCGAGGAAATCGAAAAAAAAACAGGCAAGAAAGAATCTGATGTAATCAAAATTATGAGAAGATCTTTAAAACCATCCTCATTTAGGTTGTGGAGAAAAAGAGTAAATCAAAAAAGTATAAAACATAGAAAAAAATTCGAATATTCTAGAAAAGAAATTACTAGTAAAATTAAAAAAGGTGACTATTTATAGCTCATGAAAAAAATTACCATGTATACAGGTCCACTATGTAATTATTGTGAGGCTGCAAAAAGGTTATTAACTAGAAATAATGCGCCTTATATTGAAATTGATATTTCAAAAGTTGATGGAGCTATGGATGAAATGATTAAAAAAGCTAATGGAAAAAGAACTATTCCGCAAATTTTTTTTGATGACCAGCATATTGGTGGTTATGATGAAGTAAGAGCATTAGAAAAAGAAAACAAACTTCAAGACCTTTTAAATAATTAATTTACAATAATCTATTCTTTTGGTTTAAAAACTAAACAAACACCATTGTTACAAAATCTTTTTCCTGTGGGTTTGGGTCCATCATCAAATATGTGACCATGGTGTCCTCCACATTTTTTGCAATGATACTCAGTTCTTACATAACCTATGTGATGATCTGTTTTGGTTTCAAATACATCTGGTAAAGACTCATAAAAAGAAGGCCAGCCTGATCCACTTTCATATTTAGTTTTTGAGTCAAATAATTTCTCTCCACAGTTTGCACAATGGAAACTTCCTTCTCTTTTTTCATGATTAAGTTCACTCGATCCTGCGCGTTCTGTTCCTTCTTCAAAAAATATTAATTTTTGCTCTGCAGTTAAATTTGAATTTATTTTTTTTTTCATGATCCTATATATTTAGCACAGGATAGATGTAAGATTGAATGTAATTCAACTAGTTTATTGAAGTCTTTATTGTAACCACCACCTAAAACACCACAAAATGGTATTCTTTTAGAGAAAAAATTTTCAACGACAAGCTCGTCTCTTAATTTAATCCCCTGATCAGAAATTTTTAATTTACCTAGTCTGTCATTTAGATGAATATCAACTCCAGCTATATAAAAAACGAAATCAAAATTTTCTTGATTTAACTCATGTAAATAATGTTTAAGTGTTTTTATGTATGCATCATCCTCTAGATTATCTTCTAGTTCTACATCTAAATCACTATTAGATTTTTTTGCTGGATAATTAGTTTTAGAATGCATACTGAATGTAAATACACTTCTATTTTCTTTAAAAATTTCAGAATTTCCATTTCCCTGATGAACATCTAAATCAACAATTAAAATTTTATTAGCTAAACCTCTGTTAAGTAAGTAATGTGATGCTACAGCTACGTCATTAAATACACAATAACCCGCTCCCCCATTATATCCTGCGTGGTGACTGCCACCTGCTGTATTACATGATATGCCATAATTGATTGCAAGTTTAGATGCCAAAACAGTTCCACCAGTTGCTACTAAAGATCTTTGAACAACACTATCGACAAGTGGAAATCCAATTTTTTTTATTCCCTCTTTATCTAGTGTTTTGTTTTTAATATCTAAAATATAATTTTTTGAATGAGCGTAACTTAATGTTTCAAATGAACAAGCTGATGGTTTATGAAATTTATCTACAATTTTATTTTTAATTAAATAACTAGCTAATTCTCCAAATTTATTAATTGGGAATTTATGATCATCACCAATTTTGGCAAAATAATCATCATGATTTACGACTGGCAGTTTCATATTTTTTTATAAATATAATTAAAATCAAATTTTTTTACTACCTTGTATTGATTTTCAGTTAGATATGAGTGTATTTTTTTTCCTTTTTCAATTGAATCTTCATTATGGTTTATCATTTCTACACATAAGAAATTAATATTAATTTTACTAAAATTTATAGTAGATAAAATTTCAATTTCATGTCCCTCAACATCTAGGTTCATAAAATCAATATTTTTTAAATTAAATTTTTCTAATACTGAGTTAATATTTTGTGTTTGAATTTTTTTTTCTAAAATATCTTCTTCTTTTACATTATGATGGTTTTTTAAATAATTTAGTTGATTATAATCTAAAGTGTTTTGAGTATTTAGATCTCCTAAAAAATAAACTGTTTTTTCTAAATTATCGTTTGAAATAGCTAAATTTAAATTTGTGTCTCTTGATCTACAGAAGTTAAATAACTCAATTGATAAAGGATTCATGTCAATATTTATTCCTTTCCAACCTTTTTTATATAAAGAATAAGTATTATTATGCCTAGTAGGGTGAAAGCATCCAATATCTAAATAAGTTCCTTTAAATTTTTCTGGAAAATTTTGTAAAATAAATTTGTCTTCTTGAAATTGAGATCCATTTTTTAAAAATTTGAAATTTCGGATATAAACATTGTAAGTAAAATATAACTTTTTTAAAAAAGGATATTTTTTAGAAAAATTTAAAAACTTTGATTTTGACATTGATTAAGATGAAATAACTCTTATTGGCTTACCATTAACACATGCCTCTAATCCTTCGACCATTTGGTTATAAAAAATACTATAATTTTCTGCGGTTACATAACCTATATGTGGGGTAAGTAATGCATTTGGTAAAAATCTTAATTTATTATTTTCAGGCAAAGGTTCTTTATCATAAACATCTATGCCAGCTCCAGCAATTACATTTGTTGATAAAGCAATAATTAAATCATCCTCATTAACTATAGGGCCCCTAGAGGTGTTAATCAAAAATGCTGTTTTTTTCATCTGATCTAATTCTTTTAATTTTATACAATCTTTGTATCTTTCACCTCCCTGAACATGAATTGATAGGACATCTGAGTTTTTTATTAAGTCCTCTTTGCTACAAGGAAGAACACCAAGGTCTTTGCAGGTATCAAGATTTAAATTTTCACTCCAGGCCATTAGTTGCATACCAAAAGCTTTTCCAATTTTAGCAACCTCAGACCCTACTCTACCTAGCCCAATTAAACCTAGAATCTTTCCTTTTAACTCAACGCCAATAGTCGTTTGCCAGTATCCTTGGTACATATTATCGATCTCTTCTTTAAAATTTCTAGCTAAACCTAGGATTAATGCCCATGTTAATTCTGGTGTTGGATTAATATTTATATCTGTACCACAAACAATAATTTTTCTTTTCTTTGTGGCTTCTAAATCGACAGATTTGTTTCGTAATCCACTTGTGATAATAAATTTTAAATCATTTAGATTATCAATTAAATTTTTTGTGATTGGAGTTCTTTCTCTCATAATTAATAGAGCCTCAAAATCTGCCAATTGCTCAATAGCATCTGCTTCATCTAAAAATGGTTCACTAAAAACCTTGAACTCATATTTCCCAGATAATTTTTCTAAATCTACAAATTGTTGGGCAACGTTTTGATAATCATCTAATATAGCAACTTTAAGCATTTTTAACTTTCTTATTTGATAACAATATTCCTGTGATAATAAAACAAGCACCTAAAATATGATAAAACATAAATTTTTCACTAAAAAAAATCATTGCCATTATTGCGCTCAAAATTGGCATTAGGTGTAAGAAAACACCAGAACGATTAGCACCAATCATAGATATTCCTTTTATCCATAAAAGAAAAGATGCTAAACCTGGAAACAAAACTACATAGAATAGAATTAAAATAAATGGTAATTCTAAATTAATTCTAAATCCAATTTGATATTCAATAAAATAAACTGGTATTAAAAATATTAAACCAAAAGTTATTACTACTTGAAGTAATGAAATTTGAGTTAACTCATATTTTTTACCTTTTAACAATGTAGAATATAACGCCCAAGAGAACATTGCTATAACCATAGTGATGTCACCTTTATTAAAATCTAAATTTTTTAAAATTTCTAAATTTGCTTTTGTAATAATTACAATTACACCTGCAAAAGAAAAGATTACTCCTATTATTTGAAATATGCTTGTCTTCTCAATTTTTAAAATTGATGAAAATAACATGATCATTACAGGTATAGTTGAAATCATTAATACACCGCTAATAACTTGAGTAAAGTTTAATGAGTAATAAACTATGGAATTAAATATGGTTATGCTTGTAATTCCTAAAATGATAAAAAGTTTATAGTTTTTATAAATATATTCTTTTTTATTTAATATTTCGGGAAGTGTGAAAGGTGCTAAAATTAGCCAGGCAAAAAACCATCTATAAAAATTTAAGGAAAAAGGTGGGACTTCATAAAAACTAGCTAGTTTGCCTACAACAAAATTACCTGCCCAAAAAGTTACTGTTAAAAATAGATATAAATAAGCTAAAAAATTATTATCTTTAGTCACTTAACTAAATCTAAGCGAACTATAAGGTTTTAAATCTAAATTTGTATTTTCGTTCGCTATCATTCCTGAAACAATCTTTCCAGAAATTGGACCTAAAGTCCATCCTAAATGATGATGCCCAAAACAATAATAAATATTTTTATGATTTTTTGATGGTCCCATAACAGGTAAAAAATCTGGCAAAGTTGGTCTAAATCCTAGCCACTCATCCTCATGTTCAGGTAAATCACCAAGCATATATTTTGCGTTATTTATCAAATTTTTAACTCTTGATTTAGATAATGGATTATCTAATCCACCAAATTCTACTGTTCCAACAACTCTTAAACCTTGTTCCATCGGTGTAATTCCAAATCCACGGTTAGAAAATATTACAGGTCTACTTAATAGATGATCACAATTTTTGAAATGAACATGATACCCACGCTCAGTATCTAAAGGTATCTTTTCACCAAGATTGTCTGTTAATTTTTTTGAAAATGCACCACAAGCTATTACTACTTTATTAAAAACATAACTTTGATCTTCAGTTTTAAAAACTGGTTTTTCCTCATCAAAACTAATATCGTTAATATTAACTTTGTTAAATTTTCCACCTTTTTTCAAAAATAAATCAAATAATTTTAAAAGAATTCTTTTTGGATTTCTTGCGTGTCTTGCATAAGGATAAAATACACCTGCATGATAAAATGGTTTTATATGTGGTTCAAGATCATGAATCTCAGCTTTATTTACTAGTTGTTGTTCAACTCCTAATTCATCTCTAACTTTAATTTCTAATTCTCTACTTTTTAAATCTTTATCGTTCCATATATAAAGAATGCCTTTGTTTTCAACCAAACCTTCTAGGTCTATCTCTTCAAATAGTTCATCATATGCAGGTAAAGCTAAATCTAAAATCTGATGCATATTTTTTGCAGTATGCATCATCTTAGTTTTAGTTGTATTCATTATAAACTTTAAAAACCATGGAATCATTTTAGGAACGTAGTTCCATTTTAAGGCAAGTGGACCTGTGGAACTGAGTAACATAGCTGGGACATCCGCTAAAACATCAGTTCTGTTTAAAGAAAGAGATGCATAAGGTGAAAAGTGACCCGCATTGCCATAAGAGGCGGCTTGGCTACCTGGATTGTCTCTGTCAAAGATAGTTACATTGAAACCTTTTTTTTGAAGAAACAAAGCATTAGATACACCTTGAATCCCTGCTCCAACTATTCCTACTTTAAGATTTTTGTTCATAAAATTGTTATACAAGTAAATATTAAATTATCAGAGTGACAAATTATGCAATCATTTGTTTATGATTGATTTTTGCACTTAATACTATGCCAAAACCAATCATAGTGGCTAACATTGAGGAACCTCCATACGACATAATGGGTAAAGGAGAACCAACTATAGGTAGTAGACCCAAAACCATAGATAAATTTACTACAATATAAATAAAAATTGCAAAAGCATAACCAAAACAAAAAAGTCTAGCAAAATTACTTCTAGAAATAGCTCCTATTCTTGCAATTCTAAAAATTATTATTGAGTATAATATTAAAAGACCAACTGAGCCTATAAAACCAAACTCTTCTGAAAATAAAGTAAATATAAAATCTGTATGTTTTTCAGGTAAAAAATCTAAATAGCTCTGGGTTCCTTTTAAAAACCCTTTTCCGTTAAGGCCACCTGAACCAATGGCTATTTTTGATTGTATAATTTGATATCCAGCACCTAATGGATCTCTATCTGGGTCTAAAAAAGTTAATATTCTTAGTTTTTGATAGGGTTTAAGAAATGAGATTATAAATGGGAGTGAAATTAAGAAAGTAATAAATGAGTATATAAAATATTTAATTTTCATGCCTCCTAACCACAAAATAATTAATCCACTTAAAGCTATTAATATAGATGTACCAAGATCAGGTTGAGAAATTACAAAAATTATTGGAATTATTATGATCGATAACACAATAGTTATACTAGTAAATGAATTAACATTTTCTATTTTTATTCTATGAAAGTATTTTGCAAGACACATTATGATTGCTACTTTCATAAGTTCGGAAGGTTGCAGAACAAATAAATAAAGATTCATCCATCTTTGTGAACCAGAGGACTTTATTCCAAAAAATGAAACATAAATTAATAAAAGTATTACTATAAAGTAGATTATATAAGAAAAGTTATGCCAAAATTTTATATTAAGGAAAGCCACAAAAATCATTAAGGGAAAAAAAACTGCAAGTTTTACAAAATGATTTTTTGTATGAAAAAGTATTTCACCACCATCTGTAGAATACATAACAAATACACTTAGTACAGAAAGAAGGATGACAGAAATCAACAATATATAATCTAAGTTTTTTATTTTTTGAAAAAATGTAATCTCATTACTTAATCTATCGTGCTGAAACATTTAAACAGTAATCCTCTCAAAATTTGATTGTTTATTTCTTAAATCATGTCTGTCGATGATTAATTTAAATAATTTTTTTGCAATTGGTGCTGCCGCCTTACTTCCTGAACCACCATGCTCAACAATTATACTAAGCGCATATCTTGGGTTAACATATGGGCCATAGGCAACATACAAAGCATGATCTCTATCTTTGTATGGTATTTGCTCTAATTCTAAATCCAATTCCCTCTCTCTTTTACTAATTCTCTTGACCTGAGCTGTTCCGGTTTTTCCTGCAAATTGATATTTAGGATCATCAATTCTTGATTTATAAGAAGTTCCAAATCTTTCATTGGTCGAAGCAAACATTGCTTCTTGAACAATCTTAATATTTTTTTGATTTTTAAATAACTTTTTGTCTAACAATTCCTCAGAGTCAGTATCAAATAATAATCCACTTTCCATTGATTGTTTTGCATCTTCATAAGAAATTGGATTACTATCCACTATTATTTTTGGTTTTACAGCAAAGCCTCCATTTGCAATTTGCGCAGTCATCATACAAAGTTGTAAAGGAGTTGATTGTATATAGCCTTGTCCAATACCTGTGATTAAAGTTTCTCCTAATACCCAGCCTTTACCAAGATTATTTTTTTTCCATTTTGTATTTGGAAATAATCCTTTTTTTTCTATATCAAAATAATCACCGAGAACTTTTTTACCTAAACCAAACTTTTCAGCTGTAATATTTAATCTATCAACACCTAATAACCTAGCAACCTCATAAAAATATGTATCACAAGATTGTTTCATAGCATTTTTCAAACTTACCCAACCATGTCCTTTTTCCTTCCAACAGTGAAATGTTTGTCCATATAACTCTATTTTTCCTGTGCATTTAACTTTAAACTTTGTATCTATTACTTTGTTTTCTAAAGCTGAAAGCGCAACGATTGGTTTTATTGTTGAACCTGGTGAGTATAAACCCGAAAGAGTTTTGTTTACTAGTGGTTTTAATGGATTATTTCTAATTAATTGCCATTCATCTTGACTTATTCCGAATAAAAATAAATTTGGATTATAAGATGGGGACGAATACATCGCTATTATATCTCCAGTATAAATATCCATTACACTTATAGATCCTGCTTTTTCATTTAACAATTCTCCACAAGCTTTTTGTATTTCTGTATCTACAGTTAAACGTATTTTTAATCCTTGCTCACCTTTTTGATGTTCAAGTTGATTAATTCTTTTACCATAAGCATTAACTTCATATCTTTGAATGGCATTTGTTCCAATTAAATGATTTTCAAGTCTTTTCTCTAAGCCCAGTTTTCCAATTTTCATTCCTGGTACAAATCTTTCTTGGATGGTTTCATTTTCTAAAATTTCTTGTTCATTTGGTTGACTCACATATCCAAGAACATGAGTGTATACATCATTAAATGGATAGTTTCTGGAGATTGTCATTACGGGTTTAACACCTACAAGATCGTATAAATAATTATTAATTTTTACAAATTGACTCCAGCTTAAATTTTCAGAAACAATAATACTATCCCACGGTTTTAACTCTGCTTTTAATTTATTTATTTTTGCAATTCTTTTATCACTTAGATTTAAAAGATTTTTCAATCTAACTAATAAATAATTAAAATTCTCAACTTGCTCTGGGATTATGTGTAATTGATAAACTTTTAAATTTCCTGCAATTACATTTCCAAAATAATCAACTATATTTCCTCTTGTGGGTGGGAGTTTCCATTCTCTAATTCTATTTTTGTCAGAAAGAGTGAGATATTTTTTATTTTCGTTTATTTGAAGAGAAAATAAACGAGCAACTATACCAACAAAAACTAGTACTTTCGCTGCTCCGATTATGAACATCCTTCTATTAATTACATCTGTTTTTCTTATTCCTGAATTAGATTTGATCATTTATTTGATATGAAATTCTTTCGTTTAAAAAATTAAAAAATAAAAAAAATATTGGATAAAATAAAAAAGTAAAACCTGAGTTAATTAAATAATTAGTGTAATCAACTTTAATTAAAAAGATTAAATCCAAAATAATTACTTGAATTGAATTAATTAATAAAATTGTGAATAATAATGATATCCAGTCCTTCATAAAGTTTGGGGATAAAGTAATATTTCTTATATAAGCTGTTACTGAGCAAATAATAAGGTAACAAAAACTACTAATTCCTATTGGTATACCTATTACAACATCATTAACTATACCTGCAAAGAAAATTGCTAGATAACCTAATTGATCAGGATTTCTTAAAGTCCAAAAGAAAATTAATAGATGAACAAAATTAAAAGAAAAATAATCAAGTTTTAAGTAATTAAAATCAAATTCATTAAATACAGAAAAAAATAACATTATAAATGGTATGTAGGATAAGAATATTTTTAAAAATGGACTTTTGTTAAGTGACGACATTATTCTTCTGTACCTATTTTATAAGAAACTATTTTTACATAATTGAGTTGTGTAAAATCAGAAAAAAAATTAATTTTTCCCTCTGATATGTTGTCAATTTTTCCAATTGGTATACCGGGTTTGAATAAACCCCCAAGACCTGAGGTGTAAGCAAAAATATCCTTATTTTTAAAATCTTCTCTAAATTCTTCTTGAGTATGTTCGATTTTTCCAAAATCACTTCCTGTACCAGAAATTACAGCTTGTATGTCATCTGGCTCCAAAACAGATGGTATTTTACTATTAAGGTCAGACAATAGTAATGCTCTTGAATTAGTATAATTTACTTCAATTATTTGACCAACTAGATAAACATCATCAATAACTGCCATCCCAATTTTTACTTTATCTTTTGTGCCTTTGTTTAATACTACTGATTTTAAATATGGGCTGTCTTTATCAAGTAAAACTCTAGCAAATATTTCTTTTGAACTTATGCTTTCTTCAAGTAACTCTCTAAGCTTTAAATTTTCTGATGTTAAAAACTCATTTTGTAATTTAAGTTGGTCAGAATTTTCTATTTTAATTAATTCTTTCTGATGACTTTCATACAAATCCATATGTGATTTAAATTTTGAAGTTATTTCTTTTAATTTATTTTCTGGGATTGAAGCAATATGAGATGATCTATAAATTACTTCATTAATTCCTAATTTAACAAATTGTATTGCTTTAAAATTAAAATTACTTAGAACAATTACAAAAATTGATAAAAATATTAAAGTTAATAAAGAAAATTTTTGTTTATCTTTTTTTTTTAAAAAAGCTGACCTTATGGCAATTACAAAATCATCTCTGCCGGAAGCCATTTTTCTTAATATTCAGATAACATGGTAGAAAAAGTTTCTTCTTGATCCAGAGCTTTACCTGTACCAACAGCTACACAAGATAAAGGGTCATCTGCTATATGAACTGGTAAACCTGTTTCTTTAGAAAATCTTTTATCAATATTTTTTAACAAAGCACCACCACCTGTTAAAGTTAAACCCATATCAACCAAATCAGCTGACAATTCAGGTGGAGTATTTTCTAACGCATCTTTAATTGCACCAACCATTTGTTTCATAATATCGTTTAAGGCTTCTGCAGTATCTTCTTCTGTAATATTTACTTCCTTAGGCGTACCTGATCTTAAATCTCTTCCTTTAACTGGGTAAGTGTTTGTTCCAGTTGGTACAGCTGTTCCCATTTCTTTTTTTATTTTTTCAGCAGTAGTATCACCTATTAACAAATTATATTCTTTTCTCATATAATCTACTATTGCTGTATCCATAGAGTCACCTGCAACTCTTAAAGATTTAGAGTAAACCAATCCACCTAAAGACATAACTGCGATCTCACTTGTACCCCCACCGATATCTACAATCATTGAACCAGTTGCTTCAGAAATTGGAAGATTTGCTCCAATAGCTGCTGCAATTGGTTCTTCAATTAACTGAACTCTTCTTGCACCTGCTGCTAAAGCACTATCCTGGATTGCTTTTCTTTCAACTGGTGTTGAACCAGTTGGCACACAAATCAATATTCTAGGGTTAGCAAATGTGCTTCCTTTATGAACTTTTTTAATAAAATGTTTAATCATTTCTTCAGTAACTATAAAATCTGCAATAACACCATCTCTTAGAGGTCTAATTGCACTGATATTTCCTGGTGTTCTTCCAAGCATTGTTTTCGCTTCGTCTCCAACAGCTAATACATTTTTTTTTCCACCTTGATCAACTATTGCAACAACCGAAGGTTCATTAAGAACTACACCATGACCCTTTAAAACTACAAGTGTATTTGCTGTACCAAGATCGATTGCCATATCTTGGCTCCATATTTTTTTAACACTGCTAAATAACCCCATTATATCCCTCTTACTTTCTGACTTTCTTGCTCCATAGGAGCTGTTTTATCTCGTTTAATTATCATTTTATTTAATGCATTTATGTAAGCATTTGCTGATGCAACCAAAGTATCTGTATCAGCTGCCTGGCCTACAGTTGTTTTACCTTTCTCCTCAATTTTTACACTAACAGTCGCTTGTGCATCTGTTCCTTCTGTAACCGCATGAACTTGATAAAGCTGCAAGTTAACATCGTGAGGATACAAAGTTTTTATGCATTTAAATATTGCATCAACTGGCCCATCACCAGTTTCTGAAGCTTGTTTTACATCTCCATAAACATCTAAAGTCATTTCTGCTCTTTGTGGTTCACCAGTTCCAGCAAAAACCTTCAATGATTTTAAACTTATAGCACTAACTTTGTTATCAATTATTAAACTATCATCTACTAGAGCAATAATATCTTCATCGTAAACATGTTTTTTCTTATCTGCTAAGACTTTGAATTTTGCAAATGCATTTCCTACTACATCGTCAGTTAAATCTGGATAGCCTAAGCTATTTAACTTATCTTTAAATGCATGTCGACCAGAATGCTTTCCCATCACTAACGATGTTTGTTTAACCCCTACGCTTTCAGGTGTCATTATCTCATATGTTTGTCTGTTTTTTAACATTCCATCCTGGTGAATTCCTGCTTCATGAGCAAAAGCATTTTTTCCAACGATAGCTTTATTATATTGAACAGGAAAACCTGTTGCGTTTGAAACAATTTTTGAAGCTTTGCTTAAAAGTGTTGTATTAATTCCAGTTTCATATGGCATTAAATCAGGTCTTGTTTTAATTGCCATAACAACTTCCTCAAGAGCAGCATTTCCTGCTCTTTCTCCTAATCCATTTATTGTACATTCAATTTGTCTTGCTCCAGCTTGAACTCCTGCTAACGAATTAGCTACTGCTAAACCTAAATCATTATGACAATGAGTTGATAAAATTGCTTTATCAATATTTGGAACTTTATTTAATAAGGTTTCTATAATTGTAGTAAACTCAGATGGTATTGTGTAACCAACTGTATCAGGAATATTAATTGTTGTAGCTCCATTTTTAATTGCAAGCTCTACAGTTTTACACATATAATCCATATCGGTTCTTGTTCCATCTTCGCATGACCACTCAACGTCATCAGTAAACTTTCTTGCGTAAGCAACGTGTTTTCCAATTGATTCATAAACATCTTCTGGAGACATATTTAATTTATGCTTCATGTGTAAAGGGCTTGTAGAAATAAATGTATGTATTCTAAATCTTGGTGCATGTTTTAAAGCTTCATAAGCTCTATCAATATCTTTTACTGAATGTCTTGAAAGTCCTGCGGGAATAGAATTTTTTAAAATTTTACTTACTTCTGAAACAGCTTCAAAATCCCCTGGTGAAGCTATTGGAAAACCTGCTTCAATAATATCGATACCTAATTCATCAAACACTCTAGCGATTTGAATTTTTTCTTCTAAACTCATAGATGCGCCTGGCGATTGCTCACCATCACGCATAGTAGTATCAAATATAAAGACTCTATCTTTATTACTCATAATTAAAATTTTTAGAAAATCTATAATACAATCTATGAGAGAGATTGCAAAATAATAAGTTAAATTATAACTTTTAATGGACCATTTTAGGCTTGCGAAAAATTAATTATAAATAGACTCAATTTTAGGCATTAACCGTAAAAGTTCTTTCGTATATTCATGTGTTGGTTTTAAAAATAAATCTTCAGTGTTTGAAACTTCACATAATTTACCATCTTTTAAGACTCCAATTCTATCACACATTTGTCTAACAACGGGTAGGTCGTGACTTATAAACAAGATTGTTAAATTTAATTGTTCTTGAAGATCTTTAAGTAAATTTAATATTTGGGCTTGGATACTTACATCCAAAGCAGAGGTAGGTTCATCACAAACTAAAAGTCTTGGTTGTGTGGCAAGTGCTCTTGCTATTGATATTCTCTGCCTCTGTCCTCCAGAAAATTCATGTGGATATCTATCTGCAGATTTTTGAGTTAATTCTACAGACTCCAGTAAATCATAAATATAATTATTTAAATCTAAAGTAGATATAGATGGATTATGAAGTGTAATTGGTTCTGCAATTATATCTTTTACTTTTAATCTTCCATTTAGTGAAGAATAAGGATCTTGAAATATCATTTGAATTTGTTTTCTGAATTTCATTAATTCAGATCTCTGTTTAATTTTTGTTATACAAACATTGTCAAAGAAGATATCGCCAGAAGAAGGTTTAAATAAATTTACTATCATTTTAGCAATTGTAGATTTTCCACTCCCGCTTTCTCCCACTAATCCAAAAGATTCACCCTCTTTTATTTCAAACGAAACATCATTAACAGCCATCACAGAATTTTTAGAACTTTCAGTAAAAAAATTATCATCGAAACTTTTATTAAGATTTTTTATTTCTACCAAATCTTGGTTTATAATTTCTTTCTTTGACCATCTATTTAATATTTTGATATTATTTTCTTTTTTATTGTTGTTTTCTTTTTCAACTATTACAAATCTTGAAATTTTTTTATTAGTTGGTGGAACTGAACTTACTAAACTTTTTGTGTAATTTTCTTGAGGATTAGTTAATATTCTTTTAGTTTCGCCAATTTCAACTAAATTACCACTTTTCATAACTGCTACACGATCAGCCGTCTCAGCTATAACTCCCATGTCATGAGTAATTAAGATAACCGCAAGATTTCTTTCTTTTGTTAATTTTTTGATAAGTTCTAAAATTTGAGATTGAATTGATACATCTAATGCTGTTGTTGGCTCATCTGCAATTAACAATTCTGGTTCGCAACATAGAGCTAAAGAAATTACTACTCGCTGTCTCATTCCACCTGAGAATTGGTGAGGATAATTATGAAATCTTGTCTCTGCATCTTTTATACCAACCTCTTTCAATAGATTTATAGATTTATTTTTTGCTTCCTCTTTACTTAATTTAAGATGAGTTTGAATTGTTTCAATCAACTGCTCGCCCACTGTAAGAATCGGGTTAAGTGAAGTTTGAGGATCTTGAAATATCAATCCAATTTTATTTCCTCTATATTTAACAATACTTTCATAATTTTCATGAATGTTAAGATTGCCCAAAATAACTGAGCCACTAGATACCTTACCTGGTTCATCAATTAAATTTATAATTGCGTTTCCTACTGTACTTTTTCCTGATCCAGACTCTCCAACTAATCCTAAAATTTCTCCTTTGTTAACCTCAATATTTATATTCTTAGCAGCGTAAACTGTTTCTTTTCTCATTTGATAATCAACACTAAGATTATTTATTTTTAAAAATGTCATTTTTTTAATTTTGGATTTAAAGTATCTCTCATCCAATCACCTAATAAATTTATTGAAAATGCTAAAATAACTAAGAAAATTGCTGGAAAAAAAGTTATCCACCATTCTCCTGAAAATAAAAAGTCATTACCAAGTCTTATCAATGTACCTAAAGATGGTGTTGTTGGAGGGACACCAACACCTAAAAAACTTAGAGTAGATTCGGCTAAAATAGCAAGAGCTAAACCAATAGTTCCGATTACTAACACTGGTCTTAAAATATTTGGTAAAATATGTTTAAACATAATAATGATATTTGAAACCCCAATTATTGTTGATGCTGAAACATAGTCTTTATTTTTTTCAACCAAAGTTGCTGCTCTTGAAACTCTTGCAAATTGTGGCCACTCTGAAATCCCGATTGCAAATATTAAAACATAAATTGCCATTTCATCATGCATCTCTCTTGATATTAACCCTCTTGCTATTCCATCAACTAATAATGCCATCAAAATACTTGGTACTGTTAACTGAACATCAGTTAACCTCATTACTATCATTTCATATTTTCCCCCAAAAAATCCAGCCGTTAATCCCAATCCAACCCCAAGAATTAAGCTAAAAATTATTGCAGAAAAACCTACTATTAGAGAAATTCTACATCCATACAAAATTGTGGACAACATATCTCTTCCTTGTCCATCAGTACCTAAAATAAATTTAGCAAGACCATCTTCTGTCCATGATGGTGGTGTGAATGCATCCATAAGTGAGAGGGAGGATGGGTCAAAAGGATTGTAAGGCGTTACAAGCTCAACAAAGAAAGAGCAGAAAAAAATTATAAACAAAATAGTAGATGATACAATTGCAGTAGGAGATTTAATAAAGCTATGATAAATGTCACTATCTTTTATTCTTTCCCAAGTACTTAAAGATTTGTTATCCACTTGCAGTATCTCCTTTAACTCTTATTCTTGGATCAATAAAATAATAAAGAATATCAACTATAAAATTTATCATTACGAAAACAAAAGCTATAAATACCAAATAAGCCGACATGATTGGTATATCTACGAATTGAACTGCTTGAATAAATAAAAAACCCATTCCAGGCCATTGAAAAACAGTTTCTGTAATAATTGAAAACGCAATTAGAGTTCCAATATTTATTCCTGCTATAGTTATTACAGGTATCAATCCATTTTTTAACGCATGTTTATATTTAATGCTATTTTCGCTAATACCTCGAGCACGTGCAAATTTAATATAATCTGTTTGAAGTATTTCCATCATCTCTGCTCGCACAAGTCTGATTATATAAGTCATTTGAAAAAGACTTAATGTTATTGAGGGAAGTATAATTGCTTTAAGTCCTGAGACTGTTAAAAACCCTGTAGTCCAAAAACCTAGATCAACAACCTCTCCTCTTCCAAAAGAAGGTAGTATTCCTAAAATTACTGCAAACAAATATATAAATAATATTCCAATAACAAATGTGGGGAGTGAAACACCTAACAATGAAATTGCTAAGACAAAATCACTTAAAAATCCTTTTCGATTTATGCCTGTATAAACTCCTAATAAGGTGCCGGTTATCAGTGCAATTAGTGCTGATATAACCACAAGTTCAATGGTTGCAGGTAATCTTTCAACTATTAATTCTGAAACAGGTCTTCTTAGTTGATATGAAATTCCAAACTCCCCCTTAGAGGCATTTACTATAAATCTTGAAAACTGAACGTGAATAGGATCCATTAAACCTAGTGTTTCTCTCAATTCTGCTCTTTCTTCGTCAGAAGTTTCTTCCCCAACCATATTGTTTATTGGATCTCCAACAAAATTAAATAATGAGAAAGATACAAAGGCAACAACCAACATCACCAAAGCAGATTGAAACAGCCTTTTAAAAAAATATTTTATCAATTTATGAAGGTTTAAATTTACAAGCCCTTTAAAAATTTAAAGGGCTTGTAATAATTTTTAATTAGTTAAAACTAGCAGTTCTAAATAACGGCTCGTTATTTGGTCTGATAGGAACATTAACATTGCTTTTAGATGCCCAAGAAATTACTTGGTGATGTAAAGGAAGATAAGAAATATCATCTTTTACAATTTTCCAAGCTTTTGCAATTGCTGCATTTCTTTTATCTAAATCAACTTCACCTTCCATTACTCTTATAGCAGCATCTACGTCAGCGTTACTAAAGTTAACTTTATTCCAACTAGCACCTGATTCATATAAGTAATGAAATACATAATGACTATCTAGTGTAGGAACGCCCCAACCAAGCATATAGAAATCACCCTGATTATCTTTTAGCTCTTTGAAGTGTTTGCTTTTAGTTTGAGCAAACAAGTTCACGTTGACACCAATTTTACCCAACATTCCAACAACAGCTGTACAAATTGCTTCGTCGTTCACATATCTGTCATTTGGACATCTTAACTCAACATCAAAACCATTAGGATAACCTGCGTCAGCTAAAAGTTTTTTTGCAGCATTGACATCGAAAGGTAATCTTTTATCAAGATCTTTGGTGTAACCATTTACACCTGGAAAAGTTATAATTCCTGCTGGCTCACTTAAACCTCTCATAACTTTTTTCTTGATCGCTTCTATATCAATTGCCTGATAAAGAGCCTGTCTTACCTCTTTTTTCTTAAATGGATTATCACCTGTGTTACCTGTTCTTAACTTGTCAGCTGCTTGGTCCATTCCTAAGAAAATTGTACGCATTTGTGCTGTACTTTCAACTTTGTGACCTGAAGAAGAACCGATTCTTTTTAAATCCTGAACAGGTGCATCTGTAACTATATCAATTTCTCCAGATAACAATGCTGCAACTCTAGTTGCCGCATTTTTAATTGGAAGTAATTCAATTTGAGTTACTTTTTTATCTTTCATCTCACCCCACCAGTGTTTATTTCTTTTAAACACAGTTTTAGTGTTAGGCTCTCTCAATGTGATTTTGAAAGGACCAGTTCCTAAGGCATTTGTCGCAGAAAATGTTTCTTGCCCTGCATCCCAGTTTTGTGGTGCCATTGCAAAATTTTTCTCTGACCATGCTTTTGACATGATAAAAATATTTGACAGTTGATTTAACAGAATAGGATTTGGTTTACTTGTTGTAATTATAATAGTGTGATCACCAACCGCTTTAACCCCTGAAATAGTACTTATGTACTCTTTAAAATCCGATGTTCTTTGTTTAGCTCTTAATATGCTAAATACAACATCTTCTGATGTCATATCAGAACCATCGGAAAATTTTACACCTTTTCTTAATGTAAATTCCCAATTATTTGGATCAGTTGCTCTCCACTTTGTTGCTAAAGCAGGTCCAATTTTCATATCTAAACCTCTTTGAACTAGAGCTTCATATACTTGTCTAGATACTTGTGTAGTTGGACCCTCATTTTGTGCATGTGGATCTAGTGTTAGACTGTCCCCTTGCATGGACCATTTAATAGTTTTTGCCCATGCTGAAGAAAATCCGAATACTAGAACTAATGACAATAGTATTCTTACTATATTTTTAGTTTTCATTATTCCCCTCGTTTTTTAAATTTATTTAAAAAAGTATAAGTGAAATAATCGAATTATTGTAGCAATAATTTACTGATAAAATTTAACTTTTATCGCTATCAACCAATTTTTTCTTTCCAATCCAAGGCATCATAGCTCTCAATTCTGCACCAACCTTTTCAACTGGATGTTCGGCTAATTTTGCTCTTGTAGCTAAAAAGTTCTTTTGTCCATTTTTACATTCATCCATCCACTCTTTTGTGAATTTTCCAGATTGAATATCTGCCAAAACTTCTTTCATTCTTTTTTTAGTTTCCTCTTTATTAACTACTCTTGGTCCTGATTGGTATTCACCATACTCAGCAGTATTTGAGATAGAGTAATTCATATTTGCAATTCCACCTTCGTAAATTAAGTCAACAATCAATTTAACTTCATGAACTGTTTCAAAATATGCCATCTCTGGCTCGTATCCTGCTTCAACTAAAGTTTCATAACCATTTTTAATTAGTTCAACCAAACCTCCACATAAAACAGTTTGCTCACCAAATAAATCTGTTTCAACCTCATCTTTGAATGTAGTTTCAATAATTCCCGATCTCCCTCCACCAACTGCTGAAGCATAAGATAAAGCTAAGTCTCTTGCCTTTCCTGAACCATCTTGATGAACAGCAAATAAACACGGCACTCCACCTCCTTTTTCATATTCACTTCTAACTAGGTGACCAGGTCCTTTGGGAGCAACCATAAAAACATCTAGATCTTTTCTAGCTTTAATTAAATCGTAATGAACATTTAAACCATGAGCAAAAGCGATACTTGTTCCCTCTCTTACTCTTTGTTCAATATGATTTTTATAAATTTCTGCTTGTAATTCATCTGGTGTAAGTATCATTACTACATCAGCCCACTCAGCAGCATCAGATAAATTCATTACCTTTAATCCTTTTGACTCAGCTTTAGCTGCACTCGATGAACCTTCTCTTAATGCCACAACTATTTCTTTTACTCCACTATCTTTTAAGTTTAATGCATGAGCGTGTCCTTGGCTTCCATAACCAAAAATAGCAACTTTTTTATTTTTAATCAGGTTTACATCTGCATCTTTTTCATAAAACATTTTCATATCTTCTCTCCTATTAAATTAATTAAATATTTTAGCACCTCTGGTCATAGCTACTGCCCCTGTTCTCGAAGTACTTATAAGTCCCAAAGGCTTTAATTTTTTATTCATTACATCAATTTCTCTTCTTAAAGCAGTTATTTGAATTACTGCTGAAGATTTTGTTTCATCTAATATTACAGGATTAAATTTTTTACAAACATTTAAACATTTTTCAATTTTATTTCTTTTGCCTACTACTTTAAATAAAGCCATTTCCTTAAATATTACGTCTTTGTCTTCTCGTTTAAACTCTGCAACTTTATGAACAGGCACTAGTTTAGTTAACTGAAGTCTTATTTGATCAATTACTTGAGGTGTTCCGGTAGTAACAATTGTTATTCTTGAAATATTTTTAACAGCATCAACCTCAGCAACAGCTAACGACTCGATGTTATAACCTCGACCAGAAAATAAACCGACTACTCTTGCAAGAACCCCAGCCTCATTATCTACCCAAACAACAAATATATATGTGTCCGATTTTTGTTTTTTTGTAGGAATGCTATAAGCTGATTTTGATTTAGGCATTTTTATTATACTAAGGCTTTGCCTTTTCCTTTAATTTTATTTTCTTCTTGATCATTTGGTCCCAAGATCATTTGGTTATGAGGTTTTCCAGATGGTATCATTGGGAAGCAATTCTCGTTAGGGTCCACATGACAATCGAATATAACAGGCCCATCATAATCAATCATTTCTTGAATTTTATCATCAAGCTCAGATGGGCTGTCTGCTTTAATTCCTTTGCATCCATAAGCTTCTGCCATTTTCATAAAATCAGGTAACGCCTCAGAATAACTTTCAGAATAATTTTTTTCATGCAGTAATTCCTGCCATTGTCTTACCATTCCCATATATTGGTTATTTAAAATAAATATTTTTATAGGAAGATTATATTGAACTGCAGTGGACATTTCTTGCAAAGTCATTAAAACCGAAGCTTCTCCAGCAATATCAATTACTAATTTTTTAGGATGAGCAATTTGGACACCGACTGCTGCTGGCAATCCATAACCCATAGTTCCTAAGCCTCCAGATGTCATCCATCTGTTTGGTTTATTAAATTTATAATGCTGAGCGGCCCACATTTGATGTTGTCCAACCTCGGTGGTAACATAAGTATCTTTATTCTTAGTTAATTCATAAAGTCTTTGAACAGCATGTTGAGGTTTTATGCTTTCATCACTATTTACAAAATTAAGTGAGTCTTTTTCTCTCCATTTTTCAATTTGCTCCCACCACTTAGCTATATTTGATTTATTTGACTTGCTATGACCATTTTTTCTTTTAGCAATTGTTTTATTAATTTTACTGATTACACTCGTAACGTCTCCAACTATTGCAAGATCGACTTTGATAATTTTATTAATTGATGATGGATCTATATCAATATGAACCTTTTTTGAATTTGGTGAAAACTCATCAATTTTTCCAGTAATACGATCATCAAACCTTGCGCCAATATTAATTAAAAGGTCACAATCATGCATAGCATTATTTGCTTCATAAGTACCATGCATACCTAGCATTCCTAAAAATTGATTATCATCTCCGGGATAAGCGCCTAATCCTTGGAGTGTAGAGGTGATAGGAAAACCAGTTAGTTCAACAAATTCTATTAGAGCCTGGCTTGCTTTTGGACCTGAGTTAATTACTCCTCCACCACTATAGATAATTGGTTTTTTAGCTTTGCTTAATAATTTTACTAATTCATCAATTTGATCTTGAGAAAATTTATTGTGAGATTTTCCGTTTAATTTTTTTTCTTTGTTTGGTTTTTTATATTTCGCTTTTGCAAATTGAATATCTTTTGGAATATCGATTAAAACTGGCCCAGGTCTTCCAGTTGTTGCAACTTTAAAAGCTTCATGCATAACTTTAGAAAGATCATTAATATCTTTTACTAACCAATTATGTTTAGTACAAGGTCTTGTAATTCCTGTAGTATCACATTCTTGAAAAGCATCAGTTCCAATTAAATGTGTTGGAACCTGACCAGAAATACAAACTAACGGTACTGAGTCCATATAAGCATCTGTTAAAGCTGTAACAACATTAGTTGCACCAGGACCTGATGTAACTAAAACTACACCCGGTTTTCCTGATGACCTCGCATAGCCTTCAGCTGCGTGACCAGCGCCTTGTTCGTGTCTAACTAAAATATGTTTTATAGAAGGATGATTTTTTAATTCATCATAAATCGGTAACACTGCACCACCTGGATAACCAAAGATATGTTCTACCTTTTGGTCTTCAAGACATTTAAAGACAATTTCTGCTCCAGTTAATAATTTTGGCATTAGGCAATCTAGCTGAAGTTGTGCTCATTGGTCAAGTTTAAGAATGAAAATTTTAAATTTTTTTCAAAAAATTATTTATGTCTTCTGGCTTAAGTTTCATCCAGCTCATCATATTGCCTCTAGCCCAAGTACTTTGTCTTTTGGCGTATTGTCTAGTTTTTATGGCTATTTTTTCTTTAGTATCATTCAAATCTTTTTGTTTTTTTAAATATTCCCTAATTTCATTAACCCCAATGGCCTTGTTGGCGCTTTTATCTTTTCTTACCCTTAGCTTTATGAAATCTTTTACTTCTTTTATTGCTCCATTTTCTATCATCTCTTCTGTTCTTAGATTAATGCGCTGAATTAATTCTTGTCTTGGGTAATCAATATAAACTCTAAAAAAATCATCTTCCATGAAGTTTGATTTTGTATTTTTAAACCATTCATAAAGTGATTTTTTTGTAAATTTTTTTACCTCATAAGCTCTGATAGATCTTTGGGTGTCTGTAGGTTTTATTTTTCCTATCGAGGGTGGATCTAATTTTAAAAGTTTTTTATAGAACTTCTTTTGTCCAATTTTTTTTTGTAAATCTCTAATTTGAGTTCTTAATTTTAAAGAAATATTTGGTATTTTGACCAAGCCATCAGTTAAAGCTTTAAAGTATAAACCTGTACCTCCAACAAGAATTGGAATTTTTTTTCTTTTTTGAACTTCTCTAATTTTTTTAATTACTAGCTTAAGCCAATCACCTGTAGAAAAGTTTTTTGTAACATTGTGAAAACCATACAAATGATGTTTTATTTTCTGGTATTTTTTTGGATCTGGTCTAGCTGACAGAATTCTAAGCTCTTTATATACTTGCATGCTATCTGCATTAATAATCTCACCATCTACTTTTTTTGCAAATTTAATTGCAAAACTCGATTTTCCTGATGCTGTAGGTCCATATATTAATATTATCTTGGATTTTAAATCCATTACTAGTCTAGCTTAACACCAATGTATCGTCTTTGATTTTGATTATTATAGATTGCAAGTAAAACTGTCTTTTGATTTGAGTTAAAAACTTCTTTAGTAATATCTCTTAAGTCATTGGCTGATCTGATTTTTTTCTTCTGTGCTTCAACAATAATACTGTTAAGCTCTATCGAATTTGCTATAGGACTATTGTTAGCAATTTTGGTTATCACCAGTCCTGTTGTCTGGTTTGGTAAATTTCTACTTTTAATATCTTCTTTAGTCAAAGGTCTTACCGCAATTCTTAAACTTTCGATAATCTCTTCATTATTTTGTTGTTGGGTTTCTTCATTTTTGCTTATTTTAAAATCATCTGAAGTTTCTAATCTTCCTAAAATAACATTTTTAATTATTTCTTTTTTGTCTCTCCAAATTTTAACTTCAACTTTCTTTCCAACTTCAGTTCTAGCAACAATTGCTGGAAGTTCTTTCATTTGATTTATTTTCTCACCATTAAATTCTAAAATAATATCACCAGCTTGCATTCCTGCTTTTTCTGATGGACTATTTTCTGCCACACTTGCAACAAGTGCTCCTCGTGCTTTATCTAATTTTTCAACTTCAGCAATTTCTTTTGTCACATCTTGAATTCTAACACCTAGCCATCCTCTTTTTGTTTCACCAAATTCTATTAATTGTTTAATTACAATTTGAGCACTGTTTGATGGTATAGAAAATCCAATTCCAATAGAACCATTACGTCCAAGAATTGCTGTATTAATTCCGATTACATTGCCTTCCATATCAAACAAAGGTCCACCGGAATTTCCTGAATTAATAGAAGCATCAGTTTGTATAAAATCTTCATATCTTGATAAGCCAATTGATCTATTTCTTGCTGATATTATTCCAGCAGTTACAGTTCCACCTAAACCAAATGGATTTCCAATTGCCAAAACCCAATCTCCAATTCTTGCTTGATCAGAGTCCCCGAATGCTACTGGGATAAATTTTTCCTCTGTTTCTAATTGTAAAACAGCTATATCCATCAGAGGGTCGGCACCCAAAACTTTTGCTTGAAATTCTTGATCACCATTTACTCTAACAATAATATCGTCAGCATCTTGAATTACGTGATTATTTGTGACAACAATTCCTTTTTCATCAATAATAAATCCAGAACCTAATGCTGCTGATTTTCTTTCTTTAGGTGTCCCAAATTCTTTAAACATATCTTCAAAAGGAGATCCTGGAGGAAACTGAAAAGGAAAAGGATTAGTATTGGATATAACAGTCGTTGTCGTAGAAATATTTACTACTGATGGCATTAATTTTTCTGCAAGATCTGCAAAGGAGGCAGGAACTGTTCTAGAGTTTACATTTAAGGAAAATGTGAGTGATAAAACTATTGTTAGAAATATAATTTTTATTTTTCTCATATTAACTCTTAATATAATAAATAATTATAAAACCTATTATTGCGAAAATAAATCCACCAGATCTAAGTTGGCTTTCTTTAACAAGTTCTAATTTTTTTAACATACTTTTCATTTTTGATGGAAATAAGGCGTATAAAATTCCTTCAATAAATAAGAAAAGACCAAAAGCTATAACTAGCTCACGCATTTAAGAATTATTGTTGGATTTCAGGTTTTATATTTCCAAAAAATTTAAAAAATTCACTATCAGGTGATAAAATCAAAGAAGTTTCACCACCAATAAGAGCTTTTTCATATGCCTGCATAGCTCTATAGAAAGCAAAAAACTCAGGATCTTGACCAAAGGCATCAGCAAATATTTTATTTCTTTCTCCATCACCTTCACCTTTCATGATCTCCGATTGTTTTTGAGCATCTGCTAGGATCACAGTAACCTCTTTGTCAGCTGTTGAAGTAATGGTGACGGCCATCTCTGCACCTTTTGCTCTAAATTCTTTTGCTTCTCTTTCCCTTTCGGTCTGCATTCTTCTATAAATCGCATCACTATTTGCTTGAGGAAGATCTGCTCTTTTAATTCTGACATCAACAATATTAATCCCAAAGTTTTGTGCTTCATTATTTACACCTTCTTTAATCAAAGCCATTTGCTTAGATCTATCTTTAGATAATAATGTTTGTAATTCTTCTTGACCTAGCACATTTCTAATTCTTGAATTTATAATTGTAGATAACCTAGATCTTGCAACTCTTTCATTTCCAACAGAAATATAAAACTTTAACGGATCTACGATCTGGAATCTTGCAAATGCATCTACAATTAAACGTTTCTGATCTGATGCAATTACCTCTTCTGGTGGAGCATCTAAATTCAAAATTCTTTTATCTAAATAAACAACGTTTTGAATAAATGGAATTTTAAAATTTAAACCTGGTTTCATTATTATTCTTTTGGGATCACCAAACTGAAGAATAATTGCTTGATTAACCTCTTTAACTATAATTACAGATAAAAAAGCTACAATTCCAATAGCAACTAATAAACCAACTAATATTTTCCCAGCTTTCATTTTAATTTGTCGCTTTCTTCTTTAACTCTGGCAAAGGTAAGTATGGAACTACACCTGAACCTGCATTTTTTTCTATAATTACTTTATCAATATCTGCTAGAACTTTTTCCATAGTCTCTAAATACATTCTTTCTTGAGTAACTGCTTTTGCATTTTTATATTCATTATAGATAGCTATAAATCTACTTGCTTCACCTTCAGCTTTTGCAACAACCTCTTTTTTGTAAGCTTCTGCAGCTTGTAAAATTTTTTGCGCTTCCCCTCTTGCTCTTGGAATAACATCATTAGCATAAGCTTCAGCTTCATTCTTGGATCTTTCCATATCTGCTCTTGCAGCCTGTACATCTCTAAATGCGTCAATTACTTGATCAGGTGGGTCTGCCTTTTGTGTTTGAACCTGTGTAATTTGAATTCCACTTTCGTAATCGTCTAAAATACTTTGTATTATATTTTGTGTCTCAACCTCAATTTTAGATCTACCCTCTGTTAAAATTGGCTGAATATCACTTTTTGCTATAACTTCTCTCATTGCAGTTTCAGCAGCTGCTTTAACCGTGCCTTCTGGGTCTTGAATTTTAAATAAAAAGTTCCCAGCATCTTTAATTACCCAAAATACTGAGAAATCAATGTTAACAATATTTTCATCTCCAGTTAACATTAAGCTTTCTTGTGGAACATCAGCAACACCGCCACCTGTAGAAAAACCACTGTCTCTCTCAGATCTAAATCCTATATCCATTCTATTAACCTTGGTGACTTTCGGTGTTTGAACTGATTCAACAGGAAAAGGTATATGATAGTTCAAACCAGGCTGTGTAGTTTTTACAAACTTACCAAATCTTAATACAACCCCTTGTTCATCTGGCAATACTCTATAAAGTCCACTTGCCAACCATACAAAAACTAATACTAATAAAATTAGACTTATTGATTTTCCACCTGAAGTTTTTCCACCAGGTAAAAATTTTTTAATTTTATCTTGAAGATCTCTAATTAATTCGTCGACGTTTGGTGGAGTAGGACCTCTACCTGATCCATTACCACTGCCACCTCCACCAGGAGGTGCTCCCCAAGGACTTTGATCTTTAAAATCGTCTGACATTTGCCAAAGTATATAGTGTCTTTATTGCAAAAAACAAGTAATGATACTTTTATGACTGATAAAAAACCTGAACTTAGTGCCGCAATGAAAAGTAAGCTAGAGCCTAAAAAATTCACTAAAAATCCTATTCTTGGAACTAAGTTTACAATTGCAATCTCTAGTGCAAAAGGTGGTGTTGGAAAATCAACATTTGCAACGAATTTTGCTTTAGCATTAAAGAGAGTTGGATGCAAAGTTGGTCTTTTAGATGCAGATATTTATGGTCCATCAATTCCTAAAATGTTTAATATTAATGAAAAACCGAAAAGTGATGGTCAAAAATTAGATCCCATTATAAAATATGACATTCAATGCATGTCGATTGGTTTTTTAGCTGATCAACAAACACCAATGATTTGGCGTGGTCCTATGGTGACAAGTGCTATTAAAACTTTTACTCAAAAAGTTAATTGGAAAGATTTAGATTTTATTATTGTTGATATGCCTCCAGGAACTGGAGATACTCAATTAACTTTTTCACAGGAAATTAAAATTGATGGAGCAATCATTGTATCTACTCCTCAAGAAGTAGCTCTATTAGATGTTAAGAGAGGAATTAAAATGTTTGATAAACTTGGAGTAAAAATATTAGGGCTTGTGGATAATATGAGTTATTTTACTGGTGATGATGGTAAAAAGTATAAAATTTTTGGTGAAGATGGTGTAAGAAAAACCGCAGAAGAGTTTCAGAAAGAATTTTTAGGAGAAATTCCTATTAATCCTGAGATTGGAAAAAATGGGGATGAAGGTAAGCCAATTGTTGAAGCTAATCCTGAACATGAAATTTCAAAAATATATATAAATTTTGCTGAAAAAATTAAATCAACTTATCTTTAAGATCAAAAGCAATCATAAGCTCATTCCACTCTCTTTTTGAAAGTCCTGAACTATCTACATCCACATTTTCACCTTTAATAAGTTTTTGAATAATTACTTTCCCTTTGGCTGAAACTTCAGTACCACCTACTCTGTAATCCATGAAAGCATCATAAGTTATTGGAACCCATTTTTTGACTGTATCTAACATGATATCTGCATAAACTCTAATTTCATATTGCGCATGACTATCTGCTCTTAATCTTAAAAAATTCATTAAGTTTAATAAATCAGTTTTCCAGTACCATTGTGTGTAGGTATTCAAAGTTAAATTCATTCGAGCAAGTTCTCTTGCTAATCCTTTTTTATTTTCATCAATAGTTGAGCCATCAAATCTTTCATTCAACATCGTTTCGTAATTGTCATACGTTCTCTCAGCATCATTCTTCAAAAGTTCTAAAACTTCTTTTGCTTGCTCTCCCTCTAAAACATCGCCTCGACCCTGTCTATTACTTGTAGATTGAGCAGCTAAATTATTTTTTGATGGTAAATAGAATTCTTTATCTAAAATTGAATATCTTGCTGAGTACTCATTAACATTTGCAGTTCTATGTCTAATCCATTGTCTTGCAATAAATATTGGCAGCTTGATGTGATATTTAATTTCGCACATTTCAAAGGGAGTACTATGCCAATGTCTCATTAAATATTTAATCAAACCTTTATCAGTTGAAACTTGTTTGGTTCCTTTCCCGTATGATACTCTAGCTGATTGAACTATTGACGTGTCATCTCCCATATAATCAACCACTCTTACAAATCCGTGATCTAATGCTGGAATTGCTTCATAAAGGATTTTTTCAAGCTCAGGAGCAGTAACTCTTTTCGTTTGATTGCTTTGAGATTGTTGATTTTTTATTTCTTCTTGCTGTTCTTTAGTTAATTTCATGATTGTTATTGAATCTATTGTGATTACTTTTATATTAATAATGTTGGTTTTCCAACTACGACGATAAACGAATTTCGTAATAACCATTGCGGACGTGGGGGCAGTACCCACCACCTCCACCATTACAACTTATGGGGGTGAACTAGATTCGACGGGTGACTAAAGGCTATTCTTTCGTTCGGGATTGTTCCACCGTGACGGGCTAATTTATAATTGCTAACGAAAGTTACGCACTTGCTGCCTAATTAACTTAGTTAATTAAGCAAACGGGGTATGGGGCACCTGGCAACAGAACGCCCCTTTCTTTTAACTAATTAAAAAATTCTTTAATAAAATTTTGTAAATTTTTCTAACAGATTTTAAATCTAATTTTATTAAACTGGAAATTTTTTCTAAAGAATTTGTTCCGTCGGAATATTGAAGAAAGTTCATATAATTTTTAGTTAATTTATTTTTATTTTTAGTAGACATAGTTGCATAAAGACCTCTTTTTCCCATTTGAGGTTCACACATTATTTTGCATTGCGGATAAATTCTTTCTAACAATATTTCTATTGATTTTCTAACAACATTAAATCCTCCAATACAACCTTTTAAAGTAACTAAATTAAAATTATCTAACGAAGTATGATATTCAGGGTATTCACCGTATTTTGTTCTAAAAATTGACGAAATTTTTAAATCAATACCAGGTGAATTATATTGTCTTTCATCTGAACCTCTTTTTAAAAATGAATACACTTTATAATTTTTTATTCCTAGTAATTTATATGCCTCAATAACTGCTTCGTCTGATGGAGAATTTTGATATTTTGAAAACATACAAGAATATTGTCTTTCGTCACCAATACATGATAGGTTATATCCACCTATAATATTCTCTTTTAAGTGTTTAAGATTTTTACTTAAATAAGATATTGAACCAATTGTTTCTGGAATAAAAATAAATCTTAGAGTTTTGTTTAATTTTTTACTTTTAAAATAATTTATCAGTCCCATAGAAACTATAGGTCCAGATAACTCATTGTTTGCCATTGAAGGGTGACAAATATATGTGG
>CACGJB010000002.1 GCA_902573295.1 uncultured Pelagibacteraceae bacterium | reverse complement strand
GGATCAGTTAATTCGATTAAGAGATTTAGTCGTAACAAAGAAAGATCTTTTACAAAATTCAGAAAAATTAAGAGAATTAGAGCGTAATTTAACTCTTTTTCATGCAGATGCAGTTAACCAATCATTAAAAAAATATAGAGATCCTATTGATTTGATAGGTTTTCATGGTCAAACAATTTTTCATGATTCACATGAGAAAGTTACTAATCAATTAGGAGATGGGAAATTGTTATCTCAAATAGTCAAAAAAAAAGTCATTTATGATTTTAGACAAGCAGATATTCAAAATAATGGTCAAGGTGCACCTTTAACACCAATTTTTCATCACATTTTATCAAAAAAAATTAATCAAAATTTTAATATTGAATTTCCAATAGGTTTCTTAAATATTGGTGGTATCTCAAATGTTACAAAAGTTATTAATGATTCAGAGAATTTTCAAAATAACCTAACTGCTTTTGATGTAGGTCCTGGTAATTGTTTGATTGATGAATGGGTAAGAAAGAATTCAAATAAAAAATTTGATAAAAATGGTGAAGTAGCTAAAGCAGGGAAAGTTGATCAATTAATTTTAAATCAAGCAATAGAAAATTTTAAAATAAATTCTTACTCCCAGTCATTGGATATTAAAAATTTTGATATATCCTTTGCAAGAGGTTTATCTTTAGAAGATGGTTGTGCTACTATAACAGATTTTACAGCATATTTAATCGTAGAAGGATTAAAATATATTAGTCAAAAGAATAGTATTACATTTTTACTATGTGGTGGTGGTAGAAAAAATATATATTTAATTGACTGTATAAAAAATTATTTATCAAATGTAAATAATATTACTTTGGAAATTATAGATAATTATAATTTAAAAGGTGATTATATTGAATCCCAAGCCTTTGCATTTCTAGCTATAAGATCGTTTTTAAATTTACCAATTTCTTTCAGCACAACAACCGGATGTAAAGAATTTACAGTCGGTGGAAAATTAGTAGAAAATTTTTAGTATAGTGCTGTTTCTTTTTTAATATATTTATCAAGATGTTTAATTAAAGCATCACTTGTTTTTGAAAAAAAGTGATTAGCTTCAGATATTGCATTAAATTCTACTTTAATACCTTTTTGTGCACTTAATCTTTTATCTAATTCTATAATATATTCTGCTGGCACTAATTCATCTTTTTTACCATAAACAACCAAGCCTGAAGTTGGACATGGAGATAAAAAAGAAAAATCATAAACATTTGGTTGAGGTGAAATAGCTATAAATCTGTTTATTTCTGGTCTTCTCATTAATAATTGCATTGCAATTAGAGATCCAAATGAAAAACCTGAAACCCAACATTGTGAATTGTCAAAATTTTCTCTTTCTAACCAATCTAAAGCTGCCGCTGCATCAGCAAGTTCGCCTTGACCATTGTCAAATTCTCCATCGCTTTTTCCAACACCTCTAAAATTTACTCTGCAAACAGAAAAATCATTATCCATAAATGTATGAAAAGTATCTACTACTACTTTATTATTCATCGTTCCTCCATATTGAGGATGGGGTTGTAATACTAAAGCAATTGGGGATGTGTTTTTTTTACTTTTAAAATATTTTGCCTCAAGTCTTCCTGCCGGACCAGGTATAAATATTTCTAAAATCTTATTATCCATATACGATATTGATTATTATTCTCAAAAAAAATGTACGTTTATCACAAGTCAGCGACAATATGTTAGTTTTTTTTTAAACTCTAAACTTGACCATTTTAGTCAGGTATGTATAAAAACCCAGAATTTAAGGGTAAAATATGAAACTTACATCAAAAGGTAGATATGCTGTAATGGCATTAGTAGATTTAGCTAGGTTTGACAATATTAATCCAGTATCACTAAGAGACATATCTTTAAGGCAAGGTATATCTTTAGATTATCTGGAACAAATTTTTTCTAAATTAAAAAAAAACGAAATTGTTAAAAGCATTAGAGGAACGCAAGGAGGCTACGTTCTTAATAAAAATCCAAATGATATAAAATTAACAAATATCTTTCATGCAGTTGATGAGAAAGTAAAAACTGTTCAATGCAAAAAAGAATCTAAAAAAGGATGCAACGGCAAAGCCACAAAGTGCATTACTCATAATTTATGGGACGAATTAGAGATACACATAAATACATTCTTTGAAAATAAAAGCCTAAAAGATTTATTAAACAACAACAAAGAAACAAGAGTTTAGAATGGATAACAGACAAAAAGAAATAAATAATTTAAAAGACTACAAGTATGGTTTTTCTACAGATATAGAAAATATTCAAGCCCCAAAAGGTTTGAATGAAGATGTTATTAAATTTATTTCAAATATAAAAAAAGAACCTGAATGGATGCTTGAATTCAGACTAAAAGCTTTTGAGAGATTCAAGGTATTAAAAGAACCAGATTGGCAGAAACCTAAATTTCCAAAAATAGATTATCAAGATTTATATTATTACTCTGCTCCCAAAAGTATGAAAGATAAACCAAAAAGCTTAGATGAACTGGATCCTAAACTTTTAGAAACCTATAAAAAACTTGGAATTCCTTTACAAGAGCAAGCGAGATTAAATGGAATAGCTGTTGATGCAGTATTTGACTCAGTTTCTGTAGCTACTACATTTAAAGATGAATTAACAAAACAAGGAATAATATTTTGCCCTATATCAGAGGCAATTCAAAATCACCCTCAATTAGTCAAAAAATATTTAGGATCTGTAATTCCAACAAGTGATCATTTTTTTGCAACATTAAACTCAGCAGTCTTTACAGATGGTTCTTTTGTATACATTCCAGAGGGTATTAGATGTCCAATGGAACTATCAACTTATTTTAGAATCAATGCATCTAATACAGGTCAATTTGAAAGAACTTTAATTATTGCAGACAAAGGAAGTTATGTTAGTTACCTAGAAGGATGTACAGCTCCAATGAGAGATGAAAATCAATTACATGCTGCTAATGTAGAATTAATTGCACTTGACGATGCGGAAATAAAATATTCAACCGTACAAAATTGGTATCCAGGTGATAAAGACGGAAAAGGTGGAATTTATAATTTTGTAACAAAAAGAGGTTTGTGCAAAGGAAAAAATTCAAAAATTTCATGGACACAAGTTGAAACAGGTTCTGCAATTACTTGGAAGTACCCTAGCTGTATTCTTAAAGGAGATAATTCTGTAGGTGAATTTTATTCAATAGCTATTACCAACAATCATCAAAAAGCAGATACAGGTACCAAAATGATCCATTTAGGCAAAAATACTAAAAGTAAAATAATTTCTAAAGGAATATCGGCCGGAAGTTCAGATATGACTTATAGAGGTTTGGTTGATATTTCATCAAAAGCCAAAAATTCAACTAATTATACTCAGTGTGACTCTTTATTAATGGGTAATAAATGTGGTGCTCATACTGTGCCTTATATAAAAAATAAAAATTCTGAGTCAAATATTGCTCATGAGGCAACTACATCCAAGATTAGTGAAGAGCAGTTACATTATTGCCAACAAAGAGGATTAAATCCAGAGGAAGCTGTTGGCTTAATTGTTAACGGTTTTTGCAAGGAAGTATTGCAACAATTGCCCATGGAATTTGCTGTAGAAGCACAAAAACTTGTAGGTATCAGTCTGGAAGGAAGTGTAGGCTAATGCTTAAAATAAATAATTTAAATGCAACGATTGATAATAAGTCTATTTTAAATGGGCTATCCTTAGATATAAATCCTGGTGAGGTTCATGCGATTATGGGCCCAAATGGATCTGGAAAAAGTACTTTGTCTAACATTTTATCAGGAAAAAAAGGCTATCAAGTTTCAGGGGAAGTTCTTTTTGAAGAAAAAGATTTATTTGAACTTGAAACAGAAGAAAGAGCACACAAGGGTATATTTTTAGCTTTCCAATATCCTTTAGAAATTCCAGGTGTAAATACAAATATATTTTTAAAAACTTCTTTGAATGCTGTGAGAAAAGCTAGGGGCGAGAAAGAGCTTGATGCAATTGAATTTCTGAAATTGGTAAAAGAAAAATCCAAAGAATTAAAATTTGATGAAGAAAAATTAAACAGACAGTTAAATGTTGGTTTTTCAGGAGGTGAAAAAAAGAAAAATGAAATTTTACAAATGTCATTGCTAGCTCCTAAATTGTCAATTTTAGATGAAACAGATTCTGGTTTAGATATTGATGCTTTAAAAATTGTTGCAGATGGAGTTAATACATTAAGAGATAAAAATAATTCATTTCTAATTATTACACACTATCAAAGATTACTTGATTATATAAAACCTGATTTTGTTCACGTTTTAATGAGTGGAAAAATTGTAAAATCTGGTGGCCCAGATTTAGCCCTAGAGTTAGAAAAAAAAGGATATGAAAATTTTAATTAAATGAAAGAACAATTACAAAAAGATTTTGATAATAGTATAAAAAATTTAAGTTTATCTCAAAAAGATATTGAAATAAAAAAATTTTGTTTAGAAAATTTCATAGACAAAGGTTTTCCAAATAAAAAAGAGGAAGATTGGAAATTTTCAGATTTGAATCAAATAATAAAAAATAATATTGGAGAACTTAGTTTTTATAATGACCAAACATCTACTAATAAAGTTGATACATCTGTATTTGTAGATGGATTAGAGCATAATAAAATAGTCTTTATAAATGGTAGAATTGAAAAAATTGATTTTGAATATGAAAAAAAAGATCAAATAGAAATAATTGATCAATCAGAAACAATAAATGAATTTAAAAATAGTAATTCATTATCAGACTTGAACAATGCCTTTACTAATAAATGTTTTAAAATATTAGTTAAAAAAGGATATCAATTAACAAAACCTTTAATTATCTATCATACAACAAACTCCAAAATTTGGTCTAAAAATATTAATTTAAGACTTAATTTTGAACTAGATAAAGATAGCTCATTAAGATTAATTGATTTATTTAATGATACATCTGAAAAAAACTTTTTAAACATATTTTATAACTTTGAATTAAAGGAAAATGCAGTTTTAAAAAATTATAAAGTAGATAGATTTGAGAATAAAAACATTAAATATTCTTTTAACAATATTGATCAAGATAAGAACAGTATTTCTGAAACATTTATTTTATCCTCTGGATCAAATTTTTCTAAAAATGAGATAAATTGTAATTTAAATGGAGTTTATGCATCAGCTTTTGTAAATGGTGTTTTTTCTTTGAATAATGATAAACACCACGAAATCAGATCAATAATAAATCATCTAACTGAAAATACAAAAAGTTATCAACTAATTAAAAGTGTTTTAGATGAGAGTTCTAAAGCAGTTTATCAAGGAAAAATATTTGTAAATTCTGATGCTCAGAAAACCGATGGATATCAATTAAGCAAAGCAATATTGTTAAATAAAGAGTCTGAGTTTAACGCAAAGCCTGAACTAGAAATTTATGCCGATGATGTTAAATGTTCGCATGGTTCAGCGTCAGGTAGTTTAAATGAGGATTCTATATTTTATTTAATGTCTAGAGGCTTAAGTTACCAACAATCAAGAGAGCTTTTAATTAATGGATTTCTACTCGATGTTGTTGAAAAAATTACTGACTCAGAAATAAAAAACTTAATAAAAAATATGATTGGAATTAAAGAATGAATATTGATCAGATAAAAAAAGAATTTCCAATTTTTGATGAAAAAATTCAAAATAATGATTTAGTTTATTTAGATAGTGCGAATTCTTCTCAAAAACCTAAGATAGTTGTGGATAGAATTAATGAATTTTATACCAAACAATTTTCAAATGTTGGTAGAAGTGTCCATTATCTTGCAGTTGCTGCCACTAATTTGTATGAGAATACAAGAACATCTGTGCAAAAATATATTAACGCTAAAGATAAAAATGAAATTGTCTTTACAAAAGGTGCTACTGAAGCATTAAATTTAGTTGCTAATACATTGGGTCAAAGCTATCTACAGGAAGGTGATGAAGTATTAATTACAGAACTAGAACATCATTCAAATTATGTACCATGGCATTTCTTGAGGAAATCAAAAAATATAAAAATTAATTTTGCTGAAATAAATGAAGAAGGTGAAATCACTCTTGAGGAAATAGAAAAAAAAATAACTCCAAAAACAAAATTAATTTCTATTACTCATCTGTCGAATGTAACAGGTGCAATTTTACCCGTAAAAGAAATTACTCAGCTTGCACATTCAAAAGGAATAATTGTTGTAGTTGATGGATGTCAGGGAGCGCCACATTTAAAATTAGATATGCAAGATTTAGATTGTGATTTCTATGCAATTTCATGCCACAAAATGTATGGACCTACAGGTTTAGGAGTTCTTTACGGTAAGAAAAAATGGTTAGAAGAATTGCCGCCATACCAAGGTGGTGGAGGAATGATAAATGAAGTTAAAAAAGATAGGATTTCTTATGGTGAATTGCCAAACAAATACGAGGCAGGAACTATGGCCACAGCACAAGTAATTGCTTTCGATCAATCAATAAAATTTTTAGAAAACATTGGTATAGAAAACGTTATGAAACACGAATCAGACTTAGTTGAATATGGACAAGAGCTATTACAAAAAAATAACTCTGTTAAACTTATTGGAAATCCAAAAAATAAAGGAGGGGTTTTATCATTCACTATAGAAGGAGTTCACCCTCATGATATTGCAACTATCTTAGATGAAGACGGGGTTGCAATAAGAGCAGGACATCATTGTTGTCAAATTCTACATGACAAATTGAATATCCCAGCTAGTGCTAGAGCATCAGTTGGTATTTATAATACAAAAGAAGATTTAGATCAGCTAAACCAGTCAATAAACAACTGTAAAAAAATATTTAATTTATAATGAATTTAAAAGAGCTATATCAAGAAATTATATTAGAACACGGTAAGAATCCTAGAAATCTTAGAAAGACAGAAGGTTTTAATAAAGACGCCAAAGGTAATAACCCTCTTTGCGGTGATAACGTTCATGTTTATTTAAAACTAAATGGACAAAAAATTGTAGAAGATGCATCTTTTGAAGGGAGTGGTTGCGCTATTTCAATGGCTTCAGCCTCTATAATGACAGATTTGATTAAAGGAAAAAATGAACATGAGGCTAAAGAGATAGTTGAGGATTTTTTAGGCATGATTAAAGAAAATCCTGAATTAAAATCTGAGTATTTGAGCGAAGATGAAAAAACTAAACTAATGTGTTTATCTGGTGTTAAGCAATATCCAATGAGAGTTAAATGTGCAACTTTATCTTGGCATACAATGGTTTCGGCCTTTGATGAAAAAGCAGAGGAAGTAAAAACTGAGAATTAAATTATGACAAAAAAAGATGAAATAATTGAGGAAATAAGAAAAATTTATGACCCTGAGTTACCTGTAAATATCTACGAATTAGGTTTGATTTATGATATTAAAGTAAAAGATGAAAAGTTTGCTATTATCAAAATGACTCTGACAACTCCAAACTGTCCAGTTGCAGAGAGTTTACCAAAAGAGGTTAAAGAGGGCGCAATGCAAGTCGAAGGTATTGAGGATGTTGATCTTGAGTTAGTTTGGGATCCGCCATGGAATAAAGATATGATGTCAGAAGCAGCAAAATTGGAATTGAATTTGTAATGAACCCAATAATTAAATTAAGTGATAACGCAGCATTACGAATAAAAGAAATAATGTCCAATGCTGAAAAAGATTCTATTGGAGTTAGAGTATCTGTAAAAGCAGGTGGTTGTGCAGGGATGTCTTATGTAATGGAATATACTAAAGAGCATAATCCCCATGATGAAGTTATTGAGGACAAAGGAGTAAAGGTATTTGTAGACTCTGCTGCAGTTATGTATTTGCTAGGTACTGAAATGGATTACAAAAAAGAGGAATTATCTTCATCATTTGTATTTAATAATCCAAATGAAACCGAGCGTTGTGGCTGCGGAGAGTCATTTAAAATATCGTAAGTTGTATTATCCCATTAATTGCATATCAGTATTGCATTATATGCATATCTGATGTATAGATTGTACATGAATAAATTTGAGTTTAAAAATCTTGTTAAAAACTTAAAAGATTCTTTAAAAGAAAAAACTTTCTTTAAAGATCTACGTAAAGAAGTCGAAACAGGTGCTAATGGTACACAGGATTACGTAGTTAAAAAAGGTGTTAACAAAGATTCAATAGCAACAACTAAACAGTAATTAACATTAGCTACTGTAATACATCTCAAACTCTACAGGATGAGGTGCATGCTCAAACTTGTGTATCTCTTCAAACTTTAGTGCGATATAAGCATCAATCTGATCGTCCGTAAATACCCCGCCTTGAGTTAAGAATTCTCTATCTTTGTCTAAACTCTCCATAGCTTCTCTTAAAGAACCACAAACCGTTGGAATAGCTTTAACTTCTTCAGGTGGTAATTCATATAAATCTTTATCAAAAGACTCACCTGGATGAATTTTATTTTTAATTCCATCAAGACCCGCCATAAGCATTGCTGCGAAAGTCAAATAAGGGTTTCCAGAAGCATCAGGAAATCTTATTTCACATCTTGCACCTTTTTTACTTAAGGTAATAGGTATTCTACAAGATGCCGATCTATTTCTTGCTGAATACGCAAGAAGAACTGGAGCTTCAAATCCTGGAATTAATCTTTTGTAACTATTTGTAGTAGAGTTGGCAAAAGCATTAATTGCTTTGGCATGTTTTAAAATTCCTCCAATGTAATTTAGAGCTGTTTCACTTAAGCCCGCGTATGCATCTCCGGAGAATACTGGTGTATCACCTTTCCAAATAGATTGATGAATATGCATACCTGAACCATTATCTCCAGCCACAGGTTTTGGCATAAATGTTGCAGTTTTCCCAAACGAATGTGTAACCATTTGCACAACATATTTATATAATTGAACGTTATCAGCCTGATCAACTAAAGTTCCAAAGTACATACCAAGCTCATGCTGACTAGGAGCAACTTCGTGATGATGTTTTTCAACCTTGATACCAACTTCTTTTAAATTTTTAAGATATTCACCACGCATATCTTGTTCACTGTCAACTGGTGGTACAGGAAAATAACCACCTTTAACTGGAGGTCTATGACCCATGTTACCATTTTCGTATTCTTTTCCAGAATTGTATGGACCTTCTTTACTATCTATTTTAAATCCACATTCATTCATATCATTCTTAATTCTCACATCATCAAATACAAAAAACTCAGGCTCAGGACCAAAGAAAGCCTTGTCTCCAACACCTGAAGCTTTTAAATATTCTTCAGCTTTTTTAGCAACACCTCTAGGATCTCTTTCATAAGGAGATTTTTTTATAGCATCAAGAATATCACAGAACAAAACTACAGTGTTATGAGACGTGAAAGGGTCCATGAACATTCTTGCTGTATCAGGTTTTAAAATCATGTCAGACTCATTGATTGCTTTCCATCCAGCAATAGATGAACCATCAAAGAAGACGCCTTCATTCAACATATCCTCATCAACTATTGTAGCATCCATTGTTAAATGTTGAAGTTTCCCTCTTGGGTCAGTAAATCGAAGATCTACAAATTCTGCTTCTTTTTCTTTAATAAATTTTAAAACTTTTGCTGCGCTCATTTTGTCTCCTGTGTAATTTTGTAAGGCTTGAATAACAAAAAAATACTTAAAAATATTGCTTATTTAATAAATAACACCTATGCAATTTTCACATAAGTAGTGTAATTAGTCACTAAAAATATAAATAAATTTAACTTGTGAACACAATACTTAATAAAGAGCCAGTTTTAAGAGCTGAAAAATCACTAAAACAATTTAACCCTGATTTAAAAGTAATTGAATTGGAACAAACAGCCAGAACAGCTAATGATGCAGCTACAGCTTTAGGTTGCAAAGAAGGGGCAATTGTCAAAAGCTTACTTTTTAGAGCAGGGGATAGTTTTGTTTTATGTTTAGTTTCTGGAGATAAAAGGTGCTCATTAAATAAATTAAAAAAAATTTTAAATAAAAAAGATGTTTCAATGGCCAAACCTGAGGATGTTAAAAGAGTGACAGGTTACACTATAGGAGGTGTCTCACCCATAGGTCATCTCACAAAAATTAAAATATATATAGATGAAAATTTAAAAAATTTCACCACTATATTCGCGGCAGCTGGACATCCTAACGCAGTTTTTGAAATAGACTTTGAAAATTTAAAAGCATTAACTTTAGGTGATATAAAAGAGATAACAGAATGAGAAAACCCCAATTAGTTGATTATTTGTTGTTGACTTTGTTATCATTAATATGGGCTTCAGCTTTTTTTAACATTAAAATTGCCACATATTCATTTGGACCTATTACAATAGGTTTCTTAAGATCTTTTTTAGGAGCTATACCGGTTTTAATATTATGTTTATATAAAAATATAAAAATTGAGGCATTTTCAAAGGATTGGAAATGGTTTGCAATTATAGGATTGGTAAACTTAGTTATTCCATTCATATTGATATCTTATGGAGTTAATTTTGTTCAGAGTAATTTAGCTGCTATCTTGATGTCAACAACACCATTAAGCTCAACTGTTCTAGCTCACTTTTTTTTAAAAGGAGAAAAATTTAATTTATTAAAAACAATTGGATTATTAATTGGGTTTTCTGGAATAGTATTCTTATTTTCAGATAATTTTTTAATTAATGAAAATAATTTTGTTGCTGCACTTCTAATTCTACTTGGATCTACTTGTTATGTAATTGGAGGTGTAATAACTTTAAAAATAAGCGATAAAGAAAACGAAAATGTTACAGGTTCAATTTTAATTTGGTCAACAATTATACTTTTTCCATTCACTTTAATTTTTGAAAGACCTTGGGCGTTAAATCCTTCAATGGACTCAATTATATCTGTAATATATTTAGGAATTTTTCCTACTGGTATAGCCTGGTTGTTAAGATTTAGAATTTTAAAAACAAATGGTCTTATATTTCATTCACAAGTTTCATATATCATTCCAATTTTTGGAATTATTTTAGGTTATATATTTCTAAATGAAATAATTACCTCAAAAATTATAGTTGCATTAATTGCTGTATTCATTGGAATATATTTAGCAAGAAAAGCAGATTATAAAAATGTCACTTAATTTTTGAAATTGCCTCAATATGTAATGGGCTTGTTTCACAACAACCACCAATTATCGTTGCACCATTTTCTTTGAATTTTTTAGCAATTTCTTTAAATTTAGCTGGTGTCAAATCTTTTCTCTTTCCTAAGATTTCATTCGGATTAGTTTTTTTTCCTAAAAAAACAGATGTATAACTCTCATTTAGTTTAGTTGTAACAAAACCATTCAATTTAAAACCAAATGGTACATTTAAACTTTTTAATTCATACAAATTTTTCTCAAAATTTTCAGGAGAAACACAAGACAACATTACTCCTAGAGAATTCTCATCAATTATATTTTTTATTTCTTTGATTCTTTCTCCGCTAGGTAGCTTTGTTCCTTCCGATATATGTAATCCAACTAAATAAGGCTTTTTAAATTCTTTCACAGCTTCGATACCACATTTAACCTCTTTAATACTACTCCAAACATCAAAGTAAAAAAAATCAATATAGGGATTAAGAGCTTTTGCTTGTGCATTGAAATTTTCAATTATTTCAGCCTCATCTCTATCATCTGCTTCATAAGTTAAATTTTGTGGAGGTATGCCTCCTGCAACAAAAGTATTAGGAAACTTTTTTTTTGCAGTTTGAGCAATTTCACCTGCTTTTTGATTTAAATATTCAAATTTATCTAAAAGATTATTTTCTTTTAAACGTTTTTGTCGTGTTGCAAAAGTTGTTGTTACAATGATTTCTGCTCCTGCTTTAATGAAATCAACGTGGGTATCTAAAACAAGTTGATGATAATTTTCATCTAATATTGCATTAGCACTCCATAGTGTTGAATTTGGCTTCATTCCTCTAGCGAGTAATTCTTGACCCATCCCACCATCTAATATTCTAGTTTGTTTAAAAAAATCTTTACTAATCATTATTTTTTAAAAAAAATTTTAGCATTAAAAGAAAAAGATCTTCTTTCCGCATTTATATTAAAAGGATAAGCCGTGTGCATCAAGTAATTTGGAAAAATTAATAGATCTCTCTCTTTAGGCACAATATTGAAAATACTTTTGCTTAAAAATCCTCTTTGCCCGTTTATAAAATCAATCGTTCCATTTGTTGCATTTTTTTTATTTTTTAAAAATTTATTTTTAGTCATTCCTTTAGGAACTTTTAAATAACCAACACCAGATAAATCTCCATCATGATAATGGATAGGGTTATATTCATCTTTAAACTGTCTAACTACCCATAAATTCAATATTTTTATATCTTTAATATTTATTATTTTTTCATTTTTAAGAAAATTTTTGATATTTCTTTTAACTTCTCTTTCTAGATTTTTTTTCACAAAATTATTTGAAATTTTAATTTCTTTTTTAATTTGGCTAGCAAGTTTAGAACTATAATCATTATGTTTTGTTAAAACTTTATTATCAATCTCTTTATTTAAAATCGTTAAAAACTTTTTTGAGATTTTTGCTTTTCCAATAGATGGACCAAATGGTTTTATATTTTTCATATAGCCTTAAATATCTTAAAAAATATTATAATCAATATTATGCTATTAATCTAAATCCCATTCTAATCGCCACAAAAATGACTAGAAAAGAAGTCATTAGAGCTAATATCTTATTCGTTAAAAATTTAATATTAAGAAAACTTCCAATTTGACCACCTATTAAAACAGAAATAAATAGAGGCCAATAGATTAAAAATTCATTAAATACTATATCTTTAGTTAGTTGTCCTGCCACACCAAATATAGAATTAATCAATATAAAAATAGATGCGGTGCTTGTAATATGCTTTGGATAACCCGCTCGCAGGAGAAATAAAATTGGGCTTAAAAATATTCCACCACCTATTCCAACCAATCCAGATATAAAACCAATAATTGCACCAATAATAATAGAAAAAACTTTTGGGATATGTCGAATTTTAATTTCATCTTTACTGAAATATTTGCTGTTTAATAGTAAAAAAACTCCTGCCATTAATAAAACAAAGAAAAGTAAAATCTCAAATAAATTTTTATCAATCGAAATAGAGGCTCCAAAAAAAGTAAAAGGTATTGATCCAATTAAATAAGGTACAAGTAAACTTAAATTTACATTTTTTGTTCTTGAAAAATTAATTGAATTACCAGTTACAACAATAATATTACAAATTAACGCTATAATTGGAAAAATATAGTAGGGAACATCCCAAATTAACATCAAAGCAAGATAAGTGGACCCACCACCAAAACCAATACTAGAGTAAAAAATTGCTGTTATAAAAAAAAATATTGTTAGTATAACCATTTGAAAATTATGATTGTAAATATAGCTTTATTAACTGTAACAGATACCAGGACAATTGATAACGATAAATCAGGTGCAATCCTTGTAGATAAAATCGCTCAAGCTAATCATAAATTAATTGATAGAAAAATTTGCAAAGATAATAAAGATGATATTGCTTTAATCTTGAAAGATTGGACAAATAAAAAAAATATTGATGTAATTATTACAACTGGAGGCACAGGTTTAACAGGTAGGGATATCACACCTGAAGCATTAGACGAGATTGCTGATAAACATATACCTGGATTTGGTGAAGTTTTTAGAACAATTAGTTTAAAAACAGTTGGTACTTCATCAATTCAATCCAGAGCATGTGCAGTTTTATCAAATGGTAAATATATTTTTGCATTACCTGGTTCTTCAGGCGGTGTAACGGATGCATGGGATGGGATTTTAAAACATCAATTAGATATTAATCACAAACCTTGTAATTTTGTAGAATTGTTTCCAAGACTTAAAGAAAAATAATTATTTTTGATATTTTTCTTTCCATTCAGAATAAGGCATCCCATAAACATGTTCTCTAGCTTCTAAGTCTGACATGCTTACTCCATTTTTTTCACCTTCTTCTCTAAACCATCTTGATAAACAATTTCTACAGAACCCAGCAAGGTTCATCAGATCAATATTTTGAACATCTTTTCTTTCATCCAGATGTTTTAACAATCTCTCAAAAGCTGCTGATTGAAGTTCTTTTTTTTGAATATCATTCATGAATAAAGTATTAATCACAAAAACGATCAACACAATAAATAAATTTAAATTTTATTTTTATATTTTTCGGAAACAAGTTGTGAAATGATTGATAACGCTATTTCAGATGGTGATTTTCCTCCCAACTTAATACCAATTGGTCCATTTATTTTTTCTAAGTCCACATTTTTAAAACCAGCCCCTATCAATCTTGAGCATCTTTTTTCATGTGTTTTTTTACTTCCTAAGGCACCAATATAAAAAAATTTATTTTTTAATGCATACTGTAAGGCAGGATCATCAATTTTTGGATCATGAGTTAAAGTAACCAAAGCCGTACTTGAATTAGTTTCTATTTCATCAAAAGCTTCATTGGGCCATTTATTAATAATTTTTGTATCTGGAAACCTCTCCTTTGATGCAAAATATCCTCTTGGATCAACAATAGTAATCTCAAAATTTAAATTTTTAGCAAAATCAATTAAATAAATTGAAATATCTACAGCTCCAACGACGATTACTTTAATTGGATTTTTATATGTTTGAACAAATATTTCTGAATTTTCTATTATACCATTTTTATTTGAGTTAAATATTTTTTCAATTTCTTCTGAATACTTTGAAAACATTTCACTAAGATTATACCCAGGAAAAAATATTTCACTTTCTCCATTAATTAAATTTGTTATGAGTGCAAATTCTTTTTTTAAAGATTTATTTTTTAAAGTTTCTCTGATTATTTCTAATTTCATTGTTTAATTTCTTCAATATAAATTAAAATATCACCACCACAGGCCAATCCTATTTCCCATGCATTTTCATTAGAGACATTAAAATCTATTTTTTTACAAATTTTTTTATTTTTCATTAAAGATATACATTCTTCAATAACTTTAGCTTCCACACAGCCTCCAGAAACAGATCCTAAAAAATTTCCATCTTCACTTACTATCATTCTACTACCAATTCCTAATGGTGATGAACCCCATGTTTGGACAACTGTTGCTAATGAAACTTTTTTATTATTTTTTATCCAATTATCTGCTTCTTCAAATATTTTTTTTTCAGGAAAATTACTCATTTTTCAAATATTCTTTTAAAGTTTATTCTTAGAGTTAGTAAGACTATTATTAGCACAAAGTAAAATAAAGGTTTAAAATAAATAGTTTTAGATAACCAAATAAAGTGCAAAGATCCTAAAATTGCAATTACATATATTAGTCTGTGCAATTTTTTCCAATTTTGTTTAAGCAATAACATCATTTTTTGTGAAGAGGTTATTGTAAGTGGTATTAATAAAACCCAAGCAGCAAAGCCAACAAAAATATATTTTTTTTTTACAACATCATCAAAAATTGGTTGCCAGCTAAATCTATAATCGATGCCAATATAAGTAAATAAATGCAATGAGGCATAAAAAAAAACAAACAATCCCAACATTCTTCTTACTTTTACCCAATAGTTAAAATTAGTTAGTTTTTTTAATGGACTCATTGACAACGTTAAACATATGAAAATTAAAGTCCACTCTCCTGTAAAATGAGTAATTTCCTTTACTGGTTCTGGCCCTAGTTTATTAAAAAAAATTTTGTAAGTTATAACTAGAAATGGAATTGTACTAAATACGAAAATGCTTGGCTTAAAATACTTTATCATTAAAAGTACTTTTTTAAATCCATACCAGTATATAAACTTGCTACCTCATCACCATAGCCATTAAACATTAAAGTTTTTACTCTAGGTGCCCAAACACCTTCTCCAATTATTCTTTCAGTTGCTTGTGACCATCTTGGATGATCAACATTAGGATTAACATTTGAGTAAAATCCATACTCCCTTGGCGAAGCCCACATCCATGAAGAAGTAGGCATATTTTCTACAAATTTAATTTTAACAATTGCTTTTGCGCTTTTAAAACCATACTTCCAAGGAATAAAAATTCGAAATGGTGCTCCGTTTTGATTTGGAAGTTTTTTGCCATATAAACCTGTAACTACGGTAGTCAAAGGATGCATTGCTTCATCAATTCTTAAACCTTCATTGTATGGCCAGTTTAAAACAGGGTATCTTTGACCTTTCATTTGTGTAGGATCATAAATGCTTTCAAATTCAACAAACTTTGCTTTGTTAGTTGGATTAACTTTAGAAAGTAATTCACTTAAAGAAAAACCCATCCATGGAATAACCATTGACCAACCCTCAACACATCTAAGTCTGTAAATTCTCTCTTCGGATACAAACATTTCAGAAATTTCTTCCATAGATAATTTTATTGGTTTTTCAACTTCACCTTCAATACTTATATCCCATGGAGAAGTTTTAAATATTTGAGAGTTTCTATATGGATCACCTTTTGATGTACCAAACTCATAATAATTATTATAAGTAGTGATATCTTTATAACTTGTTAATTTATCTCTCTCATTTGCAAAGGATTTATTTGCAAACGGAATTGTTGAAATTGCTAAAGAACTTGCTCCTAATCCAATAGATTTAATAAACGATCTTCTATTTTTATAAATTTTTTCTGGTGTGATTTCTGAGTACTTAAATTTTTTCATAAACTATAGGGTTACCTTTTAACCAATCACTTTGATTGTCTGTATAATGTTCTTTTTTCCATATAGGCGATCTTTTTTTTATTTCTTCGATAATATATCTAGACAAAACATAAGCTTGATTTCTATGTTTGCATGCAACAGCAATTATAATACTCATTTCTCCAAGATTTAAATAACCTTTAGCGTGTTCTATAAAAACAGCTTTATCCTGAATATTAAGTTTTTTATCAGCCTCTTTATATATTTCTTCAAAACTTCTTATTACAAGCTCATCATGACTGTCATACGTAATGCCAATTACATTTTTATTATTATTTAGATTTCTTACTGTGCCAGTAAAAAATATTGATGCTCCAAATTCGTTAGAAGATATAAATCTTTCAGCATCACTTATTGATAGTTTTTTATCTTTACTGTCTACAACTTTTGCATGAAGCATTATCCTCCTCCTATGGGAGGTATGATACCAATTTTTTCATTATTTGTTATTTTATAATTGTCGCTAACAATATTATTTTTCTCTGAACAAAAAGCTGAAGAATTGACAATTTTTTTATAGTTTTCATTTCCATTAAATTTTTCATCTAAATATTGAATTATTTTTTTTCGAATATCTTTTATTGTTGATCTTTCTTCTAAATCTAATTCTAATAAATTTTGTTCACTAAAATCTCTAGCTGCACCAAATAACTCAATCTTTACTTTCATTATACTTTTAAAATAAATCTTTTAAAAAATTTGGTAGACCATCGGGGTTTTTCCACAACCCATTTTTTCCACCTTCTTTGATTAATAATTTTACATTATCTATCTTGAGGTATGGATTTATTATTTTACTTAAATCATAAATTGTAGTTAGAGCAGCATTAACACCCATGATTGCTTCCATTTCAACTCCTGTTTTTGCGTACGTTGAAACTACACAAAAAACTTCTAGAGATTTATCTTTCTCATTCATGATAATTTTTGTAGCAGTATGGTCAATTATTAAAGGATGGCAAAGGGGAATTAATTCACTTGTTTTTTTTACTCCTAAAACAGCAGATATTTCTGCTAAGGTTATAGGATCACCTTTTGGCATTTCTTTATTTTTTATTAGCTCAAAGACTTCATCACCAACATAAATTTTTCCAGAAGCTAAAGCTCGTCTAAATGTTTCTTTTTTTTTCGAAACATCAATCATTTTAAAAGAGTTTTTTTTGAAAATTTCTTTTGCCCAATCTTTTAAATTATTATCGCTAACAATTTTTAAATTTTTCATACTATCCACCAGTTTTTGATAAATTTGTTGTTGATCCAGTATCACCCAATTCTAAATAATGAGACTCTTTTTTGAATTGCATTTGTTTCATTATTAAATCTTTTAATTCCTCTAATTGATTATCTTTTTGCAAAAGATGTCTTAAATTAATTCCAGTATTTCCAAACAGACAAAGTCTTAGATCACCTCTTGATGTAATTCTTAGTCTATTACATGATTTGCAAAAATCTTTTGAATATGGAGCAATAATACCAAACTTGCCCTTATATTTAGGGTTAATATAATTTAAAGAAGGCCCTGCATCTTTGCCATATGTTTGATAGATCCATTTATTTTCAACAAGATATTCTTTAAAAATTTTTGATGAAATGTGATATTTTTTAAAATAATCTAAATTGTCACCAGTCCTCATTAATTCTATGTATCTAAAATCAACTTTATTTTTTTCTATAAACCTAGCCCAAGTATTAAAATCTTCTATCGATGAATTTATTCCATTTAAAAGTACAGCATTAATTTTAATATTTTCAAAACCTATACTTTGTAAATTTTCTATACCATTCAAAATTTCTGGTAACCTGTCATGACCAGTAATATTTTTAAATATTTCTTTATCTAAACTATCAATACTTATGTTTATTCCGCTAAGCCCGCTATTAACTAATTGTTCTGCTTTTTTATCTAATTTATAGCCATTAGTGGTAATAGATACATTTTGAATTCCTGAATCAAATTTTAATACTTTTATAATATCAAAAAAATCTTTTCTTACAGTTGGTTCACCACCTGTAATTCTGATCTTATTTACTCCGAGTTCAGAAAAACATTTTGCAAGTCGCTTAATTTCATCTAAATGAAGGAATTTTCTAGTATCGTTTTTATCAGCTTGATAACCATTTGGTAGACAATATCCACATTTGAAATTACAAACATCCGAAATTGATAATCTGATGTATGGAAATTTTCTTCCAAAGCTATCCTCAAGAATATTCATAAATAATTAATATATTATATTTTTAATACGAACAATATTTAACAATTTAAATTAGTAATTACATACCCCAACGCATAGCTGCGGTATGAACGGGTGCATCCCAATTTTTTAAAATCTCCTCATCACATTTTAGAAGCGTTATGGATGCTCCTTGCATTTCAAGCGATGTACAATAATTACCCACTAAACTTCTTGTAATTTCAATTTCTTTAGATTTTAGAATTTCACAAGCATCATCGTATACTAAATATAATTCAGTAAGAGGAGTTCCGCCCATACCATTTACAAATAGAAGCGTTTTTTCATTTTTTTGTGGTTTTAAATCATCAAGTATAGCTTCCAGCATATTATTGACTATTATTTTTGATGGTCGAATTTTTTCTCTCTTTCTTCCAGGCTCACCGTGTATACCTACTCCAAATTCCATTTCGTCATTTCCAATATCAAAAGTTGGTTTGCCTGCAGCAGGAACTGTGCAACTAGTAAAAGCAACACCCATAGTTCCAGAGTTATTGTTTACTTTTTCACCAAGTTTTTTACATTCTTCTAACGAACCTCCATTCTCAGCTAGTGATCCAACAATCTTTTCGACCAAAACTGTTGCAGCTACACCTCTTCTACCAGTTGTGAACGTAGAGTCTTCAACAGCTACATCATCGTTAGTAATGATGCTATCATTTTTACCTGAGTACATTTCTGCACCCATTTGAAAATTCATAATATCCCCAGAATAATTTTTAACTATGAACAAAACACCACCTCCACTATCCACATGTTCAGCAGCAGCTTGCATTTGATCTGGAGTAGGTGCTGAAAAAACAAAACCTGGACATGCCGCATCTAGCATTCCATGACCAACAAAACCACCGTGCATCGGTTCATGACCACTTCCTCCACCTGAAATTAAAGATACTTTTCCTTGTTTAGTTTTTGATTTTCTAGAAATGAAGTTTGGTTCAAAATTTACTGTAATTATATCACTATGTGCTTTACCAAATCCACTAAGACTTTCTTTTAAAAAATCATCAACATTATTTATAAACTTTTTCATATTTCCTCCTATTTATTAATTAACGATTTGCATATTGTATCGATTATAAGTTGCGATGAACGAGCTCCTGGATCTATATGACCTTTAGCACGTTCTCCTAAAAATGAAGCTCTACCTTTAGTAGCAAGCATGTCTTTTGTTCCTAACATTCTATCTTCGGCAATTTTTATTATCTCACTTAACCCTTCTTTCATATCCGTATTACCACTTTTTAATTCATTGAGTTTTTCTGATACTGGAATTAAAACATCCATCATTGTTTTTTCTCCAACATCAGCTTTTCCTCTTTCCTTCATTGCATTAATTCCAGTTATAACCATTTCACATGCTTTTTTAAAATCTATATCTTTATCTAAATCTGGTGTCTTAGCCATAGACATAAAGAAAGTTCCAAACAAAGCTCCAGAAGAGCCACCAATACCTGACAAGACTTTCATAGCAATCGTATTTAAACCTTTTTGCAAAGGCAGGTTTTTAATATCATCTTCAAGCTCAACTACTAACTTAAGACCTCTTTGCACATTAAATATATGATCCCCATCTCCAATATTTTGATCTAGTGCCTCAATTTCTGCTGCATTTTCATTAATAACAAATTGAATATTTTTTGCTTGAGAAATTAAAAAATTAACGCTCATGTATCCTCTGGTCTCCGTTATCAAATTTTAAAACTTTATTCGTATTAATGTCAAAATTAATTTTTTCATTAATTGATGACTTATAGCTACCCTGAATTGAAGCTAATATTTCATTGTCTTGAAAATTTATAGCTACCACAGTCTCTGAACCCAAATTTTCTATAGAAATAACCCTTCCTTCGTATGGTCCATCACCTAACTCTATATTTTCTGGTCTAAGTCCAATTTTTGGTATGTTGTTATCTAGTTTAAATAAAGAACCAGGTAAAATATTTATTTTTGGTGACCCCAATCTTTGGGATACATAAATTGAATTTGGATTTTCATAAATTTCTTCAGGGGTTCCAATTTGAACAATTTTGCCTTCTTTTAAAACTCCAATTTTATCTGCCAATGTTGTTGCTTCAGCCTGATCATGTGTAACATACAATATAGTAGCATTTAGATTTAATTGAATATTTTTTAATTCAACTCTAAGGGTTTCTCTTAGTTTAGCATCTAATGAGGAAAGTGGCTCATCCATTAAATAAATATTTGGTTCACGAACTAGAGCTCTACCAATAGCTACCCTTTGCATTTCTCCACCAGAAAGTTCAGTTGCTTTATTTTTTAATTTGCTTGTAATTTTGAGCATTTCAGCAATTTTCTCTACTTTATTTTTTATCTCTTCCTCTGGAAGTTTTCTCATTGGAGACCTCAAAGGAAAAGCAAGATTTTCATAAACGGTATAATGAGGATAAAGAGAGTATTGTTGAAAAACAAAAGACACATCTCTTGAAGCAGGCTGATCATGAGTTATATTTTCATCATTGAATAATACATCTCCAGAATCAATTTTTTCTAAACCAGCTATACATCTAAGTGTTGTAGTTTTTCCGGCACCAGATGGACCCAGTAATACAAAAAATTGACCATCTTCAATTGTAAGATTTATATCCTCCAAAGCTTTAATTTTTTTGTTATAAGTTTTAAATAATTTTTTTAACTCTACTTTTGCCATTATTTTATAAACTCGCTGTTTAAAGATTTGTCTGTCGCACCGTCAAAAATAATAATATTATTATTTGAAGGTTTAACCTGAACATTTTCATTTAATTTAACGTCAACAGAAATGTCTGTCTTAACTTTAATTTCACCTAAACTTGTTTTAACTGTAATTATTTTTCTTGATCCTAAATACTCTACTCCAAAAACTGAACCTTTTAGACCTTCATTATTATTTAGAGTTAAATTTTCTGGACGTATACCAAAGAAATTTTTACTTCCTTTTGACTCCTCAAGTTGTTTGGGAATATCAAATTTAGCGCCTTCGATATTTACAAATGATTGATCTTTAGAGATTCCTTCATTAACTTCAAAAAAGTTCATACCTGGAGATCCTATAAATGAAGCCACAAATTTAGTTTTAGGTTTATTGTAAATAATATTAGGCTCATCAGCTTGTAATATTTCACCACCATCCATAACTGCAATTCGATCAGCTAATGACATTGCTTCTAACTGATCATGAGTTACATAAACTGTAGTTGCTCCAATATCTAAATGTAGTTTTTTTAATTCTAAACACATTAATTCTCTAAATTCAGCATCCAAAGTTCCCAATGGCTCGTCCATTAAAAATGCTTTTGGTCTTCTAACTAGTGCTCTACCTAAAGCTACCCGTTGTCTATCTCCACCCGAAAGAGAGGAAATGTTAGAATTTAAAATGTGATCAATTCTTAAAAGTTTTGCTGCTTCTTCAACTCGATTTTTGATATCACTTTTTTTATAACCTTGCATTTTGAGAGGAAATGATAAGTTGTTTCTTACATTCATATGTGGGTAGAGGGCAAACAATTGAAAAACAAAAGCAATATCTCTTTCTGATGCTCTTAACATTCCAACCTCCTCATCTCCAAGATAAATCTCTCCAGATGTAGGTAATTCTAATCCTGCAATCATTCGAAGTGTTGTGGTCTTTCCACAACCTGATGGTCCAAGCAAAACAAAGAACTCTTTATCATTAATCGTTAAATTAGAATTTTTAACTGCAGTAAAATCTCCAAATGATTTTTGCAAATTTACTATTTTAATTTGAGACATATTAATCCGGAAAGTGGCTTGTGATTATGAAACCTATAGTTCCTATTAAAATTACAATAAAAGAATAAGTAAACATCCACATTGCAAATGGTTGTAACAACATGAAAACTCCAATTAAAATTAATATCGTCGATAAGTTTTCCCAGTAAACTCTTCTAAATATTTTTCTCATTAATGACTTTTCTTCTTGCATTATTTTCTTACCGCTCCAAAGGTAATACCTCTTAAAAGATGTTTTCTTAAAATTATTGTAAAAATCATAACAGGTAATAGAAACAAAGTTGTTCCTGCCCCAATTGCAGGCCAATCAAGACCACCTTCACCAATGATTGTAGGAATAAATGGTGGGGCTGTTTGTGCGTTGAATTGTGTTAGCAAAACAGCAAAAGCGTATTCATTCCATGAAAATATCATACAAAAGATTGCAGTTGCCGCTATACCAGTCATTGCTTGTGGAAGAACAACTTTAAAGAAAGCTTGAAGTCTAGAATATCCATCGATCATAGCCGCCTCTTCATATTCTTTAGGAATTTCATCCATAAATCCTTTTAATAACCATACTGCTAAACTTAAGTTTACAACGGTATACAATATAATCATTCCAAGGTGAGTATCCCCAAGACCTAATTTTCTGTACATAATAAATATAGGAACAGCCACTGCTATTGGGGGAAACATTCTGGTCGAAAGAATAAAAAATAATAAATCATCTTTTAAAGGAACCCTAAACCTTGAAAATGCATATGCAGCCAATGCTCCTAAAAATACAGATGCAAAAGTTGAACCAAATCCAATTATCATAGAATTTGAGTATCTACCCAAAAATTTTGATGGCCCTGTTATAACCATCTCTCTGCTTCTAACTAGTTCTTCATACCAATTTTCTGGGGGAGGTAATGAATCAAGATATTCTTGTGATTGTCTTGACCTATTAGTAAATAAGTTAACATATCCCTCTAGTGATGGTTCAAACAAAACTTCGGGTGGATATGAAATAGCACTATCAACATTTTTAAAACTTGTCATTACCATCCAAGATATTGGTATCAAAGTAATTACAGCGTAAACTATAATTATAGCGGCAGCCATTTTTTTTGAAAAAGATGAAGGTTCCAAATATGATCTAGAAGTATCCATCAGCGTTCCTTTATTTTATTCATTACTTTTACGTAGACATTTCCGAAACCAAATATGGTAACAAAAAGAATAACAGCAAATGCTGAGCTGTAACCTGTTTTCCATTTTTCAAACGCTTCTCTTTTTAAGTTAATTGAGGCAAGCTCTGTAGCAGAGCCGGGACCACCAGAGGTAAGCTCTACAACCATGTCAAACATTTTGAAATTTTCAATCCCTCTAAAAAGCAGAGCTAATAATAAAAATGGTAAAACAGAAGGCAAAGTAATATATATAAATTGCTGCCATTTACTTGCTCTATCAACCTCTGCAGCTTCGTATAAATAATTTGGAACAGATCTTAGACCTGCTAAGCAAATTAACATTGTAAATGGTGTCCACATCCATGTATCAACAATGACAATAGCCCATGGTGCAAGTGTACTTGAACCAATCATATCAAAGCTTCCTAAATCATAGAAAAAATTAACTACGTAGTTAAATAGACCTACTTGAGGGTTATAAAGATAAGTCCAAAATACACCTACAACTGCAGGTGATAACATCATGGGCAAAACAATTAATGTGGTTAGTAGTTCATTACCTTTAAATTTCCTGTTTAGAAGCAAAGCTAAACCCAAACCTATAATTGCTTGAAGTAACAAAGTCCAAAACATAAAGCTTGCTGTAACTTGCATTTTTTCCCATATGGCTTCTTTGTTAAGAACTTTAATATAATTTTTTAAACCAACAAATTGAGGCTCTCTTCCAATTTTATTTGCGTAAAAATTTGTAAAAGACATTTTGATTGCATAGATTAATGGATAAATATTTATAGCCAGTAGCAGAAGTACAGTTGGTCCAATAAAAAGCCAGCCTACAGCTTTGTCAGAAAGTCCTTTGAATTTTTTTTTTACGCTCATATGAATTTTTTATAAAAAAAGGGGAGGCGTACCCCCCCCCCTAATTTTTAATTTCTTTTAGTATTAATGTTAAAGTTTTCCGTCTGCCTCGAATACTTCAACCCACTCTGCGATAATTTTATCTAGAGCTTCTTTAGCAGTTCCTTTTCCATTAACAACATAGTCATGAATTGCTTCTTGCATAGGAAGCATTAACTCTACGAAAGTTGGTTCTTGCCAAAAATCTTTGACAATTCCCATTGAGTCCAAGAATCCTTGTGCATAAACAGTTGATGTTGGAAATGATGGTGAATTCAAAACATCATTATGACATGAGTATCCACCTAGATCCCACCATTTTTGTTGTACATCTGGTCTAGCAAACCACTTGATGTATTCAAGAGCAAGATCTTGTTTGTCTGAGTATTTGACAACAGATATCCCTTGTCCACCTAGTGTTGCAGCTGCAACATTTTGTTTTGGATTCGCAAAGAAGCCACTAACTCTTCCGTCACTGTCTTCTTTAGAAACACCTGGCCAAAAAGCATACCAATTCATTTGGAATGCAACTTGTCCTGATTTGTAAGCATCTAAGTTTGCAACCATGTAGGCATCAGAGTGTCCTGGAGGTGCACAGTCTTCATATAATTTTCTGTAAAACTCAACTGCTTCTACAGCTTGTGGTGAATTAAAATATCCTTCCATATCGTATGGCTTGTTAGGATTTTCATATTCCATACCCCATGCATACATAGCAGCTGTAACACCCATTGTTATACCTTCTGATCCACGCTCTGTGTTAATTGCAGCCCCATATCTTTTTTGACCATCAATTTCTCTTCCTTGGAAGAATTTACACATATCATGTAATTGATTCCAGTTTGCAGGAACTCCTAGATCATATCCGTGTTTCTTTTTAAACTCAGATTTAAGTTCTGGTCTATCAAACCAGTCTTTTCTGTAAGCCCAAGCTAATGCATCTCCCATAGCTGGTAATGCATAATAGTTTTTACTACCTTTAGGCCAAGTTGAATATGCGTAAACTGTAGCTGGCGAGAAATCACTCATTGAAATTCCTTCTTTATCAAAAAAGTCATTCAATTTTACGTAATGCCCATAAACAGCTCCAGCACCAATCCATTGTGAGTCACCAATCAATAAGTCAAATGTTTTACCTTTGTTGTTAAGCTCATTTAACATACGGTCAGCAAAATTTGGCCACGGGACAAACTCAAAGTTTACTTCTATTCCTGTTTCAGCAGTAAATTCTTTAGTTAACTCTTGCAAAGCATTAGCAGGATCCCAAGCGGCCCATCCTAATGTTATAGATTTAGCGTTTGAATTTACAGAGAACGAAAATAGAGAAACAAACAATAAAATCATTATTTTTTTCATTATATCTCCTCTTAGTTTATTTTTCTTATTTATAGTCTATCCAAGATGAGTTGTGGCTGCTAGTATTTTTTTTATACAAAATTATTTTTTGGTAAATTTAATTAGAGGGAGAGATTATGAACAATATAAAAGGTCCTGCAATTTTTTTAGCACAATTTGTAGGTGAAGATGCACCATTTAATTCTTTAGATAACATTTGTAAGTGGGCATCTTCTTTAGGTTACAGAGGTGTACAAATTCCAAGTTGGGATGGTAGATTGATAGATCTAAAGAAAGCGTCTGAAAGTAAAGAATATTGTGATGAAATTAAAGGTATAACAAAAAAACATAATCTCGAGATCACCGAGCTATCAACACATCTTCAAGGGCAATTGGTTGCAGTTCATCCGGCATATGACACTGCATTTGATGGATTTGCCGCACCTGAAGTAAGAGGAAATCCAAAAGCAAGACAAGAGTGGGCAGTAAATCAATTGATGATGGCAGCTAAGGCCTCAAAAAATCTTGGACTAGATAGGCACGTTACTTTCTCAGGAGCACTAGCTTGGCCTTATGTTTATCCTTGGCCACAAAGACCAGAAGGACTAATCGAAAATGCATTTAATGAACTTTCTAATCGATGGAAACCAATTCTTGATCAATTTGATCAAAATGGAGTTGATCTTTGTTATGAGATACATCCTGGTGAGGACCTTCACGACGGTATTACATTTGAAATGTTTTTAGAAAAAGTTGGTAATCATAAAAGATGTAATATGCTTTATGATCCTAGTCATTATGTTTTACAGAATTTAGATTACTTGGCTCATATAGATATTTATCATGAAAAAATAAAAATGTTTCATGTTAAAGATGCAGAGTTAAATCCTACTGGAAAACAAGGGGTATATGGTGGTTTCCAATCATGGGTTAATAGAGCAGGTCGATTTAGATCTCTTGGCGATGGACAGGTAGATTTTAAATCAATCTTTTCAAAATTTACCACTTATGGTTATGATGGCTGGGCAGTTCTAGAATGGGAGTGTTGTCTTAAACACCCAGAAGATGGAGCAAGAGAAGGAGCTGAATTTATCAAAAATCATATTATTAACACCACAGAAAAAGCATTTGATGATTTTGCTGGAAGTGGTGCTGATATTGAAGCAAATAAAAAAATGCTGGGTATAAATTAGTGCAAAGAAAAATCCGTATTGGAATGGTCGGTGGAGGAGAAGGCGCTTTTATTGGAGGTGTTCACAGAATAGCATTAAGACTTGATGGTCATTACGAATTAGTAGCAGGATGTTTTTCGTCTAATTTTGACAACTCTAAAGAAACTGGAAAAAAACTTGGATTGTCCGAAGAACGTATCTATGAAACTTATCAAGAAATGGCTGAAAAAGAGTCTGCTCATTCCGATGGGATAGATGTTGTTTCTATAGTAACCCCTAATCATCTTCATGTGCCAGTAGCAAAAATTTTTGCAGAAAAAGGTATTCACATTATTTGTGATAAGCCTCTTGCCTTTTCAAGTGAAGAAGCAAACTCTCTTAAAGATATCATAGAAAATAAAAAGATAATTTTTGCCTTAACACATAATTATACTGGATATCCAATGGTAAGACATGCAAGATCTCTGGTTAAAGAAGGTGATCTTGGAAAAATAAGAGTTATACAAGCAGAATATCCTCAAGATTGGCTAACTAAAAAAGCTGAAGATACTGGTTTAAAACAAGCTGAGTGGAGAACTGATCCTAAAAGATCTGGAGGAGGAGGTTGCATAGGAGATATAGGAACTCACGCATTTAATCTTATTAGATTTATAACTGAGTTAGAATTGGAAGAACTTTCAGCTGACATTCATACTTTTGTTAAGGGGAGAAAACTAGATGATAATGCACAAATCATGCTTAGATTTAAAGGCGGTGCAAAAGGTGCGATATGGTCTAGTCAAGTCGCAGTTGGTAATGAAAATAATCTTAAAATCAGAGTGTACGGTGAAAGTGGTGGGTTAGAGTGGAAACAAGAAGATCCAAATTATTTATATTTTACTAAATTTGGAAAACCTACTGAAAAAATAACAAGAGGTAGTGGAAGTGCAAATAAAGAAGCTAATGATGTTACAAGGATTCCCCCAGGTCATCCCGAGGGATATTTAGAAGGTTTTGCAAATATTTATACTGACGTTTCAAAAAGATTAAATGCTCAAATAAACCATGAAAAATACAATGATTTAAATGATTGTTACCCAACTATTTATGATGGTGTTGAAGGTATGAAGTTTATCGAGACTGTTTTAGAGTCTAGTAAAAATAATAGTAAATGGACACAGTTTAACAATTAACTTAGTAAGATTTAGATCCTTCTTTTTTTGAAGAACCTTTCATTTTTTCTACAACCGCTTTAGCACCTGCACTTAATGTTCTTTGATCAGCTCCAATAGTTACAAAATTAAAACCTTTATCTATCATTTTTTGAGAATACTCAGGTGTACCATTGTGAATTCCAGCAAAAATATTATTTTTTTTTGCATGTTCTAATATTCTTAATATTTCCGAATAAGCCTTTGTTTTTTCTGCTTTATCAAAGCCAGGTTCTTCGCCTATTGCTAAACTCAAATCAGCTGGTCCAATATAAATTCCATCTACACCAGGAGTAGACATAATCTCATCTAATTTTTCTAAAGATTCTTTTGTTTCAATCATAGCTAATTTTAGTATTTCATCATTCGCGTATTTCGCATAATCTGAACCACCGTAGATTAATCCTCTAACTGGACCAAAACTTCTATAACCACGAGGAGGATACATGCATGCTTGAACAAATCTTTCTGCATCTTCTTTATTACTTACCATTGGACATATAATTCCATAACAACCAGCATCTAGAATTTTCATTATTTGACCTGGTTCATTCCAGTTTACTCTAGCCAAAGGAGTTACATCTGTTGTTGAAATAGTTTGAAGCATTGGTAGTGCATTAGTGAAATCAACTAAGCCATGCTGCATATCAATTGTAAGAGAATCCCAACCTTGATGAGCCATTACTTCAGCTGAAACAGTACTAGGTATTTGAAGCCAACCATTGATAACAGGTTTACCTGTTTTCATCATTTCTTTAACTTTATTTTTTCTCATTTTAGATTTTTAAACCCATGTGAGTATATTTCACATTTAGATAATCTTTAATTGCACCTGATCCACCTTCACGACCGTAACCAGTTTGTTTTATTCCACCAAAAGGAGCCTCTGCAATTGCAACAACACCAGTATTAACAGCAACACAACCAGACTCCAATTTCTCAGATCCAATATGAGCTTTTTCCATAGAATTTGTATACAAGTAACTACAAAGTCCTAAATCATTATCGTTTGCTCTTTCAATTACTTCATCAAAAGTTTTAAAAGTTAAAATTGGAACAAGTGGACCAAAAGGTTCTTCTTTCATTATTGTAAAATTATCTTTTACATCATCAAAAACTGTTGGCTCATAATAATATCCTTTGTTGAAACCAGAAGGTCTTTGTCCACCCATTAATACTTTAGCTCCTTCTTTTTTAGTTGTTTCAACTAATTTTTCTATTTCTTCCAATCTCTTAGCGGTAGTTAAAGGTCCTAAATCAACTCCTTCGTCCATACCATTTCCAATTTTTAATTTTTTTGCTCTTTCTATAAAAGCATTAACAAACTCATTTTTTTTATTTTCTTGAATATAAAATCTATTGGGAGAAATACATACTTGACCGTTATTTCGGAATTTAGCAGTTATTGCTATATCAGCTACTTTATTAATGTCTACATCCTCACAAACTATAAAAGGAGAATGTCCACTAAGTTCCATCGTCACTCTTTGAACTTTATCGGCAGCTTTTTTTAAAATTATTTTACCAACCCTTGTAGAACCGGTGACTGAAACTTTTTTAATTATATCTGACTCCATTAATTCATTTGACACTTCTGCAGGATCACCTGATAAAAGATTTACTACACCATCTGGTACACCAGCTTCTTTACAAATATTAACTAATTCCATTACAGCTCCGGGTGTAATTACATCTGGTTTACATATAACTGAACAACCAGCAGCTAAAGAAGTAGAAATTTTTCTTGAAGCTAAAGTTATTGGAAAATTCCAAGGAACTAGAGCTGCCACTACTCCAACAGGCTGATAATAAACATGAACTCTTGTATCTGGAAATCTACTTTGTTGCGTTTGACCATAAATTCTTTTTGTTTCTTCAGCATTCCACTCAAAAATATCAGCACCACTACCTACTTCACCCTCAGATTCAGCAAGCGGTTTTCCTATTTCAAGAGTTAACCATTTAGCAAGCACATCCTTTTTTTCTCTCATTAGATCAGCAATTTTTCTGAGCACATAAGCTCTTTGCCAAGGAGGAGTATTTTTCCAAACTTCTAAACCTTTTTCAGCAGACTTTAATGCTTTCTGAACTTCAATAGATGAAGCTTTTGAAACTTTTCCTATCACTTCCTCTGTTGCAGGATTGATTACATCGTAGGTTTCTTTTCTTTCAGCTTGTTGCCATTTGCCATTAATGAATTGTCCAAATTTTTCGTACATAGAATTTATATTTAAGTTTACTTAATTAGGTTACTTATTTTATAATTAATCATATATAATCATTATACTCAATGCCTTTTGCTAGAGAGTCAGAAAATTATTAATTTTAATTTTTTTTATTTTCTGCCATTGATAATGCAATCTTAAATGAATTTAAGATTGGAGCTAAGTTTGCCTCATTTTTTCCTGCAATAGCAAATGCTGATCCATGCGCGGTAGTAGTAACAGGTACAGTTAAGCCTCCCTGAACTGTTACCCCTCTGTCAAAACCAAACGCTTTTAATCCAGATTGTAATGCATCATGATACATACCCACCATACAATCATGATTTTTATTTTTATAAGCTACAACAAAAGATGTATCGCACGGCAATGGTCCATCAACATTATAACCGAGTTTTTTTGCTTCTTCAATTGCAGGAATAATTTCATCTTTTTCCTCTGTACCAAACTCTGCATGCGGATTAAGTGCTTGAATGGCAATTCGAGGTTTCTTTACACCGTTTAGCTCCATAACTTCATTAATTAATTTTATTGGCTTCATTATATTTTCTTTAGTTATGTGTTGAGCAACCTCTTTTATTGGGATATGTGAGGTTACTCTTGCTGTCCAAAAATTATCTATTACATTAAACTCACAACAAAAACTATTAACTTCCAGCTTCTCAGCCATTAATTGTAATTCATCAGAATGTTTGTTTCCACCAAGTTTTAAACTTGTTTTGTTCATTGGTGCAAAATTAATCGCATCTATTTTTTTTTCTTTAGCAAGAGTTAATGCTAGATCTAATGCTTTTAATACACTTTCTCCAGATTCTTTCGATGGTTCTGCCAATGTGTATTTATGATTTTTACCTTTAGAAATATCTAGCAAAAATCTATCTGATTTATTGAAATCAATTTCATCGAAATTTTCAACAACATCTATTTTATGTGAAATTCCTGTAATACTATTTCCATTTTCAAAAACTTGTTTATCTCCAATAATGACGATGTTGGCTTTTTTAGTCATCTCATCATTTAAAAGTTTTGAAATTAATTCTGGACCTATGCCCGCAGGATCACCTAGTAGTAAAGCAATGTTAGATTTGTTTTGAGCCATTTTTTTCTTTACGTCTTGTATCAGATTATGTTTAAATTATTAAATATAAATTAACTTAAGAGGGAAATAATGAAAAAAAGCTTTAAACTATTTTTAGCAGCTGCTTTCCTAGTAACTGAATTTTTTGTTGTAGCTCTTCCATTAATGATCACATCAGCTAAAGCTGACGGTCATCCAATACAAGCAATTACTCATGCTGGTTTTGGTGGTGGAACTGACGTTACTACTAGAATGATGTTGTTAAGAGCAAGAAGAGTTCTTAAGCAGGATATGCAATTAGTAAACAAAAAAGGTGGTGGTGGAGCAGCATCTATGGACTACATGATGTCTTTACCAGCTGACGGAAATCACACTTTAACTTGGACAACAGGTCATGCTGTATCTATGGCTTTAGGTAAAACTAAAGTTAAGTTAAGTGATATGCAACCACTTGCTAGAGGAACTGATGATCCTCAATTATTTGTTGTTAATTGTAAAGCAGATATCAAAGATGCTAAAAAATTTATTAGCACACAAAAATCAAAATCACTGAAATATGGAACTACTCATACTGGTGGTATTGACGATGTTAGTGCAATTGCATTTACAAAAAAAGGTGGGTTAAAAGATCCAACTATTGTTGCTTACAAAGGTGTTGCACCAATTAAAACTAACCTTATCAAAGGAGATATCGATGTAGGTGTTTTAAACTTAGGTGAAGCATTGACTGAAATTAACGAAGGGAAACTTTGTGTTTCAGTTGTATTAGCAAATAATAGAATGGCTAAAATCGGAGACTCTCCAACAGCAAAAGAATTAGGTATACCTGTTTCTTTATCTACTGTTAGAGGTTTCGTAACTAAAAAAGGTGCTCCAGCAGACAGAGTAAAACAATTAGAAGCTGGAATGATGAAAGCTATGAGCCACAACTATTATAAAAATTTCTTAACAGAAATTGGTCTTGATGAGACAAGTGTAGTTGGTGCTGACGAGTGGGGCAAGCAAATGGAAGAAATGCTTGCAGAAATGACTGCTCAGCTTAAAGCTTTAGGTTACATTAACTAATCTAATTAAAAGTACATTTGAATATGAAAAATGTACAAAAATCAAAAAGGGCGAACAGAAGTTTGCCCTTTTTTTTTAAAGATGAATTTAAGGTTTCATTTGTAATTATTTTTGTATCGTTAATTTTATTAGTCACCACTTTTACTTTTGATGTTGTTCCTCCAATTTTAAATAGAGGAATTCAACCAGCAACATTTCCAAAAGCATTATTAATTTTGATAATTGCTATGACATTAATTATTTATTATTTAGCAACTAAAAATCCATGGAAAATTAAAAAAAAATTACCAAAATCATTCTTCTTAACACTGTTTAGTTTTATTCTATTTGTAATAGTTTCTAAAACTTTAGATTTTTTTTTAGCAATATCAGCTTTATCTATATTTGTTTCTTACTATTGGGGAGAAAAGAGATTATTTTATTTATTATTAGTTGGGATTATTTTCCCAATCATTGTGTTTGTTTTTTTTGAAACGATTTTAGGTTTAAGATTTCCCCCAGGAATAATTACTAATATTTACTATAGTTAAATGGATAATTTATTATTAATGCTGGCACCACTTTTCAGTTCTAAACTTTTATTAGTTTTATTTTTTGGAACTTTATTTGGTTTGATATTAGGTGTGTTGCCTGGGTTAGGACCAACAACAGGTGGAGCATTAATACTGCCTTTTACAATGACACTAGATCCATTATCTGCAATTGTTTTGTTAACGTCTATTTATTGTGCAGGAACATACGGCGGCGCAATAACAGCTGTACTTATTAATACCCCCGGAACACCGGCGGCGGCGGCAACCTGTTTAGATGGCTATCCTTTAGCACAAAAAGGCGAAGCTGGAAGAGCTTTAGGTATGGCAACAGTATCAAGTACTGTTGGAGGTATTTTTAGTGTTGCTATATTAGTTTTCTTTGCTCCTATATTGGCCCAACTTGCTTACGAATTTGGTCAACCAGAATATTTTGCGTTAGCAATATTTGGTTTAACGATGCTTGCTTCAATAGGTGAGGGTAGCCCAATTAAAAATTTAATCGCAGGTGCATTTGGAATATTGATTTCAACAGTTGGTAAAGATTTTATGACTTCAATTGATCGATTTACTTTTGGAATAAATGAATTAACTGAAGGAATAGGTTTTATACCAGTAGTTGTTGGACTGTTCGCAATGAGTGAAATGTTAACTCAGTCAACTTTAATCAATCAAGTATTTAATAGAATAGCTTTAAAAGCAATTAAGCTTCCTAGCAAAGATGATTACAAAAAAACATGGAAAACAATTTTGAGATCAAGTGGAATTGGTTCTTTTATAGGAGTACTACCTGCAGAAGGTGGAACCGTTGCATCTTTAATTGGCTATTCTGAAGCTAAAAGATTTTCAAAAAATCCAGAGGAATTTGGTAAAGGATCTATAGAAGGTATTGCTGGTGCTGAAGCAGCAAATAATGCTGCAACAGGAGGTGCAATGGTTCCAACTTTAGCTCTTGGTATCCCTGGTAGTGCAACAACAGCTGTTATCCTTACAGGATTGATTATTCATGGTGTTAGACCTGGCCCAGATTTATTTAGAGAACAACCAGATTTCTTATATGGAATATTTGGCGCTATGTTGATTGCTAATATTCTCTTTTTCATTTTTGGATTTTTTGGAGCAAAAATATTTGCAAGAATAACTTTAGTTCCTAACAAAATCTTATGGCCAATGATATTTGCTGTTTCAGTATGTGGAACTTATTCTCTAAATCAATCTATAATTGATGTTTGGATAATGTTATTTTTTGGAGTGGCAGGTTTCTTCATGAGAAGGTATGGTTTTTCAGTTGTACCAGTTATTATTGGATTAATTTTGGGTGAGTTAGTTGAAGGTACTCTAAGACAATCTCTAGTTATATTTGATGGTAATTGGCTGATGTTTTTAACAAGACCAATTGCGTTAACATTCTTTATTTTATCTTTAATTGCTTTGGCTTTTCCTCTAATAAGATCAGGAAAAATTAAAAAGAAATTATGATCAAATATGATTTAAATAATCGAGTGGCAGTCGTTACCGGTGGAGCTCAAGGATTTGGTTTAGCAATAACTGAAAGATTTATTGAAGCAGGTGCAAAAGTTGTGATTTGGGATATTGATGAAAACGCTGCTAAAGGTGCAATTGATAAATTAAAATCAGAACACTTAAGTCATCAAATAGTAGACGTTACTAATTTTGAAATAGTAAATAAAAATTTAGAAGAAGTAGAGAAAGAACATGGAAAAATAGATATTTTCGTTAACAATGCTGGAATTGCGGGAATGAACACGACAGTGGCTGAATATCCTTTAGATGAATGGAAAAAAGTGATGAATTTAAATTTAAATTCTGTTTTTTATTGTTGCAAAGCAGTTGTTCCTTTCATGTTAAAGAATGACTATGGTAGAATAGTAAATATTGCATCTATTGCAGGAAAAGAAGGCAATCCTAATGCAAGTGCATACAGCACATCCAAGGCTGGAGTTATAGGTTTAACAAAATCTCTAGGAAAAGAACTTGCGCAAAAAAATATAGCTGTAAATTGTGTAACACCAGCAGCAGCTAAAACAAGAATTTTTGATCAAATGACTGAGGAACATATTAATTATATGTTATCTAAAATTCCAAGAAACAAATTTGCAAAGGTTGAAGAATTAGCATCATTAGTAACCTGGTTAGCTAGCGAAGAAAATTCTTTTTCAACCGCAGCAGTTTTTGATTTAAGTGGTGGAAGAGCCACATATTAGTTATGCAAATAGGTATTGATGTAGGTGCGACTAAAATAGAGAGTGTTGTGCTTGAAGATAATGGAAATGAAAAACACAGATCAAGAATATCGTGTCCAAAAGATTATACTCAAATTGTAACTGCGATAAGAGATATTCATAGACAATTAGAACAAGAATTTAAAAGAGAACTACCAATTGGTGTTTGTCATCCAGGGGTTCATTCACCTCAAACAGGATTAGTAAAAAATGCTCCAAATATTACTTGGTTAGAAAAAAAACCTTTTCAAAATGATTTACGTAAAGCGCTTGGTAAAGAAGTGTTTTGTGAAAATGATGCTAATTGTTTTGCTTTATCAGAAGCAGTAGATGGATCTGGCAAACATTATAAAATTGTTTATGGTATTATTTTAGGATCTGGAGTTGGAGGGGGTCTGGTTATTGACAAAAAAATAGTAAGTGGCCCTAACGGTGTGGCAGGTGAATGGGGTCACAATCAAATTCCTTACTTTGCAGCTAAAAAAGAAAATTTCGACTCAAGCAATGCAAGGGAAGCAGAGATTGAGAGTTTTTTATCAGGATTAGGTCTAGCTAAGAGATTTAATAAACTTTATGGAAAAAACTTAAAAACAAATGAAATTTTTGAATTGAATAGAAAGCACGATCTAGATGCTGAGCGTTTTATAGATGATTTTAAGGTAAACTTAGCAATGTCGCTTTCAAGCATCATTAATATTTTAGATCCTGATGCCTTTGTTTTTGGAGGTGGAGTTTCAAACGAAATTGATTTTTTGCACGAAATAGATTCACTAGTTAGAAAATTTGTTATTGGAAGAGAGTACGAAGGAGTTTTTCTCAAGCCTAAATACGGAGATGCAAGTGGTGTAAGAGGCGCTGCAAGATTAGGAAGAAGCGCGACATATTAAAATACAATTTTTAGTTGAATTTAAGAAATTGTATAATTTTAAAAAAAAAGAAAAAATTATAATTTTTTATTTAAATTAAATATCAACTTTTAGTTGAATTTTTTTTTTTAATTATCAATTATCCAACAATCTACCTATAGTTATTTTTTTTTAAAAAAAATAGTTAACTAAAAAGAGGAAGATATGAAAAAAATAATAATCGCTTTAATCACATTAGCGTTTACATCTACTTCATCAATCGCAGGACCTAAGATCGAGGTGTTGCACTGGTGGACGTCTGGTGGTGAAGCTGCTGCACTTAAAGTTTTAAAAGATGATTTCGCTGCAAACGGCGGTGAATGGATGGACATGCCTGTAACAGGTGGTGGTGGAGACGCTGCTAACGTTGCACTAAAAGCAAGAATCGTTGCTGGTGACCCTCCATCAGCATCACAAATTAAAGGGCCTACAATTCAAGAGTATGACCAAGAGGGTGTTGTAGCTCCATATAATATAGATGAAGTTGCTAAATCAGAAGGTTGGGACAATTTATTAGATCCAATGATTGCAGCTATTCACAAGTGTGAAAATAACAGTGGACCTTATTGTGCTGCTCCAGTAAATATTCACAGAATTGACTGGATGTGGGCAAACAAAGCTGTATTTGATGCTAACGGTATTTCAGTTCCAAGTACCTGGGATGAGTTAAATGCTGCTGCTGAAAAATTACAAGCTGCTGGTATCATTCCATTTGCACATGGCGGTCAAGCTTGGCAAGATGCTACAGTATTTGAAGCAGTTGCTATGGGTCTTGGTGGAAATAACTATTACAAAAACTGTTACGTAGATCTTAAAGAAAGTTGTTTAAGAAGCGAAACAACAGTTAAAGTATTTGACCAAATGAGAAAGCTTAAAGGCTTTACTGATGAAGGTAGCCCGGGAAGAGACTGGAACGTTGCTACTGGTATGGTTATTGAAGGAAAAGCTGGTTTCCAAATTATGGGTGACTGGGCAAAAGGTGAATTTACAGCTGCTGGAAAAGTTCCAGGTGTAGATTACTACTGTGCTGCTACTCCTTCAAACAATGGATACTTATATAACGTAGATAGTTTTATCTTTTACAAATCTAGCGATCCAGATAAACAAGCTGGTCAAAAATTACTAGCTAAGCTTATGATGGGTAAAAACTTCCAAAAAGTTTTCAACTTATACAAAGGTTCTATCCCGGCTCGTTTAGACGTATCAATGGATGAATTTGACAAATGTGCAAAAACATCTAATGCAGATATCAAAACTGCAGGTGCAAGCGGTGGATTAGTACCAAGCTTTGCTCACGGTATGGCTCAAGGTAATACTATGAAAGCTGCCCTACAAGATATTATCACAGAGCACTTTAACTCTGATATGTCATCTGTAGATGCTGCTAACGCTTTAGCAGACTCAGTTTTAGCTAATATGTAGTACATAAAAATTAAAAGGCCACTTTTGATTAAGTGGCCTTTTTTTTAAATCTTAAAATAAAAAATATTTACAATGTTCAAGTGGTTAGAAAAAAATTTACCTAAAATTGTAATGGCTCCTGCTGTTGGGTTAATAGGTTGGTTTGTATATGGCTTTGTACTTTGGACTTTATATATATCTTTTACTAATTCTAAAATTTTACCGAAATACGAATTGTGGGGATTTGGACAATATGAAAAATTATGGGCATCTCGAAAATGGCTTATTTCAGTAGATAATTTACTTATTTTCACAGCTTTATTTTTAATTTTTTGTATTGTGATTGGAATAATTTTAGCAATCTTTCTAGATCAAAAAATAAGAGCAGAAGGAGTATTAAGAACAATCTATTTATACCCAATGGCTTTATCATTTATCGTAACAGGTACAGCTTGGAAATGGATTTTAAACCCAACTCTTGGTATTCAAAAAATGTTTATAGATTGGGGTTTTGAAAACTTTACCTTTGATTGGTTGGTTAACAGGGAAATGGCAATTTACACCATAGTCATAGCAGGTGTTTGGCAATCGGCAGGATTTGTTATGGCTTTATTTCTAGCAGGATTAAGATCTGTTGAGGATGAAATCGTGAAAGCTGCAAAAATTGACGGTGCTGGTTTGTTCACAGTTTACTGGAGAATATTGTTGCCAATGATGAGGCCAGTATTTTTTACAAGTTTTGTAATTTTAGTTCATATCTCAATTAAAAGTTATGATTTGATTGTTGCCTTAACCCAAGGTGGCCCAGGCATCTCTACCACGATGCCTGCATTATTTATGACACAAGCAGCATTTCACAAAAGTCAAGTTGGATTATCTGCAGCAAGTGCGATGATGATGTTTATGGCCGTAGCTGCAGTCATCATTCCGTATTTATATTCAGAATTAAGGAGAGAAAATGCAAGATAATTTAAAATCATCTTCTTACCAACAGCTTGAGCAAAAATCGAAATACACAAATATGTTTTTAAGATGGTTTTTGTATTTTGTTTTAATTCTATTTGCTTCTTATTTTATTTTTCCGTTATATGTAATGGTTGTTACTTCATTAAAAACAATGGAAGAGATACGTCAAGGAACACTTTTATCTTGGCCGAGTGGATTAAATTTTGATTCTTGGGCAGTTGCTTGGGGAGGAAGAGGATATGGAGCAGGAGATACTTTTTTAAAACCTTATTTTTGGAATTCAATTAAGATGGTTGTACCAGCAGTATTTTTTTCTACCTTAATTGGAGCAATGACAGGATATGTTTTAACTAAATGGAGATTTAAAGGAGACAGTTGGGTTTTCTTGTTTTTATTATTTGGATGTTTTATTCCTTTTCAAGCAATATTACTTCCAATGGCTAGAACTTTAGGTGCATTAGGAATATCAAATTCTATTGTTGGATTAGTATTAGTTCATACTGTTTATGGAATTCCATTTACCACTTTGTTTTTTAGAAATTACTATGTGTCAGTTCCAACAGAATTAGTGAAAGCTGCAAGAATTGATGGAGCAGGTTTCTTTAAAATATTTTTCAAAATTTTACTTCCGATATCAGCGCCAATAATTGTTGTAACAGTTATTTGGCAGTTTACTCAAATTTGGAATGACTTTTTGTTTGGATCAACTTTTTCATTTGGTGAGGCAGCACCAATTCAAGTTGCTTTAAATAACATGGTTTTATCAAGCACAAGTGTTAAAGAATACAATGTTGATATGGCGTCAGCAATCATAGCAGGAGTACCAACACTTATTGTGTATGTTTTAGCAGGTAAATATTTTATTAGAGGATTAACTTCAGGAGCAGTGAAAGGATAATAATGAAAACATTAAAAATTGAAGATCTATCAAAAAATTTTGGATCTACAGAAGTATTAAGAAAAATTAATTTAGAGATAGATGAGGGAAATTTTTTAGTTTTACTAGGTCCTTCAGGATGTGGAAAATCTACATTATTAAACATTATTGCAGGTTTGGAGACAATTAATGAAGGTAACGTTTTTATTGATGATTATAATGTCAGTAAAGTAGAGCCAAAAGATAGAAATATTGCAATGGTTTTCCAATCATACGCTTTATATCCTTCAATGAATGTAAGAGAGAATATGATTTTTGGTCTTAAACAAGCAAAGACTTCAAAAGAAAAAATTGAACAACAGCTAGAGAAGGTATCTAAATTTTTACAAGTTGATCAATTGTTAGAAAGAAAACCATCTCAATTGTCTGGCGGACAAAGACAAAGAGTTGCTATTGGAAGAGCATTAGTAAGAGAACCAAGAATATTTTTATTTGATGAACCTTTGTCTAACTTAGATGCAAAATTAAGAGTTGAGATGAGGAGAGAAATTAAAAAACTTCACCAACAATTAAAAACAACAGTTGTATACGTAACTCACGATCAAACAGAAGCGATGAGTTTAGGAACAAGAATTGCAATTATGAATCATGGTGTTATTCAGCAAAATGATACTCCTGAAAATATTTACAACAAACCAAGCAACACTTTTGTAGCTGACTTTATTGGATCACCATCAATGAATTTAATTAAAGGTAGTTTGAAAGAAAGCTCAGGCGAAATATCTTTTACAGCAAGTGGTTCTAATTTTGAAATTCCAGTAAAAGGATATGAATTCAAAGATAAATCTAATTTAAATAATAAAGAAGTTTTCTTTGGTATAAGACCAGAGCATATTTACTTCAAAAAATCTAATGAAACTGATTTTGAAGTTACTTTAAGAGCGGATTTAAGTGAGTACATCGGCCATGAGCAAATTATGACATTTGATTATGCTAATCAAGAAATTCTAGCTAAATTTCCTTCAACAATTAAAATTGAATTAACAAAAGAAACAAAATTATATTTTGATTTAACTCAAACATCATTGTTTGATTCTCAAACTGAAGAAAGAATATAAAAATGAAAGTTAAATATTCTGATTTAAGAAATAAAAGAGTATTCATAACTGGAGGTGGCTCGGGAATTGGTGCTTCAATTGTTGAACATTTTTGTGAGCAAGGAAGTGAAGTTTATTTTGTAGATATTGATCTAAAAGAAACAAAAAAACTTTTAAACAAAATTAAGAAAAATAAATTTAGAGCCCCAACGTTTATTGAATGTAATTTGTTAGATATTAGCAAATTAGAAAAAACAATTAAAAATATTATTGCAAAAAAAGGTCCAATACATGCTTTAATTAATAACGCTGCCAATGATGATAGACATACAACAGATCAAGTAGATGAAAAATATTGGGAAAATAGAATGGCAATTAATTTAAAACATTATTTTTTTGCAGCTAAAGCTGTAGTTAAATCGATGAAAAAAATGAAAGCTGGCTCGATTGTAAATTTAAGTTCTGTTTCGTGGATGTTAGGTGAGGGTGATAAAGTAGTTTATGAAACTGCAAAATCTGCAGTAGTAGGATTAACCAGATCTTTTGCACAAGAATATGGAAAATATAATATCAGAACAAATTCAGTAGTCCCTGGATCTATAGCTACTGAGAGACAAATAAAACATTGGTTAACCCCTAAGTATAAAAAGCTTATTTTAGACAGTCAGGCTTTAAAAAGACAATTAAAACCCAATGATGTTGCTCAAATGGTAATGTTTTTAGCATCAGATCAATCATCTGGATGCACAAAACAAAGCTTTATTGTTGACGGTGGTATAACTTGATCTAGGTGAAAATTGAAAACTCTACAATTCAAAATAAATATCTAAGAGTTCAAACTCTTAATTACGGGGCAAGTCTTTTTGAAGTCTATCACAAGAAAAAGAAAATAAATTTAATTTTAAATTTAGGATCAAGAGAAAATTATCGGTACAAACATCCAAGTGTTGGATCGACCTGTGGAAGGTATGCGGGTAGAATTTCTAATTCAAAATTTAAGATAGGTAATAAAAAATTTATTTTAAGTGCAAATGAAGGAAAAAATATACTTCACGGTGGTAAAGTTGGTTTCTCAATACTACCATGGAAAAAATTAAATCAAACAAAAGACAAAATAGTATATCAAATATATTCAAGAGATAAAGATCAAGGCTTTCCAGGAAATTTAGTTGTCAATTGTAGTTATCAATTAAGAGATAAATTTCTGATTATAAAATATGAATATAAATCTAATAAAAGTACTCATGTTAATTTAACCAATCATAGTTATTGGAATTTAGAAAAAAATAAAAAAAACATGATTTATAATCATGATTTAAAATTAAACTCATATAAATATCTTCAAATAAATAAAAATTTAATTCCAACAGGTAGATTTAAAAGTGTAAAAAAATCTATTTATGATTTTTTAAATTTTGAAAACATTGGAAAAAAATTAGATTATTTTAAAAATAAAAAGCTGAATCTTAAATTTAAAGGTTTTGACACCACATTTATTATTAAGAAAAATACCAGAAATTTCGTTGGAACTTTAAAAAATAATAATAGCAATATTCAAGTAGATTTTTTTTCTAATTTGCCTGGTGTTCAAGTTTATTCAGCACAAAATCTGAATTATAAAAAAAAATTATTTCCTTACCAGGGCATATGTTTAGAAACACAATATTTTCCTGATACTCCAAATAAAAAAAATTTCCCTAGCACTTTAATTGAACCAAATAAACGTCATACATGTTTTACAAAAATTAAAATAAGCTAGTGAGAAGCTTAAAAATGGTAAAAAGCCATAAAATAAACTCTCCTAGTTAGCTCAAATCATACATTGTTTTGACATATTTTATTTGTTAACTTTTATTATGAGAAAAATAATCATAATTATTTTATTAAGTTTTTTATTTTTATCAAATTCAAATGCTGCTTGTGATGATCCTTTAACAGAAGGTGTTGATTATTCTAATTGTAGATTTTCAGACTCTCAAGATTTACAAGGAAGTTATCTTCCAAATTCAAATCTTTCTTTTGCAAGTTTTATTCAAGTGAACTTTGATAAAAGTATTATGATGACTTCAAATTTATCATTTGGAACTTTTCCTGAGTCCACTTTTATAAGAGCTAACCTCTATGAATCTGTTTCAATTGGAGCAAATTTTGAAAAAACTAACTTTACCGGAGCTAACCTAACTAGAGTTGATTTCATGGGAGCAACTTTAATCGAGGCAAATTTTCAAAACTCTAACTTAATGGAAGCTAATTTTACATCTTCTAATATTACCAATGCTAATTTTGATGGGGCTAATTTAACTGGAGCTACTTGGACCAATGGCCAAACTTGTGGTCCAGAATCTATTGGTACCTGTAAACAATAATTAATGAATACCTCAGTAAATACTGATGATGTTATCTTTAATTTTTTTAAACAAATTTGTGATGAAAAAGATGACCAAAAATGTGTTGAGCTTGGAAACGAGTGGATAAAAGCAATGGAAACTAATTTGTCTGAAATGGAGAAAAACTTAAATGGAGCAGACAAATTAAAGCATAAAGATGACATTCAAAGTAATAGAAATCATCTAAATAGCTTAAAGAACAAAACCTCATCTGAGTGGAGAGATTATGCTACACAATGCATGATTGAAATAATGAACCATAAGAATCAAAAATAATTTAAGAAACAAAACTTAAATCACTAGCTATATCGATTAATATAATATAATGAATATTAAAAGGGGTGTCTTAACAGACTGAGATCATACCCTAAGAACCTGTCCGGTAATTCAGAAAGGGATAAAATGGATAAAACATATTTTTTAAGCCAATCAACATCATTAATATTAATAATTGCAATTAGTTTATTATTTGCTTTTTTAGGAATTATTCATTCTAAAAATTTTAAGGGTATTAATAATTATTTAACTGCAAATAGAAACATCGGGTTATTTTCACTTACCACAAGTCTTGTGGCATCAGCTTTAGGAGCTTGGATTTTATTTGGACCCGTTGCAGCTGCTACTTGGGGCGGAGTAGGTGCTGTTATTGGTTATGCATTAGGTACAGCTTTTCCAATGATTTTCTTAATTTATTTTGGAAAAAAAATTAGAAATGAGTTTCCAAAAGGATCTTCTTTAGTTGAGTTTATGAGAAAGAAATTTGGTAAAAGTCTATTTAAGTTAATTTTGTTAATGACAATCTTTTATATGTTCATTTTTCTTTGTGCAGAAGTAACAGCAGTTGCTGTGTTAATTAATTATATATCCGGGACAGAATTGTGGATTACAGCATTAATAGTTTTGGTAGCTACTTTAAGTTATACCCTTTATGGTGGATTAAGAGCATCTATATTTACTGATAATATTCAAATGATTGTAATTGGTGTTTTGTTGTTTATTTTGATTTCAATTATTAGTTCATCTTCAGGAAATAATTTTTCTTTTTCTTTAATTAATGAAAAGAATCCTCAACTATTAAGTTCAAATTATATTCCAGGATACACTGCTGGATTAACTTTCTTTATAGCAGTTGCAGCAACAAATTTATTTCATCAAGGAAATTGGCAAAGAGTATATGCTGCAAAAGATTATCAAACATTAAAGAGTGGTTTGATAATTTCATTCTTTATTATTGTTCCAATAGTTTTTTTAATGGGTTTTATTGGAATGGTTTCATTTTCAATTGATACGTCTGTTAGACCTGATTTAGGTTTTTTTAGCTTATTATTAAAAGATCAAACAGAAATTTTATCTTTATTGATCATTATTCTTGGACTTGCATTAACTATTTCAACTGTGGACACTTTAGTTAATGCTATTTCTAGTTTGTTTGTAGTTGATGGCAAAGCGACTTTTAACCTAGATAAAAAAACTGATTATTTAAAAATATCTAAATATTTCATTTTAATTTTGTCTGTAATTGCTTTTGGAGTTGCTTCAAAAGGATTTGATATTTTATATTTATTCCTTCTCGCTGATTTATTTTGTTGTGCGTTTGTAGTGACTGTTTTTTATAGTTTCTATAATAAAGTTGATGAAAAAACTGCTTATTTTTCAATTATAATTGGTTTAGTTGCTGGATTTTTAATGTTTCCATTTCCTGATTTTTCCAAAAGTTTATTAGTGGGAGTATTTATTTCTAAAGACTTGTTTTCACCTTTCATAGGTCAATCTTTATTATTTTTATCTTTTTTAATTGCAACTTTTTTACCCGCAATAATTCTAAAAATTAAATTTAGATAGAGGATTTTAAAGCGTCGTAAATGAGTTCTTTGGTAGTCTCACCAATACTTCTGTAAACTTCTTTATTATCTTTAAAAATTAAAAGTGTTGTTTGATATTGAACGTTAAAAAATTGAGCAATTTCTTTATTTGTTACATCAAAAGCAAAGTATTCCATATTATCAAAATCATTTTTTGCTTTTTCAAGAACTTTCATCTGGCTTGCACAAGAACTACAATATTTAATCCAAGAACTTACAACTACAACTTTTCCATCAGATAGGGCTTTATCAAATGACTCTTTACTGTAAGTTGTTTCTTTACCAACTGCTTTGGTGCTTAACGCCAATACAAAACAAATAAATACTAAAAATTTTTTCATTACATAAATTAAGGTAAATTTTAATTTATTGTAATACCATAAATTGTCTCTATATATGGATGATCTTATGTCTAGTAATCTAATAAATATCGATAATTTATCAAAAGTTTACGATAATGGATTTGAAGCTCTCAAGAAAATCAACCTTAATATTAAAAAAGGTGAAATTTTTGCAATGCTTGGACCTAATGGTGCTGGCAAAACAACACTTATAAGCATTATTTGTGGAATAGTCCGTCCATCATCAGGAAAGGTTACAGTTGATGATTTTGATATTATCAAGGATTACAGAGAAACAAGATCAAGGATTGGGCTTGTACCACAAGAGTTAACTTTGGAACAATTTGAAACCGTTTTTAATAACGTATCTTATTCAAGAGGGTTATATGGAAAAAAACCCGATCCAAAATATATTGAAAAAGTTTTAAAAGATTTAAGCTTATGGGATAAAAAAGATTTAAGACTCAATCAATTATCAGGAGGAATGAAGCGTAGAGTTTTAATCGCAAAAGCATTATCACATGAACCAACAATTTTATTTTTAGATGAACCTACTGCTGGTGTTGATGTCGAACTACGGCAAGATATGTGGAAAGTCGTTGAGTCATTAAGAAAAAACTGGTGTAACAATTATTCTTACAACTCACTATATTGAGGAGGCAGAGGCTATTGCAGATAGGGTAGGTGTTATTAATCAAGGTGAAATAATTGTTGTTGATGAAACAAATGAATTATTAAAAAAAATGGGTCATAAAAAGCTTACAGTTGACCTTCAAAATGAAATAAATGAAATACCATTAAGTTTAAATAAGTATAATCTTGAAATTGGTAAGGACAAAAAATCGATAAACTATACATACAATGTGATGGCTAAGAGCACGGGTATAACCAACTTGCTTCAAGATTTAAAAGATGCAAATTTAAAATTACAAGATTTAAAAACAGAACAGACAACATTGGAAAAAATATTTGTTTCTTTAGTAAAGGATAATAATGAAGTTTAATTTTCAAGCTTTTAGTGCAATTTATCTTCATGAGATGGATCGGTTCAAAAGAACTTTGATGCAGTCTCTTTTTTCTCCAGTTTTATCTACCTCCTTATACTTCATAGTATTTGGTTCTGTTATCGGTGGATACGTTGAAAATATTGATGGAATTAGTTATGGATCATACATAGTTCCAGGTTTGTTGATGCTTACTCTTTTAACTCAATCTATCAGTAACACATCATTTGGCATTTTTTTTCCTAAGTTTAATGGAACTATTTATGAAATTTTAGCAGCACCAATTTCTACTTTTGAAATTGTTCTAGCTTTTGTTGGAGCAGGAGCAACTAAAACTCTCATTGTAGGTGTTGTAATATTTATTACCTCAACATTCTTTGTAGAAGTCAACGTCATGTATCCACTATTAATGATTTTTTTATTAGTATTGGTTGCATTTACATTTGCATTATTTGGTTTCTTAATAGGTTTAATGAGTTCTAATTTCGAACAAATGTCTATTATTCCGACCTTAGTTATTACACCAATGGTATTTTTGGGGGGTAGCTTGTACTCATTAGATATGCTACCAGAATTTTGGCAGACAGTAACTTATTTTAATCCAGTAGTTTATTTAATTAATGGTCTTAGATTTGCTTTTTATGGAGTATCGGACTTTAATATTTGGGTAAGTATAATTTCTATGGTTGTATTTTTGGTTGCTTGTGTAACAGTTGTTACAGTATTACTTAAAAAAGGCTATAATATTAAATCTTAACTACTAGCTATTTTCTTTTTTGGATCATAAAAAGGTTTCTCAACAACGGTTGAATTAAAATTTCCTTCATGCGTAACAACTTCTAAATTAGTTCCAATATGTGAAAAATTAATCTCGACCATCGCCAGGGCAATATTCTTTTTTAATCTTGGCGAATAAACTGCAGAAGTTACTTTGCCAATTTGTTTTCCACCTTTTTTTATTGTCCAAAAAGTTGTGTTAGGTCCTGATAATGGTTCACAGTCAATTACAATACCAACTTGTTTACGAGATATTCCATTTTCCTTTATTTTTTTTAATGCTTTTTTTCCTACAAAATTAATTTCTGAATCTAGATTAACTAAACGATCTAATCCTAATTCAAATGGATTAGTATGAATATCAGCATCTGCATGATATGAAAGCATCCCACCTTCAATTCTTCTTATAGACGATGTATGACCTGGTTTAATTCCATGTTCTTCACCAGCAGCCATAATTTTTTCATATAAATCATTTCCTTTAGAACCATCTCTTAAATATATTTCATAACCAAGTTCACTTGACCAACCTGTTCTTGAAACAATTAGTGGAATTCCATCAAGATTATATTCTCTGAGCCAATAATATTTTAGATCTCTTATACTCTGACCAAATAACTTAGCCATGATTTCTTGTGAGGTAGGGCCTTGCAATTGTAAAGGAGAGACGTCCGGCTCAGATATTTTTACATTTAATCCAGAGTTAACAGCAACTCCTTGTGCCCATAACAAAACATCACTGTCTGCAAGTGATAACCAAAAATGATTTTCTGCTAATCTTAATAAAACTGGATCGTTTAAAATTCCACCATCATTATTAACAACCAATACATATTTACATTGCCCTACTGATAATTTTGACAAATCTCTTGGGGTTAAAAGTTGAGTAAATTTATAAGCATCAGGACCAGTTATTTCTACCTGTCGTTCAACACCTACATCACATAAAATTGATTTTTCAATAAGGTTCCAAAAATTTTGCTCAGGACTTCCAAAGTCTCTTGGAATATACATATGATTATAAACAGAAAATCCTGTTGCCCCCCATTTAACGGTCGAGTCAAAATATGGAGATTTTCTGATTTGTGTTCCAAAACCAAAGTTTTTGTTACTCATGTGAGTGATTTATCAGTCCAATTATAATTTACAAATAAAAAATAGCCCAATTAAGGGCTATTAAAAAATAATGGAGAGGGATTTATTTTTTTTAAAACTGTTCAGACTCTGTTGAGCCAGCCATTGCAGTAGTCGAACTTTGACCACTGCTAATTGTGTTTGATACTGCATCAAAATAAGATGTACCAACTTCTCGTTGGTGTTTTACACTAGTATAACCATCTTTTTCTCGAGCAAATTCTTGTTGTTGAATTCTAGAGTATGCGGCCATACCTTCTTTTCTATATTTTTCAGCAAGTTCAAAGATAGCAATATTTTGAGTATGAAATCCAGCAAGAGTAATGAACTGAAACTTGTAACCCATTTTAGCAATTTCTTGTTGAAATGAAGCAATCTCATCATCACTTAAATGTTTTTTCCAATTAAATGATGGAGAACAATTATAAGCTAAAAGTTTTCCAGGAAATTTTTCATGTATTGCATCAGCAAATCTTTTAGCTTCAGCTAAATTAGGTGTTGCAGTCTCACACCAAATTAAATCAGCATAAGGAGCATAAGCTAAACCTCTAGAGATAGCTTGTTCAATACCATCCTTTACATAATGAAAACCTTCAGGAGATCTTTCACCTGTTAAAAAAGGTTTATCATTTTGATCAAAATCATTCGTAATTAATTTTGCTGCATTTGCATCTGTTCTAGCTAAAATAATTAATGGAACTTCCGCAATATCAGCAGCTAGTCTTGCAGCTTTAAGATTTTTTACCATTGTTCCTGTTGGTACCAAAACTTTACCACCCATATGACCACATTTTTTTTCACTAGCTAGTTGGTCTTCAAAGTGTACACCTGCAGCACCTGCTCTTATAAATTTTTTAGTTAACTCAAACACATTTAATGGACCACCAAATCCAGCTTCACCATCAGCAATAATAGGCAACATGTAATCTGTTCTACCTTCTTTTTTCATATCACCGTCTTGTATTTCCATATGTTGAATTTGATCAGCTCTGATTAAAGAATTATTCATAGACTCAACTAATTTTGGTGCACTGTCATAAGGATACAGTGATTGATCTGGATACATCTCCCCAGCTGTATTTGCATCAGCAGCAACTTGCCATCCACTTAAATAAATTGCTTTTAAACCAGCTTTTGCATGTTGGACTGCTTGATTACCTGATAGAGATCCAAGTGTATTTACATATGGTTCAGAATTTAATAACTTCCAAAGTTTTTGAGATTGGTTTTTACATAAAGAATATTCAATTTTAATTGAGCCCCTTAATCTTTCAACTTCCTCATCAGTGTAGTCTCTTTTTATTCCAGCAAATCTTTTTAAGTCGTATGAGATATTTTCTGCACTCATTTTTTAGTTTCCTTTGTATTTTTATTTAGAAAATTGAATAAGAAGAATGAATTAGTTGCTATCGTCTAAGGCTTTGATTAGCTCACTCATTCCACTTGAACCCCAATCACAATGATCATCTCTCATGTATATTCCTCTGCTATTATGATGATCTAAGTCTTCTTTTTTTATGATTTGAGCTTCATTTTCAGTGTTTTTTAAATTTTTATCCATATAAATTATATATTTTACAAAATTTACAATATCTATAAAAAACGTTAAAAAGTCTTGTAAATCAATAAAAATTATTGTAAAAAAAAATTTACAAAATTTACAAATAGTAAATATGAGTCAAATAGATTTAAAAATAGGGCCAAAAATCAAGTCTTTTAGAAGACAACAAGGTCTTCAAGCTAACAAGTTAGCTGAAGATTTAAACATTTCTCCAAGTTATTTAAATTTAATTGAAAGCGGAAAAAGGAAAATTGATGGGGATTTATTATTAAATTTGTGTGAAAGATTAAATATTCAGTTATCAGATCTTACTTCAAAAACAGATATAAATCTTCAAAATACAATTTCAGAAATTTTAGATGATAGTTTATTTGAAGATTTAGATATTTTAGGTCCGGAAGTAAAAGACTTAGTTAGTACCAATCCAAAAATTGGAAAAGCAATTGTTAGACTTGGCGATATCTTAAAAAAAAAAGATCATGAGTTAATTAACAAGATAGAAAAAATATCTGGAAAAATTGTTGATAATAGAAAAAATTCTTTTCCAGGAGAAGTTATTTCAGATTTTTTACAAGATAATAAAAATTACTTTCCAAAGCTAGAAGAGTTTGCAAATAAAGTATTTGATAAAATTCAAAAAAATAACCGTACAAGATATATAGCTTTATGTGAATATTTATATTCAGAATATTCAATTAAAGTAAAAGATGTTATTCCTGATGAAAGTAAACCTTTCTCTAAAATTTATAATAAAAATAAAAAAGAATTATTACTAAGCGATTACAGTTCGTTAGAAACAAAAAAATTACATGCAGCTGCTCAAATAGCTCAAGAGGGTGCAAAGAAAGAAATTGATGACTACCTTTCCAAATTCAGTTTCCCGTCTGAAGAGTCCAAAAAATTAACAACAGTGGCTTTGTTAAATTACTGTGGAGCTGCTATTTTAATGCCTTATAAATTATTTCATTCAGAGTGTAAAAAACTTAAATATGATTTAGAGTTACTTCAAAATACTTTTGCAACTTCTTTTGAACAAGTTGCTCATAGAGTAACTTGCCTCCAAGATCCAAAACTTCCAGGAATCCCATTTCATTTTTTAAGAGTTGATATGGCAGGCAATATTTCAAAAAGATTTTCTTTATCTGGAATAGATATTCCAAGATATGGTGGTGCATGTCCTCGATGGAATGTTTATTCTGCTTTTACTAGACCAGGAGTCATTCAAGCAGCTGTAAGTAAAATGAATAATGGTGAAAAATACGTTTGTATTGCAAGAACTGTTGAAAAAGGTATCGGACGATTTGGTCAAGCCAAGAGTGTTTTATCTATAGGACTTGGTTGTGATGCAAAATACGCAAAAGATTTTGTTTATACTGAAAACGTAAATATAAATGATAAATCGACTGAAATTCCTATTGGAGTTTCTTGTAGAACATGTGACAGATTAGATTGTTCACAAAGAGCATTCCCCCCATTACATAAAAAATTTGATGTAGATTTAAATACAAGAGGTGTTTCTGTTTATGTCAGTGATGACAAAGTTTAATTATGATTAAATATATACTGCCAGCTATAGTTATTTTTTTAATAGTATTGTTTTGGGAAAAAATTACTGAGTTAGTAGAAAAAAAATTCAATATTAAGCTTAATTATATTGTCGTTATCTCTATTATTGCTGCAATAGCAGTTATTCTTTTACTCCTAAATTACTAGAATTTATGAACATTCTGGAAGTTTCAAATTTTAAAATTGAGGAAACAGAGGGAGTTTTTACTTTTAAAAATGTAAATACAACAATAGGCTTTGTTAGATTTAATGAAAAAGGTGAAGTAGAGTACATTTTTGTTAATCCAATTTTTAGAAAACAAGGGTTGGCAACTAAACTATTACAATTAGTAAAACAAAAAACTGGAAAAGACATAATACTTCAGGAACCAATTAGCCCTTTAGGATCGAAATTATTAAAATCATTAAATAAATGGAAATAAACTTATTATTTTTTTTTACAGTTGTTCCAGCCATAATTTTATACGGGATTGCAAAATCAGGACTTGGTGGATCCATGACTTTAATTTCAGTTCCCTTAATGACAATAGTGATGCCATTAAATCAAGCTTTAGGAATTATTTTACCAATTTTAATATTTTCAGATTTCATTGCAGTTTATAAATATAGAAAAGAATTTGATTTAGGAACTTTGAAATTAATGGTTCCATTTGCAGCTATCGGTATAATAATTGGATCTTTAACCTTTTCATATTTTTCAGAAGATTTATTAAAATTTATAATTGGAGTAATGGGTTTCTTGTTTGCAGGTCATTATTTCTTTTTTAAAAAAGATAAGGAACAAAAATCAGAAAAAAATTTTTTAAAAGGTGGAGCATGTTCGGTAGTTGCAGGTTTTACAAGTTTTTGTGTTCACGCTGGAGGAACCCCAGTAAGTCTATACTTACTTCCACTTAGAATGAAAAAAGAAATCTATGTAGGGACAAGAATATTTTTTTTTACTTTTATAAATTTAATTAAACTTCCTTTGTATATTAATTTGTCTATGACAAATTTAGAATCTTTTAAACATTCAGCAATCTTATTTCCAGTTGCGTTATTAGGAATATTGACTGGATATAAATTACTTAAAATTATTGAAGAAAAATTATTTTATAATTTTATATATGCATTAATTTTTGTTACAAGCACAAAGCTTTTATACGATTATCTAATATGATTTTTTTACACATACTAAATTTTAAATAAATGTTTAAATTGAAATCATGAAAAACTTTAATCCAAGAATTAAAGCTAGGTTAAGAAAAAATAGACAAGTCTTAAGTAAAAATATCGACAATTTTTTTGGTTGGGTTAAAGGTGCAAAACTTGTTGAGCTTAAAGAATGTAATACAGATGAAGATCCTATAAGACCAGAGTTGGATAATAAGTTTAGAACGGGATACGGAAGAAAAATTTTTGGAGTTGAATATAAAGGAGAAATTCATGCTGTTATGTGTTTTGCTTACACAAATGAAATTCCAAAAAGTGTTGAGGAACTAGAAAAACTTAGTACTGATGCATTTCTTCAAACTGCTATGCGTGACCAGGCTGGTGGTCAAATAGCTATCGCTTACACCGTATGGTCTAAAAAAAAGGGTGGAGGCAAATTAATAGTGAAAGAAGTATTCAAAAAAATCAAAAAATCTAATCATTTAAATAGATTAGTAACTCTTTCGCCACTAACAGAAATGGCAACTAATTTTCATGAAAGAAATGGTGCTAAATTAATTCAAATTAATGAAACTACACAAAATTTTGAATATAAAGTCATGTAACAATGAAAATTATTAAATTTTATTTTATAGTTTTTTGTACTTTATTTATTTTACCTTATTCTACAGTTGTGGCTTACGAAGAAGCAAATTATGAAGTTATCACTAAAAACGAAGTATATGAGATTAGAAAATACTCTGATCGTTTAGCAGTGGAAACAATGACATCTGGAATAGATAGTAATTTTAGAAAATTATTTAATTACATTTCAGGTAGAAACGATACTCAAAAGAAAATTAAAATGACAACCCCAGTTACTCAGGTTGAGAAAAATGGAAATATGAGCATGCAATTTTATTTGCCCTCGAAATTTAACTTAGAAAATGTACCAAATCCAAGCAGAGAAGATGTTAAAATAGTTAATATTGAAGGAGGATACTACGCGGTGCTGAGATATTCTGGACGAGCATCAGATGGAAACTTTCTTAAGCATAAAGAAATTTTAGAAAAAGAGTTACAAAAAAATAATATATCAATTAAAAGCCCACCCATTAGAGCAACCTATGATAGCCCATTTACCCTTCCAATGAACAGAAGAAACGAGGCTATGTTTAAAGTTGAATTAAATTGATGAAATCAAAATTTAAAGCGATGGTGTTATCTTGTATGGATCCAAGATTTCAACATTTAGTTCATAATCATTTAAAGAAAAAAAAATTAACAGGAAAATATAGTGCATTCACAATTGCAGGTGCAGCTGTTGGTGTAACACATAATAAATTCAAAAAATGGCATAAAACGTTTTATGATAATTTAGGAACTTCTATTCAATTGCATAAAATACAAAAATTAATTGTTATTAATCATAAAGATTGTGGCGCTGCCAAAATTGCAAATGGAAAAAAGGAATTTAGCCCAGTAAATGAAAAAAAAATTCATAAAGAGTCGTTCTCAAAAATTAAAAAACAAATAAAAAAAAGATTTCCAAAATTGAAAGTAGAATTAAATTTAATTTCTTTGGATAGTAAAATTACTAAATTCTAATTATTGATTTCTTATAAGAGGGTAAACTTTAGGATTTAGATATTTTAAGTTTGTTAGCAATATTAAAATTAAAGTAACAAAGCCAATTGAAAATCCTAAATAAATTAAAACTTTAAAGTCAAACATCCACACTAGCTCAAAAATATTTTCCATAATAAATTTTGAACCAATCACTGCAAAAAATATTGCAATTAAAATTACAGATTTAAAAATAATGATGAACTCAATTAGCGATGAAAAAACGATTTGTTTTTTTGAAAAACCTAAAATTTTAAAGACTAAATTTTGATACTCTTTAACTTTTCCTTGAACCATAATTGCGCTTGAAATTACGATTAAACCTATAACAATAGTAACCGCAGAAATTAAAGTAACTGCAATAAATACTTTATTCAAAACAGCTGTAACTTTAGATAAATAATCTGCAATTTTTATCATTGATAAACTTGGCATGATTTCAAGCATCTCAGTTTCATCAAATTTATTTGTATCAAATTTTGCAGTAGCCAAATATTCGTGTGGAATATTTCTTGCAAATTGAGGATTAAATAACATTGCAAAGTTGATGCTCAAATCTCGATAATCTACTTCTCTAAAATTAATGACCTCTCCTTCAATTTCTCTTCCATAAACATTTAGAGTGAAAATATCACCTAACTGAATATTAAAATCTCTAGCAACTTTTGCATCTAGAGATATTTGAAGTTGATTTGGGTTTGATAAATCCCACCATTTACCCTCTAAAATTGGATTATCTTCAGGTATATTTTCCACCCAAGAAGATCTTCGTTCGCTACCAATTACCCAGTAACTATCATTATCTGGTTTAATATAAGTGTTAGGATCGATACCATTAATTTTAACAATTCCAGAGGATACCATTGGCACTATTTCAATGGATGCATTTGGATCCATATTTAAAATACCTTGTTCAAATTTCTCTTTTTCACCTTTTTGAATACCTACAAAGAAATAATCAGGTGCAATATCAGGAATTGATTTCGCAATTTCTCTTTGAAAATTTGTACCAACTAAAGCTAATGTTAATAATAAAGTAACCCCTAAACCAAGAGACATAACTGTAATAGGAGTTATACTTTTTGTTTGGGTAATATTTTTAATTGAAACTTTTAAAGAAATTATTGGACTAGATTTGAATTTTTTTAGGAAAAAAATGATTAATTTTGAAAGTAAGAAAAATACAATTAAACAAACAAAAAAAGCAGCAAAGTAACCCAAGCTATAAGAAGGTTGCTCAGATCCAATCGTGAATAACAAAATTAAGATAGATAATAAAACAAAGCTTAGAACAACTGATTTCTTAGAATAAAAAAATTGAAGGTTTTGGAATACGTTTCTAAATAAATTAGAGGCTTTAACTTGATCAATAGAACTGATTGTTGGAATAGAAAAAATTATCAGCACCAATAATCCTACTAAAAATATTTTAAAAAAATTAAGTAATGAAAATACTGGATAAACATTCAATCCCAATCCATCAGATAAATATTTATCTGCTATTGGTACAATTAAGAAACTCGATCCATAAGCAACAACAGTGATGATAAATAAAAGTATAAACAATTGCAGGTAATATAGTGTTTTAATATTGCCTGAATAAAAGCCAACTGCTTTTCGTACAGCTATCGACATATTGTTTTGATTTATAAAAGAAAGCAAAGTATTTGCTATCCCAATACCTGCTATCAACATTGCACTGATAGATACAAGAGATAAAAATTGAGAAAAATTATTAATAATTCTTTTTATTCCACTTGCAGAATTCTCAGGATATCTAAGTTTTACTTTTTGATCGTCTTTAAATATTTCTTCAATTTGTTTTTCAATTTCCTCTGGTTTATCATTTTCATTAAATCTAACTTTGTATTCATAGTTTAAAAAGCTTCCAATGCCATTAAGCTTTAAAATTTCTAAAGTTTGTTTTCCTGCTAAAGCCCAATCACCAAATGCAACAAATCCACTTACATCAGGTACTGATTTAATAATTCCAATTACTGTAAAATTTTGATCTTGGACTTTTACCACTTCATTAATTTTAATATTTAGGGTTTTTGATAAACTTTCATTGATCAGGATAGTGTTAGGCTCTTTTTGCATTCTTTCATAAGCACCAATTGGCTCATAAACAACATTTCCATATAAAGGATATTTTTCATCCACAGTTTTAATTCTTGTAAATAATGATTTATTTTTTTCTCTGCCGGTAGTTGAAAGCATAGTACTGAACTCAATCATTTGAGAAACAGTTGCAAACTCTTTTACTTGATTAACTAGATCTAAATTCCCCTGATTACGATTGTAATCAATTTCCAAATCTCCACCTAAAAGTGATTTGGCATTATCATTAAGTTCTTTTTTAAGACTATCCTCAATTGTGAAAATAGCACTTAAAATAAAAAGACTTATAAAGAGCGTAACAATGATACTAGAAATTTTATGATAATTTCTGCTTAAGTCTTTTAAAGCGTATTTGAAAATTAAACTAAATTCTGAAGGATTATTTAATTTTTCCATCTTTAATTTTTATTTTTTTTTTAGCTTTATCTGCAAGCTTAGGATCATGGGTTACCATAATTAAAGAAGAACCCTCTTCTTTGACATACTTAAACAAAATATTTGCAATCATAATAGAATTTTCAGTATCTAAGTTTCCTGTTGGTTCATCTGCTAAGATTAATTCAGGTTTCATCGCAATTGCTCTAGCAATAGCAACCCTTTGTTGTTCACCACCAGATAATTGACTTGGTAGATTATTTAAACGATGTTTCAAACCAAATCGATCTAATAATATTTTTGCTTCTTTTTCTGGATTTTTAAAATTATTTAGTTCAAGCGTTAAAGCAACATTTTCTACTGCTGTGTAATTAGGAATTAAATAAAACGACTGAAAAATTATTCCAATATTTTTCTTTCTTACCTCAGATACTTCGTCTTCACTAAGGCCTGTTATTTCTTGATCATTAAAAATTATTTTACCAGATGTTGGTTTTTCTAAGCCCCCAATTAACATTATTAAACTTGTTTTCCCTGAGCCACTTTCTCCAACTACTGAAACTGTTTCTTTTTTCTTAATATTTAAATCAATATTCTTTAAAACACTGATACTATCTTTACCAGTTTGGTATTTGAGATTTATTTTTTTTAATTTAAGAAGAGTACTCATGAATAAAACTATATTTATTAAAATTTTGATAATCTTTCTAGTGCACATAAACGCAAGTGCAATAGAAAAGGTAGTTTTATTTGGTGATAGTTTGATGGCTGGATATGGATTACCTAAAGAACATCATTTATCTATAGTTTTAGAAAATAATCTTAAGCAAGCTGGGTTAAATATTAAAGTCATTAATGGAAGTGTTTCTGGTAGCACGTCATCAGGTGGGTTGAATAGAGCTGATTGGAGTTTATCCGAACCAGGAATAGATTTAATTATTTTAGGATTAGGTGCTAATGATATGCTCAGAGGAATCCAACCAGTGGAAACGGAAAGAAACTTAGAACAAATAATTAAAGTTGCTCAGAATAAAAAAATTAAAATTATTTTAGCTGGAATGGTGGCACCAGATACTCATGGAGAAAAATATAAAACAAAGTTTGATGGTATTTATCCAAAGTTATCAAAAAAGTATAATTTAACATTAATCCCATTTCTTCTTGAAGGTGTGGCACTTAATCCAAGTTTGAATCAACAAGACGGCATACATCCCAATAAAGATGGAACAATTAAAATAAGTGAAACAATAAAAAAAAGTATTATTAATATAATTAATTAAATGAAAATCTTTCTATCAATATTTAGCTTATTATGTTGCCTTAGTTTTGCTCAAGCTCAAAATACAAACATTACTCTAAATTCTGATTTAAACTTAAATTGTAAATTTGAAAAAGTAATTTTAAAAAATCCTGACCATAACTTTGAATCTTTCACAAAAGATCAAATTAAAAGAAAAGATATTAATAAGTTAATAATCGAGTCTAAAACACCAGATGTTCTAAATGTTAAAAATTTATCAGAATTTTTTAATAAAATTGATTTAGAGGTTAAAATTTCGAATAAGGATATATTCTTAATTCAAGCATTCGATAAAGAGAGGAATTATTCTGAGTCTGCAGTCTATACTAGAAAAACAGGCGAACTTATTCACGAAATCACAACCAATATAAAACAAGAGAAAAAAGAAAAAGATATTTCTTTTTATAGTTGTAAAAATAACAACAAAGACACTTAAGACCAAAGACTCTAATTCTAATATTTGATAATATTTAAATATGAAAAAGTTGTTCTTAGTAATTTTGGTTTATTTATTTTCACAGGTTAGCTCTTTATCAAATGAAAGAGATACTAGACTGAACCAGTTGTTTAAAGAGTTAAAAGCAAATAAATCGAAAGTAGCTTTCATAATAGAGCAAGAAATTTGGGCTTTATGGAGCACACATCCTACTGATGAAAAACTTACTGCAAGATTAGAAGAGGGCTCTCAATTTGTGAGAGATCAAAACTATATAAAAGCAAAAGATATTTTTACTGAAGTTATTAATATTGATCAAAATTGGGCTGAAGCTTGGAATAAAAGAGCAACTGTACTTTATATGCTAGGAGAATTTCAAAAATCTCAAGATGATATAGATCAAGTACTAGCCTTAGAACAAAGACACTTTGGAGCTTTAGCAGGACAAGGTTTAGTAAATATTCAACTTAAAAATTATGAAAAAGCAATAAGAAGCTATGAACAAGCTCAAGAAATTTATCCTGCAATGAGATCACCAAAAATAATGATAAAGCAAATAGAAGAATTAATGAAACAGCAAACAATATAATGTGTGGAAGATACGTAGTAAAAAATCCTGTAACTAAAACAAATAAATTAGTGAAATCAGCAATTCAGGTTGAAGATACTGAAAACTATAATGCTCATCCTTATCAAAAACTTCCTGTAATAAAAAAATATAAAAATGGAAATACTTTAGAAAATCTACAATGGGGCTTAGTCCCTGGTTGGGCTAAAGATAAAGATTTTAAAGCGTTAATTAATGCAAGACTTGAGACCATTGATGAAAAAGTTTCATTTAAAAAACTAATAAAAAACAACCGATGTGTTGCAGTTGCAGATGGTTTTTATGAATGGAAAAGGGAAGAGAAAGAAAAAACACCACATTATTTTACTCGTGAGGACACAAATCCTATTTTTTTTGCTGGTATCTTTGAAAATGATCAGTTTTGTTTGATTACAGAAGGTGCAAAAGATAACATAAATGAAATTCACCACAGACAACCTGTTATCCTTAATCAAACTGATATTCATCGTTATTTAAATTTAGAATTACAAGGCTCTACATTTTTAAAAGAACGTAAAATTCCTAATTTAATTTTTTATGAAGTATCAAAAGATGTAAATAAGCCTACAAATAATAGCGCTTCTTTAATCCAAAAAGTATAAAATTACTTACGTTTATTTTTTTTAAATTTAAAATTTTTAGGTCTTTTTCTATTTTTAAATTTTCTTTTATTAGCTTCCTTCTCAAAGGATTTAAATTTTTTCTTTTTATTAAATTTTTTATCTGAAAATTTCTTTTTAAATTTATTTTTTTTATTAAATTTTCTCCCTTTTTTGTTATTTGGTTTTGCTTCTTCTTTAACTTTAAAATCTGGATCAATTAGTTTTTGAATTGATCTCCACATATTTCTGTCATTATTAGTTAAAAAGGTTAAAGCCGAACCATCTTTTCCTGCTCTACCAGTTCTACCTATTCGATGAATATAATCTTCAGGTACTTGAGGAAGATCGTAATTTATAACGTGTTTAATAACCGGTATATCTAATCCACGTGCTGCAACATCAGTCGCAACTAAAATTCTACTGTTACCATTTCTAAAACCTCTAATTACACGATCTCTTTTACTTTGTCTTAGATTTCCATGTATAGCATCAGCTTTATGTCCATCATATTTTAATCGCTTAACTATTTTATCAGCACCATGTTTAGTCTTTACAAAAACTAAAATAGAACCACTTCTTTCAACTAACTGATTTATTAGTTCATGATATTTTTTATCAGGCGTAATTTGAAAAGTTTCTTGTTTAATTTTTTCAATTGGTGTTGATAAAGATCCAACTGAAACTCTTTCAGGATTATTAAGATATTTTTGTGAAATTTTTAAAATATTTTCAGGTAAAGTAGCTGAAAATAATAATGTTTGATGTTCTTTTGGTACAAATTTTAAAATTAATTCTATTTGTGGAGTAAAACCCATATCTAACATTCGATCAGTTTCATCAAGAACTAGGTAATTAACTTTTGATAGATTTAAACTTTTACGTTCTATGTGGTCATTAATTCTTCCTGGAGTTCCAACTATAATTCTTGCTCTTTTATTTAATTGTCTAAGTTGTTTTTGCATACTCTCGCCACCAATCAAAAGAGCATTTCCAATCCCTATTTCTCTAATATTTAACTTTAAAACTGTTTCCATTACTTGTGTTGCAAGTTCTCTTGTTGGGCAAATAATCAGAGCCATCGCTTGTTTGTTTTTAAGAAGTTTATTAATCATTGGAATAGTAAACGCTAAAGTTTTACCAGTTCCTGTTTGTGCAGTTCCTAAAACATCTTTTCCTTCCAAGCTAATTGGTATTGATTGACTTTGAATAGGTGTTGGAACTTTAAAATCAGCTAGTTCGATTGATCTTTTTAGTTTATTTTCGATATTGAGATCAGAGAAGTTCATTAAGTTGGGAAAGATATATATTTAAGTAATTGAGTGTCTGCTTACATCTTTTTTTACTAAATACAATAAATAGTTTGAGAGGATTAATCTCTAAAGTTTACAAAGTCTATTGGAAGACCAATATCAATTGTTTTGATTGCAGCCATAGCTTCTTGAAGATCGTCTTTCTTTTTGCCATCTACTCTTAATTCATCGCCTTGAATTTTAATTTGAATTTTGAGTTTAAGCTTTTTTATATCAGCAATTACTTTTTTTGCATTTTCTTGACTTATACCTTCTTTTAATTCACTTGATTGTCTAATTGATCCTCCTGAGGCTCCTTCAGAACTTTTAACTTCTAAAACCCTTGGATCTACTTTTCGTCTAACCAAATGGGTTTGCAACAATTCATTTACTTGCTTTAATTTCAATTCATCAGGTGCATTGGTAGTGACTGTTTTATCTTTTCGTTCAATTGAAATATGAAGTCCTTTGAAATCATATCGATTTCCAATTTCCCTTACACAATTAGCTAAAGCATTATCAAATTCTTGATAATTAATTTTACTTATGACATCAAATGAAGGCATACCTACATTATACAGTATTAATGATCAAAATTTAAACTAAATTGTAAAATTTAGTAATAATAAGGCATTTTAGCTTATTGAGTTAATTGTAAATAATAATATATTTTAACCATGTTTACTTATATCATCCCATTTTTAATACTTATCTTAGTAGTCGTTTTTATACATGAATATGGACACTATTATTTTGCAAGAAAATATGGAGTAGGTGTTACAGATTTTTCAATTGGTTTTGGTAAAGAGTTATTTGGTTGGAATGATAAATCAGGCACCAGATGGAAAATATGCGCAATTCCTCTGGGTGGATATGTTAAATTTTTTGGTGACAGAAATGTTTATTCTCAGGCTGATCATCAAGAAATTTTAGAGAAATATAACGAAGAAGAGCGGGAAAAATTATTTATTTTAAAACCTTTATATCAGAGAGTTTTAATTGTATTTGGCGGTCCACTAGCTAATTTTTTATTAGCAATAGTAATATTTTTTTCAATATATACATTTATAGGCAAAGATTTTACTCCTGCTGTTATAAATGAAGTTCAAAAAGATAGTCCTGCAATGGTAGGAGGGCTAAAAGCTGAGGATATAATTTTAGAAATAGACGGTAATGAAGTTAAAAGTATTATGGAAGTTTCTAAATTTATCACCATGTCTACTGGTGATTTTATAGACTTTAAAGTTAAGCGTTCTTACGATGAGTTAATTCTTAAAATTCAGCCGAATGTAGTTGAGGGTGATGATGGATTGGGAAATAAAATTAATAAAAGAATGGTTGGTATTAAGCTTGGTGCTTATAATAATAAAGTTAACCATGTTAAATTAGGACCTGCACAGGCTTTATATCATGCAGGTTATGAAGTTTATTTTGTAAGCGTTTCCTCATTAAAATACATCGGAGGAATGATTTTAGGTAAAGCAGACACTTCTCAATTGGGAGGCCCAATTAGAATTGCTAAAATTTCTGGACAAGTTGCTACGTTCGGTGTGTTGGCATTTATTAGTATGATGGCTTATATTTCAATAAGTTTAGGGCTTATTAATCTATTTCCAATACCAATGTTAGATGGAGGACATTTAATGTTTTATGCATTTGAGAAAGTTTTAGGCCGACCTTTGTCTCAAAAAACTCAAGAAGGTTTTTTTCGAATCGGATTGTTTTTGTTGCTATCATTGATGTTTTTCACCACATTTAATGATCTAAAAGACCTAGGTTTATTTAGATAATTCACATTCTAAAATGTTTAAAAAGTCAATAAATCCAACGTTAATTTAAGTTTTTACAATATATTGTGTGTTTTAAAAAACTAAACACTAAAAAAAAGCTTGATTTATCAACGTTTATGACAAGTATAATTATTAATCAACAAAACCGGAGCTAAAATGAATAAAAAACAACTAATTGCTAAGCTTTCTGGCTCATTAAATTTGAGCAAAGCTGATGCTGAGCGAACTTTTGATACAATTACCAACACTATTTTAGACGCTTTAAAAGGTGATGACTCTGTAAAAATTGCTGGGTTTGGTACGTATAAAGTAGCTAAGAGAAAAGCAAGAGTTGGAAGAAACCCTAGAACGGGTGAGCAGATTCAAATTGCTGCTTCTCAAAAGGTAAAATTCTTACCAGCTAAAGCTTTAAAAGAAGTATTCAACAGATAATATTTTTTTTTAACAGCCCTAACGTTTTCAAAAAACGTTCAGGGCTGTTACTATATGCAAATTTTGCATACCCAATTTTCCCAATCAACGTTAGTTATATATGAATTAAAAAATATAAAGACTTTCTAAATGGGAGGTCTTATGACAATTTTATTAAAAAAATTAAGTGCACCATTAATCAGTTTGATATTTTTATTAAACATGAGTAGTGCGGGCATGGCAGAAACCACTGTTTCTGCCGAGGTAGGTTTTATATTTAATACCTTGTTATTTCTAATTTGTGGTTTCTTAGTAATGTTTATGGCTGCTGGATTTGCAATGTTAGAGTCAGGTATGGTTACATCAAAAAGTGTATCCGTTATCTGTGCAAAAAATATAGGTTTATTTTCAATTGCTGGAATTATGTTCTGGATGGTAGGTTATAACTTAGCTTATGGTATTCCAGAGGGCGGGTATATTGGAAAATTTATACCATGGTCTGATGCTAGTGCGGTAGACACAGGTTATGCAGATGGTTCTGATTGGTATTTTCAAATGGTGTTCTGCGCAACTACAGTTTCTATAGTATCTGGTACGATGGCAGAAAGAATTAAATTATGGCCGTTTTTCTTATTCGCTGCAATACTTTCGGGAATCATTTATCCAATTGTAATGGGTTGGCAGTGGGGTGGAGGCTGGTTAGCAGAATTAGGTTTTTCTGATTTTGCTGGTTCGACTTTGGTACACTCAACTGGCGGTGCTGCGGCTTTAGCTGGTGCTATGATTATTGGCCCTAGACTTGGAAGATTTACAAAGTCTGGTGTTCCAGCTCCACTTAAACCGTTTGCTGCTTCATCTATACCATTAGTTACAATCGGAGTATTTATTTTATGGCTAGGTTGGTTTGGTTTCAACGGTGGTTCACAATTAGCTATGGGAACTGCAGATGATGCTATAGCAGTATCAACAATTTTCATTAATACATTTTTAGCTGGTGCTGGCGGAGTAATGGGTGCCGCAGTAATTACAAGACTACATTTTGGTAAAACGGATGTAATTCAAATGTTAAATGGGTGTATTGGTGGATTAGTTGCAATTACAGCTGAACCATTAGCTCCATCACCTTTAGCAGCTATATTAATTGGTGCCGTAGGAGGTTTAATCGTAGTGTACGGTACAAAACTATTATTCTCATTAAAAATTGATGATGTAGTAGGAGCAATTCCAGCACACTTATTTGCAGGAATTTGGGGAACATTAATCGTTCCAGCTACAAATTCTGGTGCAAATTTTAGCACACAATTAATTGGTGTATTAGCTGTAAATATATTTGTATTCATAATCGCTTACATTGTGTTTAGTGCTATCAAAGCAACCATTGGTCTAAGGTTAAGTAAAGAAGGTGAAACTAAAGGTACAGATGTCACCGAGACTGGTGTGATTGCATATGCAATACGAGACTAATTGTATACAATGTAGAGGCTCTTCGATCTCCATGTCGTTATCTCATCGAAGGGCCTCTAAAATAAATTTCTCTCTCTAGTAAGTAATTAAAATGCCCCAATCGGGGCATTTTAATTTTATTTTTTCACAATATTTTGCAAAGTTTCTAATACTTCTTTAGCGTGGTCTTTTACTTTAACGTTTTCCCAAACTTTGAGTATTTTACCTTTTTTATCAATCAAAAAAGTTGTTCTAATTATTCCCATAAACTCTCTTCCCATGAATTTTTTTTTAGCCCATACTTTGTATTTTTTTAATACCTTTTTTTCTTCATCAGCCAATAAATCAAATTTAATTTTGTATTTATCTCTGAATTTGTCATGACTTTTTAAATTATCTTTAGAAATACCCAATATTTCACAATTTAATTTTTTAAATTTTGGTAATAATTTATTAAAATCATTAGTTTCAATTGTACATCCTGGGGTGTCATCTTTTGGATAAAAGTATAAAACAACATAATTACCTAAAGAATCTTTTAATGAAAATTCTTTTTTATTTGTTGAAGGAAGTTTAAAAGTTGGAGCTAAATTTTTTTCTTTAATCATTATAAATACCCTATTTTGTTGATTTTGGTTATGAAGTAACTATTTTTACGATATACACATTTTGGAATCAATAAATATGAAAACAGTAATTTTAGCTGGTGGATTTGGGACAAGATTAGCTGAGTATACAGATAAAATTCCTAAACCAATGGTTCAAATTGGAGACAAGCCTATACTTAGTCACATAATGAATTTTTATCAGTCTTATGGACATGATGAATTTATAGTTGCCGCAGGTTATAAAAAAGATGTGATAACTGAATATTATAAAAATTCTAAAGAGTTTAAGAACTTGACTGTTGTAGATACCGGACAAAATACAATGACAGGTGGGAGAATTTTAAGATTAAAATCATACTTTGATAAAAATGAAAATTTTTTTATGACTTATGGTGATGGTTTATGTTCTATTAATTTAGATAGTTTAATTCAATTTCATTTAAAACATAAAAAGATTGCATCAGTTACAGCTGTACACCCTCCAGTAAGATTTGGCGAATTGGAAATTAAGGGAGATGATGTAACTAAATTCGAGGAAAAACCACAAACTAGTGCTGGATGGATCAATGGAGGATATTTTGTATTGAACTCAAAAGTTTTTGATTATATCGATAATGATCAAACTTTATTTGAAAAAGAGCCAATGACAAATCTATGCAATGATAACAACCTTAAAGCTTTTAAGCATGAACATTTTTGGAAATGTATGGATACAATTAGAGATAAAATAGATTTAGAAAAAATATTAAATTCACAAGGTTCAGTATGGAAAAAATGAATAGTTTTTACAAAAATAAAAAAATTCTTGTTACAGGTGCAACAGGATTTAAAGGTTCATGGTTATGTTGTTGGCTTTTGCATATGGGAGCAAAAGTTTATGGAACAGGTTATAGTCCTAATCAAAATAAAAATTTATTTTATCAATTAAAACTTAACAAAAAAATAAAGTTAGGAATATTTGATATCAGAGATAAAAAGAGATTAGATAAATTTATACTAAAATCTAAACCTTCAATTATTTTTCATTTAGCTGCGCAACCTTTGATTATTGAGTCGTATCTTAAGCCACATAAAACAATTGATGTAAATGTTGGAGGTACGCTTAACATTTTAGAGGCATCAAAAAACTATGCATTTGTTAAATCGGTTGTAATGATTACATCAGACAAATGTTATGAAAACGTTGGTAAACTTACAAGATATAAAGAACACGATGTGCTAGGGGGTATTGACCCTTATAGTGCATCTAAATCTTCATCTGAATTAATTATTAGAGCATATCGAGAAAGTTTTTTTAAAGACAAAAGAAAGTGCGGTATTTCTAGTGCTCGAGCAGGAAATGTTATAGGTGGAGGTGATTGGTCAGCTAATAGGTTAATACCTGATGGCATCAGATCTCTTTTAAAGGGCAAGTCAATATATTTAAGAAATCCAAATTTTAATAGACCCTGGCAACACGTGCTAGAACCCTTGAGAGGTTATTTAATATTAGCTAAGAAACAATTTATAAATCCAAATAAATTCTCTGATGCTTGGAATTTTGGAACAAAAAATAATTCAATAAAAAGTGTTAAAGAAATAGTAGAATATATGATTTCTTTTTGGGGAAACGGAAAGATTAAATATAATAAAAAAGTTAAGTATTATGAGCAAAAAAATTTGCAGTTAGATATTAAAAAAGCTAAAAAATATTTAGACTGGCATCCAACTTATTCAGTTAAAAATGGAGTAAAAATTACCACAGAATGGTACAAAGATGTATTTAAACATAAAAAAGATCCATTTAAAATTACAATAAATCAAATTTTAGAATACATGAATGAAAATAATTGGCGTTAAAAAAATTAAACAAAGTATTTTTAAAAATTCAAAAGGTGATCTGATAAAATTTGTATCAAAAAAAAATAATTTTTTTAAAACATTTGGAGAAGTTTACTTTAATGAGATAAACTATAATAAAAAAAAAGGATGGATCCTTCATAAAAAAAATCAATGTATTTTTACCACTGTTTGTGGAGAGGTAATCTTTAGATTATTTGATGGAAGAAAAAAATCTAAGACTTTTGAGTGCGAAGAACTAATTACCCTAAGCAAGTCAAAAGATAATATTTTGATAGTGCCACCAGGAGTATGGTTTTCATTTACTACTAAGAAAAAAAAATCAGTTATTGCAAATTTAATTAACAATCCTCATTCTGATAAAGAGTCCATAAAATCTATTGAGATAAATGGACATTTTATTAAATAAAAAAATTATTTTTTCCAATCATTTTTTACATCAACGAATGGGGAAATTCCAAAAATTGAATTAGCATTTGCCATATGTATAGACAATGATGGTATTGGTGAGATACATATTTCCTTTTTGCAAATTTCATTAAGATACTTTTCAATTGGATCATTATGATCTTTACAGGTTAATACAAAGTTATCCCAGTAATCATTTAAAATTTGATTACTCGTCATGAAGCTACAGAGAATCTTATCTAATGTTTGCCAATGTCTATGGCTACCAGCTAAAATATTTGTATGTCTTTCTTTCAAATATAGGTATGGATAATCTGAAGGAACAATAATTAATTCTTTTTTTAATTGCGAAGATATTCTTTCATAAGTCATGACCATTTCTTCAATCATGGTTTCTTTATGCAAATAGTCGTCCTCTAAAAATAATACCAAATCATCTTTGTTTTCTTTTCCAACTTTAAAGCATTTCAATAGACTACTTAAATTTCCAAAAACATCTTTATTATAGTCTAAATTAATTTCATTTTTAAATTCATTTTTATCAAATGGTATTAACTTAGTTTTAAAATTTAGTTTTGATAAAATTTCATTAAATTTTTGATTGACAATTTCAGAATTGCTTTGATCTATTAATGTCAGGTTTATTTTAAGATTTGGAAATTTTTTATTAAAAGAATTTATTGTTATAACAAGTGATTTTAGTGACTTTAAGATATAATCTAATTTATCTTCATTAAATATTCTTTTTTTATTTTGATCAGAAATATGAATGTTAGAATTTGTTCTAACAATGATTCCTAATGATTTTATTTTTCGTGTTATTTTTACTTCACCCAATGGAATAACAATAGATTTTTGATTAAGTGAACTAAGATCATTAAAAGTTTTATTTTTTAATGATGGAAAAGAAAATTCATTTTGGTCAATAATTTCAAATCCACAAACCCTGTTTAACTTGATTAATATTTTTTTTAATATTTTTTTCACTGTTTTAAATGTTATTTTTATTTGGAAATTAATATAAATTACTATATTAAAATATCTATGGCTATTAAATCACTTCAAACATTAATATCTGAGATCATTAACCAAATAAAAACTATTTCAGCAGATGAGGCTCATGAAATGTTTAAAAATGAAAATTGTAATTTAATAGATATACGAGAAATTAATGAATTAGAAAATACTGGAAAGGTTGAGGGAGCAAGTCATATTCCAAGAGGAATGCTAGAAGTTTATTTAGATCCAAATAGCCCTGTATTTCAAAATGGACAAATAGACCAAAATAAAGAATTTATTTTATTCTGTGCAGGAGGAGTAAGATCTGCTTTAGCTGTAAAATCATTAAAAGATATGGGATATCAAAAAGTATCACATATTGATGGTGGGTTTGGATCTATGTCTACCAGTAAATTTAAAATAATTTAATTAGCATTAAATTGTTCTAAAGCATATTCAAGTCTATCTTGTCCCCAAAAGATTTTATTATTAACTATAAAAGTCGGAGTTCCAAAAACTTCTTTTTGAAAAGCATCAGTGGTTAATTTAATCAATTTATCTTTAACAGATTGTTCTTTTATAGTTTGAAAAAATTGCTCACTATCAATTTTTAATTCGCTTATTAATTTAGATATATTTTTAATATTTGATAAGTCAAGATTGTCTTTCCAATAAGCATCAAAAAAACAATTTAAGTAATCATTTTGCTTATCCTTGTTAACACTAATATAACCTCTCATAATATTTAAAGAATTAATTGGAAAATTAGAATTCCATTTGAATTCAATATTATTTTTTTCAGACACTAGGTTGCAATCATTTATATTATTTCTCAATTTATATTCATTAAATGCAGGAGAATCAATTCCAGCTAGCTTATGAAGACCTCCTAAATAAATTGGTTTGTAATTAAAAACAATATTTTTATGTTTAAGAATTTTTTTGTGAGCAATATATGCATATGGGCTAATTATATCGAAATAAAAATCTATATGATTACTCATATAAACTAATTCTTTTTGCGTAAAAAATTCTGATTATCCAATAGAAAAATAAACCTATTGGACCAATTAAATAAGTAACAATTAAAGGAATAGCTAATAGAACTTTATTAATTGAGAACTTTTGAGAATCTTTAACAATCCAGCCACCAATAAATAAGTTTATCGATATAAAATGAATCCAAAACGTCATTATGTATAAATGATCTTCAAATAATCTAGATAATTCATTTAGACCTAGATAAAGGGTAAAGTTCCCATCAAAGTCGTAACCAGTTAAGTAAGATTTGTATAAAATAAAGATATACACACCGCTTAATATGAAAAAAGGAAAAATTGATGTTACAAAAATTCTACTTAAATGTGATTGGGGAAATATAATTAAGATCAACCAAAATGGCAGAACACCAAGGTTGATCCACATGTAAAGTGTCTCAATTGTAAAATAAGTATAAATTTGTTCAATCATTTAGATATATTATATTAAATCTAACAATGATTCCTATAAGAAATAGAAAAAAAACACTTCAAGTAACTGTTGATGAGATGCGCAATTTTGCCTTTGCTTATGTTGAAAAGTACGCTCCTTCAAAACAACAACTCAAAACTTATTTGTTAAAAAAATACATGAAACTATCAGCGTCCGATGTAAGAAAAAAAGATGTAAATAAACTGATTGATATTGTTTTGTCTGATCTAGAAAAAAACAGATTTATAAATGACCAATTTTATTCTGAAAGTAAAGCTAAAAGCATGATTCAAAGGGGAAATTCAATTAATAAGATTAGAAATTATTTAATTGGAAAAGGGATTAATGAAACATTTATCAAGGATACAGTAGATAAAATTAAGGAAGATAATTCTGATCAAGATTTTTTTTCAGCAATTAAATTATGTAAAAAAAAAAGAATTGGCCCAGCCAGAGCAGAGGACAATAGAACTTTATTTTATAAAAAAGATATATCTTTACTTGCAAGAAATGGATTTGATTTTGAAACATCAAAAAAAGTAATGGATATACAAAAAGACGAATATCTAAAAATAATAAATCTACTTTAACTTTTTATCTTTTTCTTCATTAACAAGTTGATTTATTTTATTTCTTACATAATTTTTTACAAAAACAAACACCAATAATCCAAAAATTGAAACTGAAACAATAATTATTAATATTATTCTTAATTGTTCATCCATTATAAAATATTTTTATTTTTCAAAATTATACTTGGATTTTTCAGACCTTGTTTGCCATACAAAATTTCATTTCCTTCAAAATCAGTTACAGCCCCACCAGCGTGATCTAAAATTGCATGACCAGCTGCGATATCCCATTCATACGCCCTAGGTTCAGCAACATAACCATCATATTCACCTGCAGCAACAACACAGAATTTCAAAGAACTTTTCATTCTAGTATATTCTTTTACTCCCAAATCATTATAAATTTTTTGAATTTCTGGTTTTATTTTGGTTGAGTATGAAATAAATTTTAAATTTTTTGTTTTCTTAGCAGGGACATTGCTTAAGTTTATTTCTTTACCATTGCTAAGCTCAAAAGCATTACCTTTTTCATAGGAGTAAAACATTCTTTTTTTTGCAGGAGCATTTATTAATCCTGCAACAGGTTTATTGTTGATAATTAAACCAGCGTTAATAGTAAATTCTTCTAGATTATTAATATAATCATAAGTTCCATCAATAGGATCAACAAGCCAGAAATTTTTTAAATCAGGGTTATCTTTATTTTCAGAGGTCTCCTCTGAAATGATAGGTAAATTAGGAGTAACCTCAGAAATTTTTTTTAATATAAATTTGTTTACTTCTAAATCACCGTTACTTACAGGTGTATTGTCTGATTTTATTTTTTTTTCCAAACCCTTTTCTCTTAATTGGATAGCCAAATCTCCAGCCTCTAAAAAATCTTTTACTAAACTTCTAACAATCTCTTTTAAGTCAATCTTCATTTTCCCAGTTTTTTTAAATCAACATTTTTTGCATTAATTACTTTCTTTCCAACATTTTCAAAATTAACTGTCACTTTACCGTTAATTATAGATTGTACTTGCCCAATTCCCCATTCTTTTTTTTGAGGATTAGTGACTTTGTCACCTGGTTCATAATCTAAAATCATTTAATTTAACTTATATTGTAAATAAGTATAAATACCAGCTTATGAATAAAAATTTAAATTCTATTGGCATAGATAAAAAACCCTCAGAGACAACTGTAGTTGTTGCAATGTCGGGTGGAGTAGACTCATCAACTGTTGCAGGAATTATGAAAAAAGAAGGATACAAAGTTATTGGAATAACTTTGAAACTTTATGATGATGGAAAAGAAGTTGCCACATCAAAGCAATGTTGCTCAGGTCAAGATATAATGGATGCTAAACGAGTAGCGCATAAATTAAATATTGACCATAGAATTCTTTATTATCAAGATAAGTTTAAACAGGGTGTTATTGATAATTTTGTTGAGAGTTATTTGAAAGGTGAAACTCCAATTCCATGTGTTCAGTGCAATCAAACTGTCAAATTTAAAGATTTATTTGAAGTTTCAAAAGAACTTAAAGCTGATGCTTTAGTTACTGGGCACTATGTTAAAAGTATTACAGAAAACAATACCACCAATATGTATAGAGCTATTGATGAAAATAGAGATCAAAGTTATTTTTTATTTAATACAACTAGAGAGCAACTAGATTATTTAAGATTTCCATTAGGAGGAATGTTAAAAGATAAAACTAGAGAAATTGCAAAAAATCTTGACTTAAACGTTGCGGATAAACCTGATAGTCAAGACATCTGTTTTGTTCCTAATGGCGATTATGCATCTGTAATACAAAAATTCAGACCAGACTCTTTTCAGAAAGGAAATATAAAAAACTTAGAAGGTGATGTAATAGGTGTTCATGATGGAATTATTAATTTTACAATTGGACAACGTAAAGGCATTAAAGTTTCAGATAAAGAAGCTCTTTATGTGTTAAAGATTAATTCAGATAAAAATGAAATAATAGTTGGTCCTAAAGAAAAACTTGGAAAAAAAGTAATTTTTTTAAAGGATATTAATTTGTTATCTAATAAAGATGATTTAGAACAAAATATATTTGTTAAAGTAAGATCTACCGGGAGTCTCTTAAAAGCAAAAATTGATTTAATTGATAATAATAAAGCAAAGATTAATCTTTTTAATCCAGAAGATGGAATTTCACCTGGTCAAGCCTGTGTATTTTATAAAAAAGATCAATATGGAGAAAAAGTTCTTGGAGGAGGTTGGATAGTTAATTAGTTTTTTTCCACATTAAAAAAGTCAGAAGATAAAAAGAAATTACAGCAATAAAATAATCCCATTCAAGCGCATGTTTAAAAAATTTTAAATTAAAACCTAAAAATTCGTTACCTGGTAAGCTTATAATTGGTATGCTAACTATAGCCACAATAATTAATGATGAGACTAAAATTAATTTTAATTTAAGATAAATGTTGTTGATATAAGTGCTCAATTTATTTTTAAAAGAATATAAAAATGCAACTAAATATGCTTGTGCAACAATTTCAAAAATTATAAATGATAGCATTACAACTCTTCTAAAAAGTTTATAAAGATCATTATCAAATTTTATTCCAAGAAAAATTGAATGTACTGTCAAAGCTATAGCTGAAGCTATACCAAAAAATATAACTTTATTTTTATACTTATGATTTTCATCAAAACGCTCAATAATTTGTTTGTTGTAAATCCAATATTTTATAAGAAGAAAAGAGGTTAAAAACATTGCTGGTTTAAAAATTAACCAACTCGGATAGGGTCTAGCTGTTCTGCTAATAGACGCTCCTCCATCAAAATAAGGAAAGGTATTATGAATTATATCCTCTTGGTTTGGAAATATTTCATGAAATTGGGTTATGAGTATTAAACAGGTATTAACAGCCACAAAGGGTATGATAAAAATCCATACACTGATAGATTTTACTCTATTTATCTGCTCCATTTGAGATTATTTTTTCTTATTTTTTCTCTTTGCTCTTCTTTTTTTTGAGCCCTGCTTTCTTCGACCCCTATGTTTTTTTGGATAACCCATTTTTTTCCTTCTTATAATTTAATTGAAATTACTGGTCGGATATAGCATTGTCTTTTCAACTTATCAAATTTAATTATGAGCAATTCTTTTAAGACGTTTCTCAAGCATACAGCTAAAGATTTTCATAATCAGTCAGTGAATCCGCCTGTAGTAAGAGCCTCTACTATTATCTTTAAATCAATGAAGGATATTAGAAAAACACAAGCTAAAGCAATTAAGAACCCCACAGGTGGACATTATGATTACGGTAGGCAGGGAACATCAACAACTTATATATTACAAAAAATTTTAACAAAGCTTGAGGAAAGTTATCATGTGTTTACTACACCAACCGGTTTTGGTGCAGTTTTTTTAGCGATATTTAGCGTAACAAGACCGGGTGACGAAATTATTGCAGCAGATCCTGTTTATAGCCCAACAAGATTATTGACTGAAAATTTTTTGAAAGAATTTAATATCAAAACATCATTTTATAATCCTCATGATTTAAAAACATTAGAAAAAAGCATAACAAAAAAAACAAAGTTAATATTTGTCGAAAATCCAGGTAGCAACTCTTTTGATTTTCAAGATATCGGAAAAATTCTTTCCATTGCAAAAAAACATAAAATTTTAACTGCGATAGACAATACCTGGGGAACTCCTTACTTCTTAAAACCTATCAAACTAGGTTTTGATATGTCAATTGTATCAGCGACAAAATATTATTCTGGTCATTCGGATGTGATGGGTGGCTCATTAGCTGTTAATAAAAAAGTATTCCCTAGGGTAAAAGCTGCTGATAGGATTACAGGTTTAAGATTAGGGCCTGATGATGCTTATTTAATTACAAGAGGTTTGAGGACTTTAGATGTTAGATTAGACAAACATAGAGAAAATGCAAAAAAAGTTGCCGAATTTTTATCCAAATTCAAAAATATAAAACTACTCTATCCATATAAAAAAAACTCTTATAATTTTAGAATGTGGAAAAAATATTACTCAGGAGCATCTGGGTTAATGGGTTTAAAGATAAAATGCAAAAATATTAAATCTGTAAGAAAGTTTGTTAATTCATTAAAATTATTTGGATACGGATATAGTTGGGGAGGTTTTGAAAGTTTAGCCTTGCATCAAGAATACAGAGAAACAGGAAATAGAAAATTTTTAAATTTAGCTAAAGATGAACACTTAGTTAGACTTCACATTGGACTGGAAGATCCCAACGATCTAATTAATGATCTTAAAAAAGCTTTAAAATTTATAAAATAAAATTGTGAATAATTTTTTTCCAAACAAAACTGCATTCATAACTCTTATTGCATGCTGCTTAGTAGTTATTATTTCTTTAGGAATAAGACAAACCTTTGGATTATTTTATTTTGATTTTTCAACAGATTTAGACATAACAATTTCACAATTTGGATTTGCTATGGGATTACAATTATTTTTATGGGGAGCTTTTAATCCGTTATTTGGAGTAATTACAGATAAGTATGGTGGTAGTATTGCAATCTTTATAGGATTTCTATTTTATTTAGCTGGGGTGCTACTTTTTTATTTGGGATTTAATACTGGTGTTAATTTCATATACACAATAGGAATTTTAATTGGAGTAGGTCTTGGATCTACTGCTATTAGCATTCCAGTTTCAGTGGTAGCAAAACATTATCCTGCCTCAAAAAGAACAATGGCCACAGGAATAGTCACTAGTGCAGGTTCCTTTGGATATTTTGTTTCTCCAATATTTGTAAGTTATTCCCTAAGCGAGAATGGCTGGGAACCTACGATGTTATATTTTTGTTTTTTATTAGGCTTAGGTTTGTTAGTTGCTTTATTTGTTAGCACTCCCAAAATACCAGTAGGAAGTAATTATAATACTAATCAAACAGCAACAGAGGCTTTAAAAGAAGCACTTTCAAATAAAAGTTTTATTTATCTAACTTTAGGATTTTTTGTTTGTGGATGGCATATAGCATTAGTAGCAACGCATATACCAACTTATATGATGGACAATGGTTTACCAGATTGGTGTGCTACAACTGTACTATCATTAATTGGTCTTTTTAACATGGTAGGAACGATTGTTAGTGGTTATTTAGCAACAAGATACAGTAAAAAATATATTTTAAGTTCAATTTATTTGCTAAGAGGTGTTTCTATAATTATTTTTATTTTTTTTCCACCAAGTGTTATTAACTCTATAATTTTTGGCATAACCTTTGGTTTTTTATGGCTATCTACTGTACCACCCACAAATGGTATCGTTGCACATATATTTGGAACTAAATACGTTGGTATGCTGTATGGAATAGTATTTGTAAGTCATCAAATTGGATCTTTCTTAGGAGCATATTTGAGTGGCGTATTCTATGAATTGAATGGAAATTTTGATTATGCTTGGTACGGATCTATCGCATTATCAATTTTTGCAGGTTTGATACATTTGCCTATAAAAGAGATAGCAATTGAAAGAACTCAACCAGCATAAATTTAAATTTAACCCTTATTTAGAGGATTTGTATCAATCAGATAAACCTTTAATTATTTATAAAGTAGATGATGGGTATAACATTTACACTGATTTTTCCAAAAAAATTGTTTTAACAAAAAAAAATATACATAATTTTCTTAAATCATTAGAAAAAAAAAAATACAAAAAAGAAACTGATTTATATCTTGGTTTTTTTGGTTATGAAATTTTATGTAATTTAATTGGTATTAATCTAAAAAACAAAAAAAGAATTAATTTTTATAAAGGGGTTTTTTATAAACCCGAGACAATAATTAAAATTAGAAAAGATATTAAAGTAATATCTAGTATAAAAAAACATACATTCAATTATCAATTCAGCAAAACTCAAATACTAAGTCCCTTTAAGATTAACATTTCTTATGAAAAATATAAAAAAATATTTGAATTATTTTCAAAAAAAATAAGACAAGGAGAAACTTATCAAATTAAAATTTGTACAAAATATAAGAATAAATCATTAATTAATCCTGTTAATTTTTTTTGGAAATTAATGCGTGTTAATGCGTCCCCAGAGTCATTTATGATAAAAGATAAGGATTACTCTATAGTAAGTTGTTCTCCTGAAACATTAATAGATAAGAAAAAAAACAAAATTACAACAAAACCAATAGCCGGTACTTTTAAGAAAAAATTATTATCCAATAAAAATATAGCTTTAAAATATTTCAAAAATAACGAGAAAGAAACCAAAGAGCACAACATGATAGTTGATATGGAAAGAAATGATTTATCCAAAATTTGTAAACCAGGAAGTGTTAAAATATTAAAAAAAAAATACGTTGAAGAATATAAGCATCTTTTTCATTATGTGACTTCAATAGGCGGAATATTAAATAAAAATACAAAATTGATTGATATCATTAAAGCAATGATGCCAGGAGGATCCGTAATTGGTTGTCCTAAAATAAGAACATTAGAACTTTTAAATAATCAAGAAAAAGAAAGTAGAAATATTTTTACAGGAAGTTTTGGATTTATTAAATTTAATAAAGATATGAAATTTAATATTATAATTAGATCTATATTAAATTATAAAAATCAATCAGAGATCTCTGCTGCATCTGGAGTAGTATTAGATAGTTCACCTAAGAAAGAATTTAATGAGAATTATATTAAAGCAAAATCTTTATTGGAGTTATTTAAATGATTTATATTATAGATCATCAAGACTCTTTTACTTGGAATGTTGTTCATCAATTTACAAAATTTGATAAAGTAATTTGTACAAACTATTATGAGTTAAATCATAAACTACTTGATAAAAGTAATGTGATCGTTTTATCTCCAGGACCTGGGTCACCAAAGGATTATCCAACTACTTCAAAAATTTATAAAAAATATAAAGGAAGGAAAAAAATTATTGGCATTTGTCTTGGTTATCAAATGATTTTGCATAATGAAGGAGGCAAAATAATACAGCAAAAAAAAATTTATCATGGTTTTCAATCCAAAATAAAAACAAATAATCAAAGTCAAATCTTCAAAAACAATCAACAGTTTAAAGTTGGAAGATATCATTCATTAAAATTAATGGAGCCATTTAAATCGAATTCAATTAAAATAACTATGAGATGTAGTAGAACAAAAATACCAATGGGATTTGAGGACAATCAAAATAAAATATATGGATTTCAATTTCATCCAGAATCTTTTTTAACAGAAAATGGCAACACTCTTATTAAAAAAATCTTATCAGCTTAGTAATCTAAAGGAAGTTGCTTTCAAAGACCTTTGGGGATCTAGAGGTGTATTCACCACAATGCGCATGGTAGGAAAACCTCCTAAGTTAATACTTTTAAAACCGCATATAGAGAACTTAGTAAAATCTTCAAAAAAATACGGAATAAGAAAAAAAAATTTAAAAAACATAATTAAAGATTTAATTAACAAAAATACCATATACAAAAGCCTTGATAATTTGTTCCGTATAGCTTTAAATAAAAGATTAATATCAGTCTCAATTAGAAAAAGACCAAAACCAAAAAATAATTTTAATCTTTTATTGTTTAAATACAAAAGAGTAGAGCCGAACTATAAAAATCTATATTATAAAAAAATATTAGCAAAATTAAGCAAAGTTGACTCAACTAAATTTGATATTGCTTTAGTTGCAAATGACATGATTTTAGAAACTGGTACCTCAAATTTAGTTTTTGTTAAAAAAGGAAAGATCTTTTCACCTAAAAAAAATTGTTATTTTGGAAATACACTTAAATTTATTAGCAACAAAATAAAAATTAATTTTAAAGATATTTCAATTAAATCAATTAATGATTACGAAGAAATAATTCTTATTGGATCTGGTAAAGGAGTAACATCAGTTTCAAAAATAAATGATCTTAAATGGAAGAGAAGAAAGAGTAATTGCTACACTAAGTTAAATAAAATATATAATTCTCTTGTTTAAATATGAAAGATCCAAACAACCCCTGTATATTTTGCAAAATCAGAATAGAAGAGCTACAGTTTGAAAACGAATTAGCATATTCATCTATAGATAGCTATCCTGTCTCAGAATTTCATAGTCTTATCGTTCCTAAAAGACACGTAGAGACATACTTTGATCTTACCAAAGAAGAAATTCAGGCATGTAATGAGTTAATTCTAAAAACTAAAGAAAAAATTTTAAAACAAGATTTTAGTGTTAAAGGCTTTAATATAGGTACAAATGCAGGAAAGTCAGCAGGCCAATCAATTATGCATTGTCATATTCATTTAATACCAAGAAGAGAAGGGGATGTGGAGAATCCACAAGGAGGAGTAAGGTCTGTGATCCCAAAAAAACAACATTACAAAAGAAAGTAAATATTTTTTAATTGTTATTAAAGACAAATTTATCAATAGTTTTTGTTGATATGATGAGTTAACTAGATTAGAAAACTTTAAAATTATTTAAAATAATTTAAGATAAGGGTAAAATGCTTGAAACAAATCCATTTTCGTTATTATCAGAAGTAGTTCCTACTGTTGTTATGCAAGGTTTTATAATTGCAATGGTTCTTTTAATTGCTTTTGGAACAATTATTCAGATGATACACCACAAAAATTTAACCTATTTCTTTAACAATGCAAAAAAAGCAAAATTGCAGGCAACAAGAGAAGTTGGAGCTGCCGAGAAGGCAAAAATTATTGCTAAGACTACTGTTTATGATATTGGAACAACATCAGAATTAGGTTTTGGAAAAAGAAGATTAGCACATGTTCTTGGCATGTATGGAACTATAATTTTTTGGATTGCTTCGGCAATGTTAGTGTTTTGTTATACAGGTGCAGATAAAACTTCTTCTACATTATGGTCAATGCTTTGGCATGTAGGTGCAATACTTACATGTGTTGGTGGATTTTGGTTTTGGTTTTTTTTAAGAGTAGATGTTTCTGCCGAAGCACACCCTTGGTATAGAATTATTAAAGCTGATTTGTTTGTCCTAGCACTATTAGCATGTTCAACTTTTGGACTAGCTTGGTCTTATACTCAATTTAATGGTCAAGTAGGTTTGTCATTTTTATTTTTTGCGTTGTTTGTAGTTTCAAATTTAGTTTTATTTGGCGGAGTTTATTGGTCAAAATTTGCTCATATGTTCTATAAGCCTGGAGCAGCAATACAGAAAAATTTGGCTGAAGCAGACGGCTCTAGAGATAATTTACCACCTCCAGCTGATGCGCCTGAGCAATTTGGCCTAGGAATAAAAAGAGAAGAGCCAAAACATTATTAATATGATAACAAAAAAGGAAAGAAAATAAATTATGTCAACTTTTGTATATATGACTAGATGTGATGGATGTGGTCACTGCGTAGATATTTGTCCATCTGATATAATGCACATTGATGAAAATATTAGACGTGCAAAAAATATAGAACCAAATTTTTGTTGGGAATGTTATTCATGTGTAAAAGCTTGTCCTAACCACGCTATTGATGTTAGAGGATATGCAGACTTTGCTCCAATGGGACACAGCGTTAGAGTAAGAAGAGAAGAAGAAAAAGGAACTATTTCTTGGAAAATAAAATTTAGAAACGGAACAACAAAAGACTTTGTTTCACCAATAACAACAAAACCGTGGGGAAAATTTATTCCTAAACTTGCCGATGGTGAAAAAATTAAACAAGGTGAATTAAATTCTCAAAGACTTTACACTGAACCGGAAGGACTAAACATTGATGGTGAACTTCCTGCAGTTCCAAAAGAGTCTTTTAAAAAAGGAGTTTATTACTAATGGCTAAGCACAAAACTCATTATGAAGACTGTGATATATTAGTTGTTGGTGGAGGAATGGCCGGCACTGGTGCAACTTTTGAAGCAAGGCACTGGGGTAGAGATATGAAAATTGTTTGTGTTGAAAAAGCAAACATAGATAGAAGTGGGGCTGTAGCCCAAGGTCTTTATGCAATTAACTGTTACATGGGTATGCAGTGGGGTGAAAATCAACCTGAAGATCATGTCAGATACGCACGAAATGATTTGATGGGAATGGTTAGAGAAGATTTAGGATATGACATGGCTCGTCATGTAGACTCAACTGTTCATATGTTTGATGAGTGGGGTCTTCCTATGATGAAAAATGAGGAGACTGGAAGATATTTAAGAGAAGGTAAGTGGCAGATAATGATCCACGGTGAAAGTTATAAGCCAATTGTTGCAGAAGCAGCAAAAAAATCTGCAGACAAAATTTATAATAGAATTATGATTACTCATCTTTTAATGGATGAGGCTCAAGAGAATAGAGTGGGTGGAGCTGTTGGATTTAATATGAGAACAGGCGATTTCCATGTATTTAGAGCAAAGGCTGTAATTGTTGCAGCAGGAGGAGCTTCACACATATTTAAACCTAGAGCTGTTGGAGAAGGTATGGGAAGAACTTGGTATGCTCCTTGGAGCAATGGTTCAGCATACGCATTACCAATCGCAGCTGGTGCTAAAATGACCCAAATGGAAAATAGAATTGTGTTATGTAGATTTAAAGATGGATATGGACCTGTTGGAGCCTATTTCTTACATTTAAAAACATATACACAAAATGCAAACGGTGAAAACTACGAAAAGAAATGGTACGACCAGACTAAAGAATTAGTAGGTGAATATATAGATCACCATCCAACACCTACGTGTTTAAGAAATCATGCTTTTATTCAAGAAACAATGGCAGGTGGTGGACCAATACATATGGTTACTACTGAAGCTTTTCAAGATCCACATCTAGAAACTGTTGGTTGGGAGAATTTCTTAGGAATGACAGTAGGTCAAGCTGTAGTTTGGGCATCTCAAAATATTGATCCGAAATATACAAATCCTGAATTAACAACGTCCGAACCATACGTAATGGGTTCCCATGCTACTTGTTCTGGAGCTTGGGTAAGTGGACCAGAAGATTTGTCTCCACCGGAGTATTTCTGGGGTTATAATAGAATGTTAACAATTGATGGATTATTTGGAGCAGGTGATACTGTAGGTGGAAGTGCTCACAAATTTTCGTCAGGATCATTTACAGAGGGTAGATTAGCAGCAAAAGCAGCTGTAAAATATATTGAAGACAAAAAAGCTGAGGGCTTAAAGGTTTCAGACCAACAATGTGAAGATTTTAAAGTTAAAGTTTATAAACCTTTAGAAAATTACACAGTTGCTCAAAATGAGATTACAGGAGGAACTGTATCTCCAAGTTATATCTCACCTATTCAAGGTTTACAACGTTTACAAAGAATAATGGATGAATATGTAGGTGGAATAGCTACAAATTATATGACCAATGCTAATATGCTAAAAAGAGGATTAGAATTGTTAGCTTGGCTTGAGGAAGATCTTGAAAATGTAGGTGCTGAGGATTATCACCAGCTTATGAGGGCATGGGAGCTTAAACACAGAGCTTTGACATCTCAGTGTGTAACAGAACATACTATGTTTAGAGAAGAAACTAGATGGCCTGGGTATTATTATAGAGGCGATCATATGAAGCTTGATGATGATAATTGGCATTGTTTAACAGTTTCAAGAAGAGATCCTAAGACTGGTAAGTTTAGTATGGAGAAAGTTCCTGTCTACCATATAGTGGATGAGAACGAGAAGAAAAAAGCATCTTAATAAACTTTTCAAATAAATTTTATGGATATTTTATCTAAAACAGATGATGAGATATTTGAATTAGCCAAACCTATTTGGGATAATTTGGTTAAATCATCTAATCTCAAAGATTATGGTGGTTTCACTAAAGATTTCTCCACTCAAATGCTTTTTGGTGCCAATGAAGTAGAGCTTGGTAAGCAGTGGGCTAATAACAAGCTAATTACCAATCTTAAAGAAACTTTCGAACCGTTTGGATGCCTTAGAAGAGGAGACTATATAACTGTTCTAATTAAACAGACAAATAAAGAGATCCCAGGTGAGTTCCTTGGAAGATTGGTTTTAGGAGTTGAGGACGATACTGTTAAAGTTTTTGGGGCCACCATCTACTAGGTAAAAAAAAATTGCTTAATAATAAATAATTGTTTGACAAATTTCGTTGTGGGTGTAATGACGAATTCAATGTTACTTTCTAACGTAAAAATTATAAACAAACTCTCAAATTTTAAAACAATATTTATTAAAGCAGGAATTATAGCAAGCTTAGCAGCTTACTGGGGAGTGATTTTAGTTGGAACGTTTACTACTTTTAGCTAAGTTGTTCTTTAACAACTTTAAGGTTTTTTATGGAAGTATTTTTACCAATAGCCGAAGTATTTGTTAATCCTGTAGAGATACTTTTATTAAGTGCTATTGTTGGAGTTCTATCAGGCTTATTTGGAGTTGGGGGTGGATTTTTAATGACACCTTTTCTAATTTTTTTAGGAATACCTCCTGCATATGCAGTTGCTAATGAAGCAAATAATATTTTAGCTACATCGGTTTCAGGATCTACCACTCATTATTTAAAAAATACCTTAGACTATAAAATGGGTTCAATGATTGTTATTGGAGGAGTTATTGGAACTTCATTAGGAATATATACTTTTACATATTTTAAAGGTATTGGAAAAATTGATACAGTCATCTCTCTTGCTTATATGTATATATTAGCAATAATTGGAACTTTAATGCTTGTTGAAAGTTTAGGTGAAATAGATAAAGCAAAAAGAAACATTGTAGTTAAAAAAAAATTACATGTTCATTATTGGATACATGGTCTTCCATTAAGAATGAGATTTCCAAAGTCTAAATTATATGAGAGTATTTTTACTCCAATTATAATTGGTTTATTGGTTGGTTTTATTGCAGCGATTATGGGAATTGGAGGTGCGTTTATTTTAGTTCCTGCAATGATTTATATTATCAAGATGCCCACCAAACTAGTTCCCGGAACGTCTTTGTTTGTAACAATTTTTGTAAGCGTGGTTGTTACTTTTCTTCATTCATTCAATTATGGATCTATAGATTTATTGCTAGTTCTTATGTTAGTTGTAGGATCAATAATAGGAGTACAGGTTGGTCAAAAATTAGGTGAAAGAATTGATAGTTCTGGATTAAGAGCTTTATTAGCAATTTTATTACTTATCGTAGGTATAGCAATAGCATACGATACATTTTTTGCAGAAAAAATTATAAATGGAAACACTAAAGCAACTAGTTCAAATTTAAATTTCTTTTCTCAATTTATAATTAATTTTTCTAAAGAGATGCCTTTCTTTTATGGATTATTTACAATTATGTTTGCGATTATTTTAGGTGTTGGAGCGGCATTTATTAGACGTTTTATTTCAAATTTAAGAAAAAAATTATTAGTAAAATCTTAAATTAAAAAATTTTTTAAAGTTTCTATATATATTAAACTGATAATTCCGACCGTAACAGCTGCAATCAAACCAACTACAAATGGTTTATACCCCATTGATTTAAGTTCACCTAAGTTTATTGAAATTCCTACAGCTGCCATTGCCATTGTTAAAAATACAGTTGCTAAAATTTTTAAATATTCAATAAATTTTGACCAAACATAAAAATTATCATCTTCAATTGAAAAGAATTGATCTCCCAAATTTCTTACAATTATCATACCAATGAAACCGAGTACAAAATAAGGAAAAATACTTAAAATTGAGTATTTTTGTTCCTTAAATTCACCCCTATTATACAAGAAAGCAAATAAGGGAATTAGTATGACTAGAAAAGTATTCCTAATTAATTTTGTTACTGTTGCTACGTCTAAAGTTTCAGGATTATTAAATTGTTGATCATAAATTAATCCTGAAGCAGCGACTTGTGATGTTTCATGTATTGAAGTTCCTAAAAACAAACCAGCCTCCAAAGCATTATTATCGAAATACCATTCTGCAAAATAAGGGTAAACTAGCATCGCAATTACCCCAAACAATGTAATATTAGCTATTGCATAAGCAACTTCTGTTTTTTTTGCATTTATAACAGGAGCAGTTGCAACAATTGCAGTAGCACCACAAACACTAGTACCAATAGCAATTAGGTAAGACATTTTAGATGATATAGGCACTTTTTTTATGAGAAGTTTTATTAATATTAATACTCCCAAAATACAAAAAATCACAAGTGGTATCGCGACAGAGCCAAATTTTATAAAATCGGCAAAACTTAATCTAATACCTAAAAAAATTATTCCTAATTTTAAAATATATTGTTGGGTAAAATCTAAACCAATCATCATACCTGGTCTTGGAGTAAAAGCATTTCCCATTAAAATTCCAAGCAGTATTGCAATTAATACTGTTGAAATTGGACTTTTTTCAGTACTAAAAATCTCTATCGCTAAAACATTATTAATACCCTGAGAAAATAAACAAAATATTAAAGCTAATACAACACCTGGAAAAATTGATTTTATATACTGAAACTTATTATCCACGGATTTTTATGCACTTCTGTAGAGTTTAGTCATCACAAATTCTTTGTGACCTAAAGCCTCTGCACAAGTCAATCTTCCGTTTGCTACCCTTAAAGTCGTTTTGATTAGTTCATCTCCAGCTTCAGATAAATTCATTTCTCTTGAAAGAATCTTTGAAACATCACAATCAATATGCTCTCCCATACCTTTTACAGTTAATGGATTAGCTGTTAATTTAACTACAGGCTCTATAGGATTTCCTACGATATTTCCTTGTCCGGTTGGAAATAAATGAATATTAAAACCTGCTGCAGCTTGAAGAGTTACACATTCTGCAGCAGCAGATGATGTGTCCATAAAATATAAACCTTTACCCTTAGTTGGTTCTTCAGCTGGTTCAAGAACATCAATAAATTTACAATTACCAATTTTTTGAAAATTACCAAAAGCTTTTTCTTCAATTGTTGTAAGTCCTCCAGCTATATTTCCAGCTGTTGGTTGACTTTCAGAAAGATCATCTGTTGCTTCTTTTAAAATAAAATCATTATAAGAGCTCCAAGTTTTCATAAATTTTTCAGAAGCTTCTTTTGTAGCACCTCTTGTTGCGCATACTTGTTCTGCACCTGTTAACTCTGATGTTTCTCCAAAACATAAATGAACTCCTAATGGTTCAAGTTTATCCATTAAGTTTCCAACAGTTGGGTTTGCAGCTAGTCCTGAAGTAGTATCAGATTCACCGCACTTAACTGAAATCCATAAATCACTTAAAGGACATTCTTCTCTCTGTTTTTCAGAAGCCCACATTACAAACTCTTGTGCTTTTTTAGATGCTTTCATTGTCGTACCAATATCTCCTGTACGTTCAATATGAAAACCTTCAACTGGTTTTCCTGTTTTAGCAATTCCATCTACAATTTTTTTTGTCCATTTCGGTTCAATACCAATGACAATTACCGCTGCAACGTTTGGATTACATCCAGTTCCTATCATTGTTCTAAAATGAAGCTCTAAATCTGCACCAAACTGAAGTCTTCCATAGGAATGAGGGAGAGCGATTGTGCCTTTAATATTGTTAGCAACAGCTTCCGCACAAGCGTTTGAAATATCATCTACAGGTAAAATTATTACATGATTTCGTGTTCCGGCCCTGCCGTTTTCTCTTTTATAACCTAAAAAGCTCTTTGGGATTTCCATAATATTACCACTTCTTTGTTTTAACATTGTGAACATGTACATGCTCACCTTTTTTGATTGATTTAACTACTTTACCAATATCATGGCCATACTTTAAAATAGTATCACCCTCTTTAAGGTCAACCATTGCAATTTTATGACCTAAAGGTATTTCTTCTATGGATTGAATATTTGTTGAACTGTCATCTTCCATTATCCAGCATGCACAGTCCTGTTTAGGAGTGATTTTTTCAATAACAACTACTCCCACATTGTCTTTTTTATCATGTATGATTATATCTGTTGCCATATCGTGTCGATTTGTTTGTTTGAATTTTGTAAAATCTTATATATTAATCGCTCAAATTAACAAACGAATTTTATAAATATATTAATTACATTTTAGAGAGGTTCTAGTTTTATGACAAAAATGACAACAGAAGAAGCTTTTGTAAAAGTTTTACAAATGCACGGTATTGAACATGCATTCGGAATTATCGGTTCAGCCTTTATGCCGATTTCAGATATTTTTCCAGATGCAGGTATTACTTTCTGGGATGTTGCTCATGAAACAAACGGTGGTTTAATTGCTGATGGTTACACAAGAGCTACTGGTAAAATGTCAATGGTTATTGCACAGAACGGACCTGGAATAACTGGATTAGTTACACCAATTAAAACAGCTTATTGGAATCACACTCCTCTTTTATTAGTCACACCGCAAGCTGCGAACAAAACAATGGGGCAAGGTGGATTTCAGGAAGTAGAGCAAATGAATTTATTCAAAGACATGGTTTGTTATCAAGAAGAAGTAAGAGATCCATCAAGAATGGCTGAAGTACTAAATAGAGTTATAGAAAAAGCTATTAGAGGGTCTGCACCTGCGCAGATAAATGTTCCAAGAGATTATTGGACACAAGTAATTGATATTGATCTTCCACCAATTGTAAGGTTGGAGAGACAAGCAGGTGGAGTAGATGCAATCAAAAAAGCTGCAGACTTATTATCAAAAGCAAAATTTCCAGTCATATTATCTGGCGCCGGTGTTGTAATCGGTGGAGCTATTGAAGATTGTAAAAAACTTGCAGAAAAATTAGATGCACCAGTGTGTTCGGGTTATCAACATAATGATAGTTTTCCTGGAAGCCACCCTTTAGCTGCTGGTCCGTTAGGATACAATGGTTCAAAAGCTGGAATGGAATTAATTAAACAAGCAGATGTTGTTTTGGCATTAGGTACAAGATTAAATCCATTCTCTACTTTACCTGGTTATGGTATGGACTATTGGCCAAAAGATGCAAGTATAATTCAAGTAGATATGAATTCAGATAGAATTGGTCTTACAAAAAAAGTTACAGTTGGTATTTGTGGTGATGCAAAATTAGTTGCGCAACAATTACTTTCTCAACTTTCCCCAACTGCAGGTGATACAGATAGGCAAAAAAGAAAAGATATTATCCACCAAACAAAATCTGCTTGGTTACAGAAGTTATCAAGTTTAGATCATGAAGATGATGATGAAGGCACAGTTTGGAATGAAGAAGCTAGAAAAAGAGATGCTGATAGAATGTCTCCTAGACAAGCATGGAGAGCAATTCAAGCAGGTATGCCAGATGATGTAATTATATCAAGTGATATAGGAAATAACTGTGCAATTGGTAATGCTTATCCTACTTTTGAAAAAGGTAGAAAATATTTGGCACCTGGTTTATTTGGTCCATGCGGATATGGTTTTCCATCTATATTAGGTGCAAAAATTGGATGTCCAGACACTCCGGTAATTGGTTTTGCAGGTGATGGTGCTTTTGGTATCAGTATGAACGAGATGAGTTCATGTGCTAGAGAAGAATGGCCAGCTATTTCTATGGTGATTTTTAGAAATTATCAATGGGGGGCAGAAAAAAGAAATACGACTCTTTGGTTTGATGATAATTTTGTTGGAACTGAATTAGATCCAGAGTTAAGTTATGCTAAAGTTGCAGATGCTTGTGGTTTAAAAGGTGTAACTGTTAGAACAATGGAAGAAACCACAAATGCAATTAAGCAATCTTGTGAGGATCAGAAAAAAGGAATTACAACATTTATTGAGGTAATTCTTAACCAAGAGCTTGGGGAACCATTTAGAAGAGATGCAATGAAAAAACCTGTTAGAGTTGCAGGTATAAAAAAAGAAGATATGAAGCCTCAAAAATCTTTAAATGGATGATATCAAAATAAGCTCTAATCGAAGTTTTGGGATTGTTTTTTTTATAGTTTTTTTGCTTATAGCTTTATACCCAATAACCTATAGTGAAGAAATAAGGGTGTGGTCAGTAATAATTTCTTTAATCTTCTTAGTCCTAGGTCTATTAAATTCTAAAATTTTAACTCCTTTGAATAAACTTTGGTTTAAGTTTGGGATATTATTAGGAAAAATAGTATCACCTATAATCATGGGTATAATATTTTTTTTAGTAGTAACACCTATAGGTTTAATAATGAGATTATTTGGAAAAGACGTATTAAATTTAAAATATAATAATAATAAATCTTATTGGATTGAAATAAATGGCCCAAAAAGTAAAATGAAGAATCAATTTTAATATGAGCTTTATAAAAGAATTTTGGGAATTTTTAAAAGTAAGAAAAAAATATTGGCTTCTACCAATTATAATTGTTTTAGTTTTATTTGGTGGTTTAATTGTATTAACTCAAGGTTCAGCAGTGGCTCCATTTATATACACAATTTTTTAAAGTGAGTTCAATTTTAGGTATTTCAGCATTCTACCATGATAGTGCGGCATGTATTTTAGTTGATGGAAAAATTATTGCTGCTGCACAAGAGGAAAGATTTACAAGAAAAAAACATGATCCAAATTATCCACACAATGCAATTGAGTTTGTATTAAAATTTGCAAATTTAAAATTAAGCGAAGTTGATCAAATAGTTTTTTTTGAGAAACCATTTTTAAAATTCGAAAGATTATTAGAAACCTATGTAGCCTTTGCGCCTAAAGGTTTTGTTTCTTTTGCAAAAGCTATGCCTCTATGGATTAAAGAAAAGCTTTTTCAAAAAAATCTTTTATTTAATAAACTTAAGCAGCATGATGAAAATTATAAATCTGATGAAAATATTTTTTTTTCAGATCATCATTTAAGTCATGCAGCGAGCGCTTTTTTTCCATCACCTTTTGAAGAAGCAGTTATTTTAACTGCAGATGGAGTAGGTGAATGGGCAACAACAACAGTTGCTGTTGGAAAAAATGAAACCTTAGAAATCAAAAAAGAAATTCATTTCCCCCATTCACTTGGATTACTTTATTCGGCTTTTACATATTATACAGGTTTTAAGGTAAATAGTGGTGAATATAAATTGATGGGTTTAGCTCCATACGGAACTCCTATTTATGAGGACAAAGTAAAACAATTATTTGATTTGAAAGAAGATGGTACTTTTAGACTAGATCAAAAATATTTTAACTACGCAACTGGACTTACAATGACAAATGAAAAATTTAATAGTTTATTTGGTCAAAAACCTCGTAATTCTAAAAACGAAGCAATAACTCAATTTCATATGGATATTGCATCATCAATTCAAAAAGTTACCGAAGAAATTATGATTAAGTTGGTAAGATCAATTCGAGAAGAATATGGAATTAAAAACCTATGTTTAGCCGGAGGTGTAGCGTTAAATTGTGTTGCAAATGGAAAAATTCTTAAAGAAAAAATTTTTGATAATATTTGGATACAGCCTGCTGCTGGTGATGCAGGCGGTTCTTTAGGAGCAGCTTTAGCACTATGGCATATTGATCAAGGCAATAAAAGATCAATAAATTTGAACGACGATATGAGGGGTTCATATTTAGGAACCGAATATAATCAAGAAGAAATTGAAAGCGAATTGAAAGCTGCAGGTGCTAATTTTGAAACTTTAAAGTACGATGAATTAATTGATAAAACTTCTGAATTTTTATCAAATGAAAAAGCTATTGGATGGTTTCAAGGAAGGATGGAATTTGGCCCAAGAGCTTTAGGAGGTAGGTCTATTTTAGGAGACCCTAGATCTGATAAAATGCAAAAAAATTTAAATCTTAAAGTAAAATATAGAGAAAGCTTTAGACCTTTTGCACCTTCAGTTCTTAGGGAAGATTTGTCAGAATGGTTTGAGATGAATGTTGATAGCCCTTACATGCTATTAGTTGCAAATATAAATCATAATAAAAAAATAGAAATGACTAATGAACAAGAAAAACTTTTTGGTATAGATAAATTACATATTAAGAGATCAGAAATTCCTGCAGTTACCCATGTGGATTATTCTGCTAGAATTCAAACTGTCACAAAAAACACAAACAATCGTTATTATGATCTAATTTCTAAATTTAAGGAAAAAACTGGCTGTCCTGTTATTGTGAATACTTCTTTTAATGTAAGAGGTGAGCCGATTGTAAATACACCAACAGATGCCTTTAATTGCTTCATGGGAACAGAATTAGATTATTTGGTTATTGGAGACTGCATTTTAGATAAATTAAAACAGAACTCTAAATTAAAAAAAAACTATACAAAAGAATTTGAATTAGATTAAATTCATTAAAATGCAAATTGTTAATGATAAAGGATGTAGTTGGATTAATGATTTAAACCAAAGATCAAATATAAAAGTTTTAAATAAAAATGAAGAATGTGAGTGGATTGTTATTGGAGCAGGTTATACAGGATTATCTGCAGCAAGAAAATTAGGTCAACTTTTTCCAAATCAAAAAATATTTTTAGTTGATGCTCAGCTAGCAGGCGAGGGTGCTAGCTCAAGAAACTCAGGATATTTAGTAGATACAACGCTTAATGATGGTTTTACCTCCAATAAAGAATTAGATAATTATAAAAAAAAAACAGACATCTATAAATTAGGAATAGATGTTATTAAAAAATTTATTAAAGAATATCAGGTAGATTGTGATTGGAATGAATGTGGGAAATATTTTGCATCATCAAAACAAGAAGATAGAAAAATATTAGAAAATTTTTCAGACACCTTATCAAAGTTAGGTTTCGAACATAATTTGTTATCAAATAAAGAGCTTAAAAAAAGATTGGGTACCAATTTTTACAATATTGCTCTTCGTACTAAGGGAGGGATTTTACTACATCCGGGTAAATTGGTTAGAGCTATGATCGATACATTACCGGATAACGTAAATCTTTATGAAAATTCTTCATTATTAGATTGGGAAAAGAAAAATGAAACAGTCATTTGTAAATTTAAAAATGGTTCAATTAAAACTAAAAAAATTATTTTTGCTACAAACGGATTTCTGAAGTCTTTAGGAATAAAATCAAATTATAATTTTCCAATTACTTTAACAGCTAGTATGACAAGATCTTTATCAGATGAAGAATTTGTATCTCTTGGTAAGCCTAAAGAATGGGGCGTGTTACCTGTTAGACCAATGGGGGCAACAATTAGAATGACTAAGGATAGAAGAATATTGATCAGAAACACTGCAGAAGTTTATAATCCTTATCAAATGTCTAAATCTGAATTAACAAAAAGATCATTAAAACAAAAGATTGGAATTAAAAAAAGATTTCCTAAATTACCTGATGATATTATTCAATCTTCTTGGGCAGGCATTGTTTCAAGAACAAGAAATAGTTCTCAAATTTTTGAAAAAATAGATCACAATATATTTGTTGCAGGTTGCTATAATGGTTCTGGTATTGGAGTTGGTACTTTATTTGGAGAGCAAATAGCAATTAAAGCAAGCAATGAAAATACAAAGGAGATAGAAGTTATTGAAGCAAGAAATAAACCCACTTGGCTTCCTCCTGATCCAATTTTAAGTTTAGGTGTCAAAGCTAGATTGATTTATGAACGGTTAAGAGCCAATTCAGAAATTTAGTTAAATATTATCTTAGATAATTAAAAAAGAAATTTTAAAAATAATATTATTTACAAAAGAAAAATTTATTCAAAGTTATTAATTAAGTTTTTAAATAAAAAATAATTTCCATTTTTATTAAAATGTACGTCTCCTTTTATATAATAATCTTCTATAATTTTCTCTTTATTTTTATTTAGATCAAAAAAATTTGAATATGAATCTATAAAATAATCACAGTGTAAAATACAAAAATTTTCCCAAGTTTTTTTATATAGACTTGATTTGTTATCATACAATATGCTTGCAGGATGAGGATAAATGATTAAAGAAAATTCTATAGCATTTCTTTTTAAATATTTAGAAAGTTGGAGCATATTTGTAACCATAAAATTTATATCTTTTTCATCTTCAATTCTTTTTCTATAGCCCCAAGAACTGTTAATGTTATTATAGGCGATATAGTGTTCAGAGTAATTATTGAAAAAATTCCTTACACCAAGCCACCAAATTTGCCTTGCGAGATAATCCGTAACTAAAAAATTTTTTTTTAAAATTATTTTTATTTTAATTACAAAATTAGATAAAAAATTATATTTGTGATAACTTTCAGTGTTTCTTAAATTTTTTTCAGAAACATAACTTTCATTAAAACTTCTATCATCATTTAAATCACTTAAATCTACTGCTACAATTAAATGATTAAAATTTATTATTTTATTTTCTAGCAAATAGATTGCTTTATTTTTGTATAAGTAAGGAGAATAAGAACTAACACCAAGATTAACAACTTTCTGTTTTGTAATATTCTCAAACATCCCTACAAAAGTATCTTCATATCTCAATCCAATCCCTTCTGTGAAACTGTCACCTATAAAAGCATAATTAAAATTAGTTTCATTGTTTTTTTTACAATCATACTTAAAACCATTGTGATCACTGCAAAATTTATAAAATTTATTACCCCACCGAGCTTTATCTGTTGAATAATTTTTTAAAAAACCATGATGGTAAAATTCATTCTTGATACGATAAATTTTTTCATCATCAGTAATTTTAATTAAATTTTTTAATTTTTTGCCAAAAAAAAAATCTAATGTTAGAAATATAAATAAGGTTATAAATAAAACTAATAGTGATTTTTTTATAAAGTTAATCATTATTTTAATATAGACATTGGATCAAGTCTTGTTTGAAACCAATTAATTCTAAAATCTAAGTGTGGTCCAGTTGATCTTCCTGTAGATCCTACAGTACCTATTATATCTCCTTTATTTATTTGATCACCAACTGAGACTAATATATTTTCTAAATGAGAATATATTGTTGATATCCCATGACCATGATCCATTATAATTGTTCCACCTGTATAATATAAATCATCTTCAGCCATAGTAACTATACCAGAACCAGAAGATTTAATCATCGTTCCTTGTTTAGCAGCAATGTCTATTCCATAGTGAGGCCATCTTGGTTTGCCATTTAAAATTCTTTGACTGCCATAAACACCACTGATTATACCTTCAACTGGCATGATAAATTTTTCTTTAAAAAATTGCAGATTAGAATTTATCGCTCTTGCTTCTCCAATTGCATTATTTTCTTTTTTAATTCTTTTATAAACAGACTCAGGTGGGGTTACTTTACTTTCTGCCAAACCATCTATTCTTTGTATATTATATTTTCTCTTTAAAACTTTTTTGGAAGTTATTGATTTTTTTCCATTAATAATTTTTGTGAATATTAGGTCGTATTTTTGATCTCGATCTATACCAAAAACAAAAAAACCATCTTTTGATACTTTAACCTCTTTTTTTCCAACCAAAATTTTAGCATTAGGGTTAGTTTTACCTAATATAAAATGACCTTGAAGAAATTTACCTTGGAATTCAATAGCTTTAACTGGAGATATAAAAATTAAAAAAATAACAAAAAGTCTATAAATTATTGAGCTGTCCATCCACCATCTATAATTATTGATGTTCCAGTTATCATTGAAGATGCTGATGATGCCAAAAAGCATACTGTTGTAGCAACATCACTTTCGGTAGCCGCTTTTCCCATTGGTATATTTCCGAGGGCTAATTTTTTAAACTTTTTGTTTTTAAAAAAGTTTTTAACCATAGGTGTTTCAACGAAAGTAGGTGCTACCGTATTAACTCTGATATTTTTTTTAGCTAACTCAACACCCATTCCCTTTGTTAATCCTTCAATTCCAAATTTTGTCATATTATATACGTTTCTACCACTCATACCCACATGACCAAGTTGAGACGACATATTTATAATTGAACCAGGTCTTTTTTTGTTTTTGATCATTTTTTTAACAACAAGCTGTGCCACATTAAATGCTGCCTTTAGATTTAAATCTACTAGATAGTTCATGCTTTTTTGTTTGATTTTTTCAAAAGGTTCTGGAATGTTAGTTCCAGCATTATTTACTAACACATCAATTATTTTAATTTTATCTAATTTTTGTTTTAAATCTTCATAGTTCATTACATCACATGAAACTTTAATAATTTTACCTTTAATTTTTTTGATATCCTTTTCTAATTTATTTAAATCTGATGAAGTTCTGCTTAGAGCTATTACCGTTGCTCCTGCCTCAGCTAGTGCAATTGAACAAGCTCTTCCCAATCCTTTACCTGCACCAGTAACTAAAGCGTATTTGTTTTTTAGATTTATTTTTTGAAGATACATTAAAAGAATATTATTTTAATATCTGTGTAAATCAACTCTACAGCCACTATTAATATTGCTAGTAAACCAACCCAAGCAATCCATTTATATTTTTTAATCCATCCAGATATTAATGTTGCTGCAGTTGCCATTAAAATGATTGATAACACTAACCCAAATACAAGTAGTCCATAATGATCGCCTGCTGCACCGGCAACACCCAAAACATTATCCAAACTCATTGTAAAATCTGCTAGTAGAACTGTCCAAATAGCCTTTAAAAAACTTGAATTGTCTACTTTAACATTCTCTTCTGTTTCAGAGCCTTTGATTACATCTACGTAAAGTTTGTAAACAATATAAAGTAATAACAGCCCCCCAATTAATCTTAAACCGGTGATTTGCAGTAGATAAGCTGTTAGCAAAGTTAGTATTATTCTTAAAATTACAGCACCACCAATTCCCCAGAATATAACTTTTTTTCTTTGTTCAACTGGAAATTTAGATGCAACCATTCCAATTATAATGGCATTATCTCCAGCTAAAACTAAATCAATAAAAATTATTTGAGTTAATATTGCTATTTGTTCAGCTGTAAAAAATTCTCCAAACATTATCGCTCTAGTATCATATCTGCACCTTTTTCTGCAATCATTATTGTTGGTGCATTTGTATTTCCTGACGTGATGTTTGGCATTATTGATGCATCTATAACTCTTAAATTATTAACACCTCTAACCTTAAGTTTTTCATCTACTACAGACATTTCATCTTGACCCATTTTACAGGTTCCTACTGGATGAAAAATAGTTTGTGCATAATTAGAAGCTTCTTTAACTAACTCCTCGTCATCATTTAAATGAATGCCAGGTCTGTATTCTTCTGGGGTATATTTTTTGAAAGTTTCAGATTCCATTATGATTTTTCTGGTTAATTTAAGTCCTTTAGCTGCAATCATTCTATCGTGATCAGTTGATAGATAGTTTTGTTTTATTTTTGCATAAGTTCTTGAGTCTTTATCAACAATGCTAACATGCCCTCTACTTGTTGGTCTGATATTTGAAACAGTAGGGGTGAATGCATGAAAATCGTGATTTTTTGTTGCTCCCAAAGTATCCATACTCATAGGCTGAACATGCCATTGTAAGTCTGGTAGTTCTAAAGATGGATCGCTTTTAGCAAACATACAAAGTTGACTAGCACCCATAGTCATTGGGCCACTTCTTTTAAAAATGTATTCTAAGCCAATCATTAAATTTCCAAATAAACTATTAATTTTTTTATTTAGTGATTTTAATCCATTAATTTTATAAATTGGTCTAAGCATTAAATGATCGTGTAAATTTTCTCCAACCCCATTTAAATTTTGCACCATATCAATCCCAAGATTTTTTAATTTTTCAGGATTTCCTATTCCAGAAACTTGTAAAATTTGAGGAGAGCCAATAGCCCCTGATGAAATTATAATTTCTTTATTTGCTTGTACTTTTTTTAATTTATTTCCTTCCCAATACTCAATTTCTTTAGCAGTTTTGTTTTCAAAATTTATTTTTTTGACATGTGAATGAGTTAAAATTTTTAAATTTTTCCTGCTCTTGATTGGGTTTAAATATCCAACAGCTGTACTACATCTAAAGCCATCCTTTTCAGTTACTTGGAAATAACCACAGCCATGATTATCACCAGTATTAAAATCTTTTGTTTTAGGAATACCAAATTCCTCAGCGGCATTTTGAAATTCATCTAAAAGAGGCAGATGTATTCTTTGATCTGAAACAGATAAAGGGCCTCCTACTCCATGGAACTCATCTTTTCCTCTTTCCTGGTTTTCTGCTTTGATAAAATAAGGCAAAACATCATCCCATCCCCAGCCAGTATTACCTAATTGTCTCCAAATATCATAATCTCTGTGTTGACCTCTTATATATAGTAAACCGTTAATAGCAGAACTACCTCCCAAAGTTTTTCCTCTAGGATACCTAATAGAAATGTTGTTCATACTTTCATCAGGTTCTGTTTTGTAGCACCAATCAGTCTTTGGATTGTGCATTGTTTTGAAATAACCAACAGGAATATGTATCCAAGGGTAATTATCCTTACCACCAGCTTCAATTAATAACACTTTGTTTGAAGGATTTTCTGACAACCTGTTAGCAAGCACACATCCTGCGGATCCTGCTCCAAGAATTATAAAATCAAAATTATCCATATTAGAACTCTTATAAATTAAATTTTTTTTATTTGTTATATTTCTGTACACAAAAATATCCAAATAATCCAATATTAGCACTTGTTTTAGATTTCATTATTTGACAAAGTTTCATTTTTAAAAATAAAGAGAGGGAAACAAATGAAAAAAATCATTTCAATGTTATTTGCAGTTGCTATGGTATTTGGATTTATTTCAAATGCTAATGCTGCGAAAACACTAAAATGTCAGACAGTTCTTAACACTAAGGCTGATGAAGTTAAAATGTTAAAAGACTTTACTGACACTGTTACAACTTTGACAGGTGGATCTCTTAAGTTTGAAATTATGCCTGCAGGAGCAGTTGTTGGTGTAAAAGAAACTTTGGACGCTGTTGATAAAGGACTTATCGACTGTGGATTTGCTTGGACACACTATTGGTCAGGTGATCATCCTGCCGCTATGTTATTTGGTTCGCCAGTAGCAGGTGGTGGTGTTGGTATTGACAACATCGCATTCTTATCATGGTTTCAGTATGGTGGAGGAAAAGAGCTATACGACAGACTATGGAAAGAAATGGGAAGAGATATTAAAGGATTTATGATTCAACCAGTTGGTCCTGAAGCTTTAGGTTGGTTTCCAAAACCAATTAAAGATATGGCTGACTTTAGAAAATATAAATTCAGAACTCCTCCAGGAATTCCAGGACAAACTTATAAAGACATCGGTATAGCATCTGTTGCTATGGGTGGTGGAGATATTCTACCAGCTTTAGAAGCAGGAACTATTGATGCTGCTGAATGGTGTTGTCCAAAACCAGACTTAACGTTTGGTTTCCAAAAAGTATTAAAGCACTACTACCTACAAGGTTTACACCAAGTAGTCGTAAATGCTGACTTTTATATTACTGGAAAAACATATGAAGCTATGAGTGCTCATGAGAAGAAATCTCTAGAAGTTGCAGCAAATGCATCTCTAGCAAAATCTCTAAGTTACAGAATCTATGAAAACGGAAAAGCTTTAAAAGAGCTTACCGAAGTTCATGGTGTAAAATTAGAAGATACTCCTTCAGACTACTTCACAGAATACATGGCAGCTGCTAAGAAAAGTTTGGAAACAAACGCAGCTAAAAATGCATTCTTTGCTGAAGTTTGGGACTCTATGAAAGAATTTGCTGATATCGCAGTTCCTTTCTGGAGTGGTGCTCAAATGTCTAATGCGAAGCTAGGAATGGCTCACGCAGCAACATTAAAGTAATCATTAAATAATCTTTACGTTAGAGCGGACTATTAAGTCCGCTCTAATTTTTTTTATAAAATTTTATGGCAGACGAACCAGGTAAACTAGATATATCAGATGAAATGATTGCCGAAAGGCGAGGTGGTTCAGGAAAAATGCCAAGTGATATGCCAATATGGATGGCAAGTTCAATTGTAAATATTGATAAATTTAGTAAATGGGTTGGTAATGTCGTTTGTTGGATATTGATGCCGTTAATTCTTGCAATGACTTACGAAGTTCTTGCTAGAAAATTATTTCATGCCCCAACAATATGGGCTTATGACATCAGTCGATTTTTATATGGTGCACTTTTTATGTTGGGTGCTGGTTATGCACTTTCCAAAGGTGTTCATATAAGAGCTGATTTTTTGTACAGAAATTTTAAAACTAAGAATCAAGGCACAATTGATTTTTGGTTATATATTTTATTTTATTTTCCAGGCTTAATTGTGTTCCTTTATATGACTATTGGATATGTAGGAGAGTCTATTCAAAGAGGTGAAAGAGGAATGGATACTACTTGGATGCCATATATGTGGCCAATAAAAACTTGCCTACTAATTGGTATAGTTTTTTTACTAATCCAAGGTATTTCAGAATTATTTAAGAGTTATTGGGCTGCTACAAGAGGGAAGTGGCCAGGAGAAGATGAATGATAGCTGAATTTATAAATCCAGCATACTTAGGTTTTATTTTAGTTGGAGTAATGTTATTTGCTATCTTTGTTGGATTTCCTATTTCGTTCACGTTAATTTTCTTAGGTTTTGTATTTGGCTATCTAGGTTTTGGAAAATTAGTCTTTTATTTAATGACCCTCCAATTCTCGATGGTCATGACCGAACAAACTCTCGCCGCCGTCCCGCTATTTGTCTTTATGGGGATTATGATGGAACAAGCTGGACTTATGGAAAGATTATTCTCATCATTTCAAATGATGTTGGCTAGAGTAAGAGGTGCATTATATTATGCTGTTTTGTTTGTTTCAGTTATTTTTGCAGCTGCAACAGGTATTGTTGGTGCCTCAGTAACTATTCTTGGAATAATGGCTGCAAAATCAATGAATAGATCTGGTTATGACGTAAGACTTGCAGCTGGTACAATTACTGCTGGTGGAACCTTAGGAATTTTAATTCCACCAAGTATTATGCTTGTTGTGATGGGTCCAATTATGGAAATTCCTGTAATTGATCTATTTGCTGCAGCTATAATTCCTGGAATTCTTCTTGCAAGTTTATACGCTGGCTACACAACAATAAGATGCATGATAAATCCTAAACTAGGACCTGTAATTCCTGAAGAAATGAGAGCAGCGAGCATGAAAGAAGTTTGGATTGAATTCTTTTTAGGCTTAGTTCCTCCGGCAGCTCTAGTATTTGCTGCATTGGGAAGTATCTTGTTTGGATTTGCAACACCAACAGAAGCTGCTGGTTGTGGTGCAATGGGTGCATTGTTGCTTTCATTAGCATATAAAAAATTAACTCTATCTAAACTTCAAGAAGCACTTGTTAAAACTTTAGAGATTACTGCTTTAATAATGGTTTTAGTTGCTGCATCAAACTTTTTTGGTGCTGTATTTGCAAGACTTGGTACTCCAACCTTGTTAACTGAATTTTTGTTAGGTTTAGAGATGAACAAATATTTTATTTTAGCAATTGTAATGGTTGCTATATTTTTATTAGGTTGGCCATTGGAATGGGTTCCAATTGTGATGATTATTGTACCAATTATTTTACCATTAATTGAAGCTTTGGGCTTTAATTTAACATGGTTTGCAATATTGGTTGCTGTCAATCTCCAGACCGCCTGGCTGTCTCCACCTGTAGCTTTGTCTGCTTATTTCTTAAAAGGCGTGGTTCCTGAATGGGATTTAAAAGATATTTATTATGGAATGATGCAGTTTATGGTTCTACAAATTATAGGCTTAGTTTTAATCATCATATTTCCCAAGATTGCCTTATGGTTACCAACTCTCTTATATGGACAGTAGAATTTATTAGTTTAAAATAAATTTTGTGAATCAACCTAAAGTAAAATACTCTCTTTCTAATTGGGACTTAGTCACAGTTAATCCAAATTATAAAACTTGGAATTGGAAAGATCTATTTTGTTTTTGGGGAGCAAATGTACAGAGTGTAATTGGTTTTTCATTAATATCCTCTTTATACTTAATTTATAGTTTAAATATTTTTGTAGTTTTTTTTGGGATCATATTAGGATCTTTTTTTGTTTATTTATTTTCAAATATTATAGGAAAACCTTCTCAAAAATTTGGTTTACCATTTGTAGTATTATTAAGATCTTCACTAGGGTTTAATGGTGCTAAATTTTTTGGATTACTTAGAAGTTTAGTTGGGATTTTTTTATTTGGAATTCAAACTTATTTTTTGTCTAAAATTTTAGTTTACTTAATTAGAATAATAATTTTTTCTATAGACAATTCTTTATTGCAGCAGGAAATATTTATTTTTTATTATTTTGGTATGAATATTATTGATTGGTCTGCAATAGTAATCACAATTATTCTACAGACTTTGTTTTTTACTGTTGGAATGCAGTACAATAAGAAAATAATTAATTTCTCTGCTATGACAGTCTATTCTGGTATGCTTATTTTTTTCTTTGTTGTTTTATTAAGTGATGTAAAAATAACTACCGAAGCTTTTTTAAATATATTTAATCTTAATAATTTTTTAGATATAAATAATTTAGCTCCTTTGATCACAGTTGCTGGAACAATATTTGCTTATTTTTCAATTTTAATAATTAGTTTTGGTGATTTTTCTAGATATGTTAAAAATGAGCAAGAATTAAAAAAAGGAAACTTAAGTTTAATTTTGAATTTAATTATTTTTTCTTTTTTTTCAGTATTCATAGTAATAGGTTCTGATGTTTTCCTTAATCAGAAATTTTTGGATATGGAAAGAATTTTTACCAATCCAACAGATATAGTTGGTAAGTTTGATAATATACAAATAACTATAGTTGTCCTATTTTTTATTATAATTGCTTCAGCTTCTACAAATTTAGTTGCTAATTACATACCGTCTCAATATTCTTTAATAAATTTCGCGCCTTCTTTACTAAGCTTAAAAAGTGTGAGTTATTTAATCTCATTTTTTGGATTATTGATCGCAATATTTTGGCTAACAATATTAAGTCAAATAGGAATTTTATCATTTGTTGATACTTTTGGTGCTTTTTTTGGTCCTTTATTTGGAGTCATCGCAGCTGATTATTATTTAATTAAAAATCAAGAATTAAGTAATAAAGACCTATATTCTATAGACAAAGAGAGTGCTTATTATTACTCAGGTGGTTGGCATATAAAAGGTGTTTATTCTTTAATATTAGGATTTATTTTTTCAGCGTCAACAATTTGGAATACCAATTTAATGTTTTTACAATCTTATTCTTGGATAATAGGTGCATTTGTTGCTTGGATAACATATTACTTGTTGGCAAAAAAATAATTTTAATGCACACATTTGATTTTAAAAATAGAACAGCTGTAGTTACTGGTGGAGCTCAAGGCTTTGGTTTAGATGTTGCAAAAAGATTTTTAGAGTCTGGCGCTAAGGTATTTATATGGGATATCGATGAAAAGCTTCTTAAATCAGCAGTTGATGAAGTAAAAAACCCTAACTTATTTTACAGTGTCGTTGATATATCAAATTATCAAGATGTAGAGAAAAACGTTGCAAACATAACCTCAAAATCAAATATAGATATTTTAATCAATAATGCTGGGATAACAGGTCCCACAGGTCCTTTATGGGAGTATGATGTCGATATGTGGAATAAAATAGTCCAGATAAATTTAATGGGTACTTTCAACTGTTGTCGAGCAATTGTCCCAAATATGATTAAAAATAACTATGGAAGAATCGTTAATGTAGCTTCCGTTGCAGGTAAAGATGGTAATGCAAACGCAAGTGCGTATAGCTCAGGAAAAGCTGGCGCAATTGGGTTAACGAAAGCTTTGGGTAAAGAATTAGCTGACAAAGATATAGCTGTAAACGCTGTCACCCCAGCAGGTGCTAAAACTAGAATTTTAGATCAAATGAGTAAAGAGCATGTACAAAGAATGCTGTCAAAGGTCCCAAGAGGAAGATTTCTTGAAATACATGAGTTTACCTCACTAGTTTGCTGGCTTTCTTCACAAGAAAACACTTTTTCTACAGCTGCCGTATTTGATATCAGTGGTGGTAGATCCACATATTAGTCTCAAAAATTTGAAACTATTTTTCGATCTTTATTTAGATTTTTAATAGAATTTTTACTCATAACTGGTGCTGTGATCATTATTGACCAATATATAAGAAGCATAAACACAGAAATTATTTTCATATAACTCATTTAACAATCAATTTTACATTTTGAATGTTGAAATTGTGACTGAATATTGAATTTATAAATAATCTATCTATAAGAAGAACATGTTAAAAATTTTTTATATTTTTATTACATCTTTACTCTTTCTTAGCTCTGCGCATGCAGAAACTGTAAAAGTTTTTGAATTTACTGAAAAAGAATTGTCAGCACTTGATGTACGTAAAGTAAGGGGAGCAGATAACAAAACAGTTTATTCTGTCGGATCAAATGAGAATGGTAATTATTTAAAAGCAGTAGCTGATAATGCTGCTTCAGGCCTTGGAAAAGAGATTAAAATTGACCTAAATAAAACACCTTTTATCAATATTACATGGAAAATTGAAAAAGACCTTCGAGGGATTAAAGAGAATACCAAAAAAGGACATGATTATGCCGCCCGTGTTTTTGCGATTAAAAAAACTGGAGCCACACCTTTATCAAATAGAGCAATTAATTACGTTTTTTCAAGTAATAGTGAGGTTGGTGAAAATAGACCCAGTCCTTATACAAAAAAATCTATAGACAATATATTAGCAACCACCAAAGACAATTTAAATGAATGGGTAACAGTAAAAACCAATGTTAAAGAAGATTTTAAAAAATTTCATGATCTAGATGTGAATGAACTAGATGGTTTGGCTATAATGGCTGATACTGATAATTCTAAAATGAAATCAATTTCTTATTTTCAAAATATTTATTTTTCAGCAGATTAATTAATATTTTAGATACTTTTTTAATCCAATACTTAAAAACGATAATAAAATAGCTGCGATAACATCAGCGATTGGAATTGCATTAGGAAATCCAAAGTTCCATAAAATTACTCCGATTAACCAAATTATATAAATTTTCATTTAAGAAATTATATCTTAGTTTCTATTAAATTTTTATTTATTTGATATTATTAATTTATGCATAAAAACTTTACTCATAATGTTAAAGTATATTACGAGGACACAGACGCTGGTGGAGTCGTGTACTATGCTAACTATTTAAAATATTTAGAAAGAGCTAGAACTGAAGCATTATCAACTATTGGATTAAGTAATACAAAAATAAAAAATGATTTTGGCGCTCTTATAATAGTTAAATCATGCAATATTGAATATAAAAAATCTGCATATTTAGAAGATGATTTACAAATCAAATCTTTTGTAGGGTCTACTTCAAAAACTTCTTTTTTAATGAATCAATCAATATTTAAAAATGAAGATCTGATCGTAGAGGCTAAAATTCATCTAGTATTTATAAATGAAAAATTCAAACCAGTTAAAATTCCAGAAAAAATCTTATCAGACTTTAAACCCTACAATTCTAGTTTGTAGATATTTTTCTAGCTCTTTTAAATAATTCTACTATCATTTTTTCAGATATAAGTTTAGTATTTACATTTCTGGGGCTAGGGTGATAACAGGCAATTAGTTTAATATTCCCTGGTAGTGAATAGGATTTTCCGTGAATAAACTTTATCTTCTCGTTGAAACTATATTTTTTTTTATAAAATTTAACACAATTATCAAATGCCACTTTTCCTAATGCAATAATAGTTTTTAATTTTTTTAAATTATAAATCTCACTATCAAAGTATTTTGAACAATTATTAAGTTCTTCTATTTTAGGTTTGTCTCCTGGAGGAACACATTTTAAAATATTAGTTATATATGTTGATTTTAATTTAACACCATCATTTAGATTTTCTGAATTTGGTTGGTTTGAAATTTTAGCTTTAAATAAACATTTAAATAAAAAATCTCCAGATTTATCTCCTGTGAACGCTCTTCCTGTTCGCGTACCACCATGGGCTGCCGGGGCCAATCCAATTATTAAAATTTTTGCATCAATTGCACCAAAACCTGTAACTGGTTTTCCCCAGTAGGTTTCATCTATATTTTGTTTTCTTTTTTCTGTCGAGATTTTTTTTACAAAATTAACAAGCCTTGGACATTTTTTACATTTAAGAATTGTTTTATTTAAACTATCTATTTTAATATTCATAAATGAAAATTTTAAATTATGTATTCATAATATTTATATGCATTAATCCCTCAGTTAAAGCAGATTCAAAAAAAACTTTAATTGATGAATTGCAAAAAGGTGGAAAATTAATTTTCATAAGACATGCTTATGCTCCTGGTGGGGGTGATCCAGATAATTTTGATATTAATGATTGTACCACTCAAAGAAATTTAAGTGATAGAGGTAGAGTTCAATCACAAAAAATTGGTAATTTTTTTAAGGAAAATAAAATTTTAATAGGAAAAGTCTATTCTAGTGAATGGTGCAGATGCAAAGAAACTGCATCTATTGCTTTTAAAAAATATGAAACTAAAAATTTTCTAAATTCTTTTTTTAGTGCAAAATTTGCCAATAATCGAAAAAAGCAAATTATTGATTTTGATAAATTTATAAGTACCTGGAATAAAGAACAAAACTTAGTTTTTGTTACTCATTATGTAGTGATTTCTGAAATTTTAAATTACGCACCTTCGTCTGGAGAGATTGTTGTATCGGATAAAAGTTTAAAAGTTATTGATACTTTAGAAATTGAATATTAAACTAAATTATCATGTCATCTAAAAGAGCAATGAGACAAGCACAAAAGCAAGCATACGCAAAGCATCGTTCAAATATTACAAATAGTAGATTTGAAATTAAGAAAAAATTTTTAACAAAAAATAAAGAAGAAAAAAAAAATAAAGACTAACTTTCTTGATCAAATTTCTCTATTTTTTTACAAGTAGAGATCTTAGATAAGCTCTCAACATCATTCAAAACAGCCTTAACAAATATTTCTGGTTTATCTTTTTCAAATAAAATTTGAGTATAAAATTGAGGATACCCATGTTTTAATGTAAGTATTTTTCCATCCTCTATATAGATATTTCTCACATATGAGTTTTTCTTTTTTACACTTAAATCGGTGATCTTATATTTCTGATAAGTTTTTTCATTATAAATGTAATTACGTGTCATAATTAGTTCATTAAGATTTAAAATGTATTCATTCTTTAAAAAATCATCCTCTTTATGATCACATTTGCTCAATACAATAATTTCTGATTGAGAATTAAAGGATATAAAAAAAAAAGATAAAAAAAATACTAAAAACTTATTTTCTCTCATTCTTATCTACAAAAAATAAAGCTATAATAAATATTACAGTCCAACCAAATACAGACAATGTTTTTAAAGGAGTGGTATCTGTCCCCCAAACATCAAAGAATAAAGCACCAATAATTATACCTATAGCATAGATAATACTTACAATTTTAACCTTACTCATATTTTATGTTACTCTTTAATTAGGTTTTTTTTGAATAGAGATATACCATTATTTTTCTTATGTTCATAAGATTCATTAAAACTATCCAATTGCCATCCAGACAATCTTTCTTTTATTTCTTTTATATTATTTTTTTTCCATTCATTTGATGTTTCCGGCTGTTTCCATATTTTTCTTTCTTCAATTGTTCTTGCACAACCGTAACAATAACCCGTAGACGGATCAGTTTTGCAAATGCTTATACAAGGTGAAATAATCATTTTTTTAAATTAATATAATATTTGGATGATAAATAGTTATATTTTTAACAATTGTCATTGGACAAATAGTTTCAATAATATATAAAACTTCGTAATTTGTGGGGCGATGGCGGAATTGGTAGACGCGTTGGTCTTAGGAACCAATATGGCAACATGTGAAGGTTCGAGTCCTTTTCGCCCTACCATTAAGATTTTATGAAAGTTACAGTAGAAAATAAAAAAGGTTTAAATAAAGATCTAAAAATTTTTATCGATAAAGAGACAATGAACTCTTATATGGATGAAAAATATGAAGAAATCAAAGGTAGTGTAAATCTTAAAGGATTTAGACCAGGCAAAGTTCCAAAAGAAATCTTAAAAAGACAGTTTGGTAAAGCAGTTTTTGGTGAAGTTTTAGATAAAGTTTTAAAAGAAACATCAACTAAAGCATTAGAAGAAAATAAAATTAAACCAGCCGGTCAACCAAAGCTTGACTTAAAGACATACGGTGAAGACAAAGATCTTGAGTATGTTTTATCAGTAACAGAATTACCAAAAGTAGAAATCAAATCTTTAGAAAATATTAAATTTGATGAATACACAGTCAAAATTGATGATAGTGAAACAGATAAAAGAATAAAAGATATAGCTAAAAATCAACCAAATTTCAAAGAAGTTAGCGCTGATACAAAAGCTAAAAAAGGTGATTTAGTCTCTTTAGATTACAAAGCAACAGTTGATGGAAAGGATTTTAAAGGAAGTGAAGGAAAAAATACTCAGCTCACTTTAGGTAAAGATTTATTCTTAAAAGGTTTTGACGATCAATTAATTGGAGTTAAGAAAGACGATGAAAAAATTGTAGAAGCAACTTTGCCAGAAAATTTCCCTGAAAAAGAATTAGTAAATAAAAAAGCTAAATTTAATTGTAAAATTTTAAGCGTTAAACAATCAGAAGAAGTAAAAATTGATGATGATTTTGCAAAAAATTTAGGAGCAAAAGATTTAAAAGATTTAAAAACATTAATTTCAAAACAAATTAATGATGAATATAAAAACTCTCTAGATCAATTATCTAAAAACCAAATTTTAAAAGAAATAGAGAAAATTAAAGTAGACGAAGTTCCAGAAAACTTAGTTGAGGAAGAGGTTAAAGTTCTTTCACAAGGTATGTCTGAAGAAGAAGCAAAGAAAAATAAAAAAAACTTTGAAGAAAAAGCAAAAACAAGAATTAAAACTGGATTAATTTTAAATGAGTTTGGTGAGAAAAATCAAATTAAAGTAACTGAGCAAGAAATTCAGGCTGAAGTTCAAAAACAACTAAGAATGATGCCTGGACAAGAAAAAATGGTTATGGATTTTTATCAAAAAAATCCATCTGCATTAGCGAGTTTAAGAGGAACTGTATACGAAGAAAAAATTTTAAATTTAATTAAAGAAAAAGGCAAAGCAAATAAAAAAGAAATTACAAAAGAGGAAGCTGAAAAGATTTTAAAAGAAGCTCATCAACATGACCATGATCACGGTCATGGAGAAGAAAAAAAAGAAGCCAAGAAAAAATCACCCACAACTCCTGCTAAAGAAAAAAAACCAGCAACTAAAAAGGCAAAATCAAAGCCAGTAGCAAAAAAGACAAAAAAAGTTAGCAAAAAGTAATCTCAAGTTGTATAAGTAGAACGAATCAACTTATGACAATAAAATTATCAGAACACATGAGCAATCTTGTACCTATGGTTGTTGAACAATCTAGCAAAGGTGAGAGAGCCTACGATATTTACTCAAGGCTGTTAAAAGAAAGAATTATTTTTTTAACTGGTCAGATTAATGACAATGTTGCTTCTTTAGTTACTGCTCAACTATTATTTTTAGAGGCAGAAGATCCAAAAAAAGAAATTTATTTATATATAAATAGTCCTGGAGGTTTAGTTACAGCTGGTCTTGGCATTTATGATACCATGCAATATGTGAAACCAGATATATCTACTTTATGCATAGGTCAAGCAGCTTCAATGGGTTCATTTTTGCTTGCAGCTGGTACAAAAGGAAAACGATTTTCATTACCAAATTCAAGAATAATGGTTCACCAACCATCAGCAGGTTTTCAAGGTCAGGCAACTGATATTGAAATTCATGCTAATGAAGTTTTGTCTTTAAAGAAAAGACTTAATGAAATCTATTCAAAACATACAGGAAAAAGTGTTGAAGAAATAAAATCTGCTCTTGAAAGAGATAATTTCATGACAGCAGATGTCGCACAATCTTTTGGTCTTATTGACGAAGTAGTAGAAAAAAGATCTTAATACACAATATATTGAGTCGTCATCAATCGTAACTTGATTAGTGTGAGTCTTCTATAATAAAGTAATTAAATTGATTCGTTATAAAAATTAATATGACAACAAATAATAAAAATATTCTTTACTGTTCTTTCTGTGGCAAGAGCCAACATGAAGTCAGAAAGTTGATTGCTGGTCCTACTGTTTTCATCTGCGATGAATGTGTTGAGCTATGTATGGACATTATAAAAGAAGAGAGTAAAGATACTTTTGTAAAACATCAAGATGGCCTTCCATCTCCAAAAGAAATTTGTTCAGTATTAGATGATTATGTAATTGGTCAAGCTCATGCGAAGAAAGTGTTATCTGTTGCAGTTCACAATCATTACAAAAGATTAAACTATGAGAGTAAAACAAGCAAAAATGTTGAGCTATCAAAATCCAATATACTTTTAGTAGGTCCAACAGGTTGTGGAAAAACATTGCTTGCACAAACTCTTGCTAGAATTCTAGACGTTCCATTTACCATGGCTGATGCAACTACTTTAACCGAAGCAGGTTATGTTGGAGAAGATGTTGAAAATATTATTTTAAAACTTTTACAAGCTTCTGATTACAATGTTGAAAAAGCTCAAAGAGGTATAGTTTATATTGATGAGGTTGATAAAATAAGTAGAAAATCTGAAAACCCCTCAATAACAA
>CACGJB010000001.1 GCA_902573295.1 uncultured Pelagibacteraceae bacterium | reverse complement strand
CAAAAATTTAATATCAGGAATTTTAGTTTTAGTTGAAAAGAGATTTAAAATTGGAGACTGGATAGCTGTCGAGGGTATTATTGAAGGTGTAGTAGAAAAGATTGGATTTAGATCAACAACAATTAGAAAGTTTGACAAATCTCTTGCTATTATTCCAAACTTTCAATTTGCCGAAAACGCAGTTGTAAATGTAAGTGAAACTTCAAATTGGTTAATCAGTTGGATTATTACACTTCAATATGACACTACTGTAGATCAGTTAAAAAAAATTAGAGATGAAATCGAAAGTCATATTAATTCAAGCGAAGATTATAATACCTCAATTGGTGTTGCGGTAAGAGTTGATAAATTTTCTGATAGTTCAATAGATATGTATGTAAGATGCTTTACAAAAACAGGAAGTTGGAATAATTGGCTTGATGTAAAAGAAAGATTAGCAATTGCGATTAAAGAAATTGTAGAAAAAAATGGTGCTTCATTTGCGTTCCCAAGTCAGTCGATTTATGTTGAGAAAAAATGATAGCTATTTTTTATTTAGTCTTACAAATTTTAAAATTGTATTCTTACGTAGTGATTGCGAATGTTATTGTAAGTTGGCTAATTGCTTTTAATGTTCTCAATACTCAAAATAGATTTGTTTATGCAATTTTAGAATTGAGTTATAAATTAACGGAACCATTCTTGAATAAAATAAGACGTTTTTTGCCAAATTTAGGTTCACTAGATATTTCCCCAATCATTCTTCTTTTATTGATTTGGTTTATTGAAATGTGTATGAAGCTGTACATTGCACCAATAATTTTTTAAAAAGGAATTATGATTTTAATTGATGGAAAAAAAGCGGCCGCAGAATTAAGAGCAGAGTTAAAGGAAGAAGTTGCAGAGTTAAAATCGAAACACAATAAAGTACCAGGTTTAACAGTAATACTTATTGGTGATTTAACACCAAGTCAGATTTATGTGAGAAACAAAGAGAAATCAGCAAATGAGGTAGGATTAAAATCTGAAGTTATTAAATATCCAGATTCGGTTGAAGAAAAGACTGTTTTAGAAAAAATTAAAGAACTAAACAGTGATGAAACTGTTTCAGGAATTTTAGTTCAACTTCCTTTACCAAAGCATATTGATAAACAAAAAGTTATAGAGGCAATAGACCCTTCAAAAGATGTAGATGGATTTCATCCAATGAATGTAGGCAATCTTTCATCTGGTTATGAAAGTTCGGTTCCTTGTACACCTCTTGGCTGTTATTTGCTGATAAAAAAAATTGAACCTAATTTAAGTGGAAAAAAAGCTGTAGTAGTGGGTAGATCCAATTTAAATGGTAAACCAATGACACAACTTCTTTTAAAAGAAAATTGCACTGTAACTATAACTCACTCAAAAACTAAAGATTTAAAAGCTGAATGTTTAGAGGCAGATATAATTGTTGCAGCTGTAGGTATACCCGAACTTGTTAGAGGAGATTGGGTTAAGAAAGATGCTATTGTTATTGATGTTGGTATAAATAAAACTGACAACGGAATAGTTGGTGATGTTCATTTTGATGAAGTTTCAAAAAATGCAAAAGCACTTACACCAGTTCCAGGTGGTGTAGGTCCAATGACAATTGCCTGTTTATTAAAAAATACTATCGAGTGTTTTAAAAGATCACAATTATAATATTCGACATTTTTTAATGTTAAACAAAATTAAAAAAAAAATTCATATATTTCATAATATTTATTTAAAACATAAACACTTTATTAAAAAAAAATCTTATTCTATGGATGGTGAAGATATTTTTATAGTTGAATATTTTAGAAAAAAAAATGATGGTTTTTATATAGATGTAGGTTGTTATCACCCAATACATAGAAACAATACATATCTTTTACATAAAAATGGATGGTCAGGTATTAATATAGATATTCATCAGTTTAGTATTGATTTATTTAATTATTTAAGACCAGATGATGTTAACTTAAATTATGCAATTTCAAATACAAACGAAGTGACTGAAATGTTCTATCAAAAAGAGTTAAGTCAACTTAGTACAATTGAAGAGCAGCAAGCCAAAATAGCTTTTCAAGGCAATATTAAAAAATCTAAAATTCAATCTTTAACATTAGACGCTCTTTTAGAAAAAATAAATTTTACCGATAAAAAATTAGACTTACTGGATATAGATGTTGAGGGTACTGATTTAAAAGTATTAAAAGGATTTAATATTGAAAAATTTAAACCAGAATTAATTTGTGTAGAGATTCATGAAAAGGATATAAAAAATAGCGAGATATACAAATATTTGAATAATTTTAGTTATGAGCTAGTCTGGTCAGGTGTATTTAGTCACATCTTTAAATCTAAATCTTAATCTTCAAGATAATATTGATAAGTTAGTATTATGAGAAAACCTAAAAGACCCTATAGATTTGGAATAATTTTTTTATTACTTACAGTACCGCCTATAGGAGCAACCCAGCTGGGTTGGTATTTGCATGACAAGCAAACTGGTTTTGATTATGGTATGATTGTAGGCACAATATCGGTAATATATGCTGCATACTTAATGTATGAAAAAAATTGGAGAGAAGAGGATGAAGATTAGTTTATGGAAAAAATAATATTTTTTGGCTTGGCAATTCCAATTTTAGCATATGTCCTTTATCTAGGTGGTACTGCAATCATGAAAGGATTTTCAGCAAAGGAGGCAAATAGAGTAGAAAAAGAGGAGTCTGAAAGTCAGACCAATTTAGAAGCCACTGGCCAAGGTGTTAATTTAAGTGAAGAGTTATCAAAGTTAAATGATTTAAAAGAAAAAGGAATTATTTCTCAAGAAGAGTTTGAAAAGGCAAAAAATAAACTATTAAATAATTAATAGTTTAATCATGTTCACTGGATTTAAAAAAAAATTTGTAAAAGTAAATAAAGGTAAAATTTTTTGTAGACTTAAAGGGAATGGTCCTCCTTTATTGCTACTTCATGGATACCCTCAAAACCATATAATGTGGCACAAAACTGCTCCGGAGCTTAGTAAATATTTTACGGTAATTGTTGCAGATCTAAGAGGGTATGGAGATAGTTTTGTTTTACCTGGTGGAATTAATCATAAAAATTATTCAAAAAGAGAAATGGCTAAAGATATGGTTCAACTAATGAGTAAATTAAAATTTAAAAAGTTTTATGTTGCAGGTCATGATAGGGGTGGAAGAGTTGCGCACAGAATGGCGAGAGATTTTAGAGATAAAATTTTAGCTTTAAGCGTGTTAGATATTTGTCCAACTTTAGATATGTACGAACATACAGATATGAAATTTGCATCAGGATATTTTCATTGGTTTTATTTAATACAACCAGCACCTCTTCCAGAGAAAATGATCATGGCAGATCCTAAAAGATGGTTAAAAAGCCGTTTTAACAGGTCATCCAAACTTTCTGTTGGAAGAGTTGAGGATGAGTATTTAAAAGCCTTTAAACAAAAAAAAAGAATTCATGCAACCTGTGAAGATTATAGAGCTGCGGCTACTATAGATTTAGAGCATGACAAAAAAGATCGGAAAAAAAAATTAAACATACCCATACAAGTTTTGTGGGGAAAAAAGGGAGTTATTGGAACGCAATTTAAATCAGTTAAAATTTGGCAAAAATACACACAAAAAAAAGTTTATGGCGCAGAAATTAATTCAGATCATTTCATTCCAGAGGAAAGTCCCAAACAAACGATTAATCACTTAAAAAAATTTTTTTTAAAAAATGTTAAAAATAATTCCAAATAAAAAAAATATTGGTGCAGAAATAAATGTAAATTTAAAAGAAATTACAAATAAAGATATTTTTCAAATTAAAAAAGCACTTAACCAATATGGAATGTTATATTTTAGAAAACAAAGATTAACTTCTAAACTTTATATAAATTTTGCAAAAAATTTTGGAAAATTGGCTAACTATCCAAGATTGAAAGGTTTAAATAAAAAATTTCCACAAATTACAGTAGTACAAAGAAAATCAACAGATAAAGGACCAAGTTTTGGTGAGCAATTTCATACCGACTCAATTTATACAAAAAAGCCACCAAGATTTACAATGTTGCTTTCAAAACTTGTACCAAAAAAGGGAAAGGCTAACACAGAATTTTGTTCTCAATATCTTGCTTATAAAGCATTACCAAATTCAATAAAAAGAAAATTTAAAAATATTAAAGCTAAATATTCCTCTGAGGGTCCAATTTCGGTTACAACTAAAGAAAGAGTAAAAGAAAAAGGAAAAAATATTAAAGAACTTAAATCTTCACATAAAATAATTAGAAAAATTAGTATAAATTATTCGATTTATTGTAGCCCAGGACATTTTGTTGGTTTTAGTTCAAAGATAAAAAATCAAGAAAAGTTAAAAAAATTTTTATTTAATCATCAAATTAAGAAGAAGTTTCAGTTTTCATTGCCTTGGGAAAAAAATCAATTGGCTATATGGGATAACAGATCTATGCTTCATCAAGCAACACCTTTTAAAGGAAATAGAATAATGTACAGAATAACTATCAAATAATTTATGTTCACAATTTTTTTAGGACTTACTCCATTTATATTTATTACTTTTTTAGGGTTTGTATTTGGTAAGTTGAAGGTCTTAGACCTTAGTCATGCTAAAATTTTAAATCTTTTCTTGTTCTATATTGCAGTCCCAGCATTGATAATTAAGCTAATAGCACAAAATGAAATTGGACAAGTAGATTTCAAACAAATTTTTTCTTATTTAATTATGCAATCGATATGTGGAATTATCGCTTACTTAATTACTTTAAAATATTTTAAAAGATCAATCCCAGAGTCTATAATTTGGGCTTTAACAGTTGCATTATCAAACCATGTGACTTTGCTTTTGCCAATAACAGAAATATATTTTCAACAAGATGTAATTACACAAGTTGCAAGCATCATATTAATGGATGGGATAATTTTATTATCTGTGATTGCTTTTTTTCTAGAACTATCCACAAAAAAAAATGTTAATTTATTTAATTTTATTAGAAATTTATTTTTAAACCCATTTATTCTTTCAATAATTATAGGTCTGTTACTTTTATTATTAAATTTTAATATTGATCAAACACCGATTGAATACACTTTGTCTAAACTTGCGGGATGTGTTTCACCAGTTGGATTGTTTGCAATTGGTATAACTCTTTCATTTTATACTAAAAATGTAATTAACAAATTATCTGTATCTATTTCAGTTTTAAAATTAGTTATTTCTCCGATAATTTTATTGTTAATTGGATTAGTTTTTTTTAATACAGGATTGCCTGCTGAAATACCAGGTGCTTTCTTTGTGAGTGTTGCGCCTTGCGGAGTTACTTCTATAGTTTTATGTGCCGCTTATAATGTAAGTCCTGAAAATATAATTAAAGCAATTTTTGTTTCTACATTTGCATCAATAGGGACTATATTTTTTGCAATTAAGTATTTAACTTTATAAGATTTTATCTAAAGGACTAACTTCTCCAATTTTAAAAATAATAGCATCTTCTTTATTAAAACCATATTTTTCAGCACTATCTTTAAATCTAATTGGAGGTTCCATAATTGGCTCCAATGACAAAACAAATGTTCCCCAATGCATTCCTATTACTTTTTTACTATTTAGGTCTTGTGCAACATTCAAGGCTTCTTCTGGTGTAGTATGATAAATTGTTTTATCAAACATTGGTTTGAAATTATAAGCTCCAATATTAATCATTGTCAGATCTATAGGACCATATTTTTCTCCTAGTTTTTTGTAGATTTCCCCATATCCAGTGTCACATGCGAATAAAATTTTTTTATTTTTATATTCTATAAGAAAATTACCCCACAAAGTTTTATTAGTGTCTGTTAAACTTCTCTTTGACCAATGAACTGCAGGAAGTAAAGAAATTTTCAAATTCTCATTTATAATTATTTGATCATACCAATCCATTTCATTTACATCTCTATATCCTTTAAAATATTTACCGAGGTTTAATGGCGTTAATACTTTTGCGCTCTTAAAAGGAAAATTTCTAATTGTTGACATGTCCTGATGATCGTAATGATTGTGAGTGAGCAAAAATATATCCGTTTTAGGTATCTCGTTTAATTTTATTGCAGGATTAGTAAATCTTTTTGGACCAAAGATTAGTGGTCCAGCATTCTTTGAAAATACAGGATCTGTTATAATTGTAGTTCCACCTAATTTTATGAGGTATGTCGCGTGACCTATCCAAGCAATATAATCATCATCTTTATATTTTTCTAAATCAGCTAATACTTTTTGTTTTTCAATAACATGTTCTTTTGGATAAGATAAATCAACTTTTTTTCTCAATTTACTGAAAGTTCTATAAGAAAATTTTCCTGACCTGGATATTATTACCGGAGATCCTTTTGGATTTCTGAAAGTACCATCAGGCAAATGATGATAAGGTCTTTCTTTCATATTATTTTTTTTTCTCCATTAACCATAAGCTATTTCCCGCAAGAAAATATATTTTTCCATTAACAGGGTGAACTTGTATATCTCTTATTCTTCCAATTTTATCTTTGAAAATAATTGATTCTTCAATGTTAGATGAATTTTTAAAGTTTAATTTTCTCATTGATTTATCTTTTAAAGAAGTAATGAGCGCTTCTCCATTCCATTCATTAAACTCATTTCCCTTATAAATAGTTATTGCACTTGCAGCTATTGAAGGTACCCAATATTGGAGTGCCTTAGTAAAACCTGGTTTCCATTTAGGTCCAATCTGTGACCCTGAATAATTTGTTCCACCCCAACCTAAAATTTTCCAACCATAATTTTCTCCTTTTTTTATTTCACCAAACCAATCACCACCTTTTGCACCATGGTTGCTTGCATAAATTTTTCCATCAAAAGAGGAATAGGTTAGGCCTTGAGGATTACGAACACCAATTTGAAAAATTTCTGGTAGCCAATCAGATTTACCTTCAAACTTAGGGTTATCTTTTGGAATACTGCCATCTAAATAAATTCTGATAATACTTCCAGGATGGTTTGTTGGATCTTGAGCAATCATACCACCACCTCTTTCACCAGCAGATGCAAAAAGATAATTATCTTTTATAGCTAGTCTTGAACCGAAATGATAACCAGATTCTATTGGTGGTTCAGCTTGAAATATATTTTTAAAATCTAAATTTTTTTTATTTAATTTAGCCTTTGCAATCGAGGTGCTTGTTTTCCAATCTCCTCGATTTTCTGAATAAGAAATCCATAAGTAATTATTTTGATAAATAATATCTAATAACCCTCCTTGTCCATGTACAAAATAATTTAAGTTATGTTCAACTTCATTAACTTCTTCAGTAATAATATTTACTATTTTTATTTTTCCAGTTTTTTCAGTGATAATAAGTTCATCATCATTTATAAAAGACGATCCCCATGGATCATTTAAATCTGCTAATTTTTTAAAAGTAAAATTTTCAGACAAACTTTTTGATGAAAATAAGAAAAAGAAAAATATTGATAAAAAATATTTGACCACTTTATGAGAGTTTAGACCTACCACCATCAACAGCAATTATTTGGCCTGTAACCCAAGAACTATCTTCTGTTAGTAAGAATTTTGCAAGAGCAGCAGAGTCTTTACCTTCACCCAACCTTTTAAGAGGATGAGCTTTTGCAATACCTTCAGCTATAGCAGTATTTTTTAACATTGGTTCTGCTATTTTAGATTTTGTTAAACTTGGTGCCACACAATTTACTCTTATGTTTGGAGCGAATTCTGCTGCAAGAGAAACCGTCAATCCTTCAACAGCAGCTTTTGCTGATGCTATGATTGCATGATTGGTAAAACCTCTTTGAGCAGCAACAGTTGAAAATAACACTATTGAACCTTTATTTTTTTTTAAACTTTCCTGATATCCTTTAATAGCCTCTACAGCAGAATAAAGATTAAGTTTCATGCATTTCTGAAAGTCTTGTTCATTTACCATTCTTAATGGTTTTAAATCAATTGAACCGACACAATAAGCTAGGCCTTTAATTTCAGAAATATCCGATTTAACTTTTTCAATAAACCCTTCCTCTAGAACATCTGCAACGGTATGTGAACATCCAAGTTTTTCAGAGATAGAACTAAGTTCACTTTCATTTCTTCCAATTAAATGAATATCGTTTCCAGAGTTTTTTAATTGTTCCGCCAAACTTGATCCAATAGAACCTGTCGCACCAAAAATTACATATTTTTCTGACATAAAAAATTTTATTAGTTATATTTAACTATGAAGTTATTTTTTATACTTGGTAATCAATTATTTCCAACAAAATACCTAGACCGCTTCAAAAAAGACCACCTATTTTTTATGGCTGAAGATAAGGGTTTATGCACTTATGAAAAGCATCATAAACAAAAAATCTTATTATTTTTATCTTCTATGCGTTCTTATGCAGACGGATTAAGAAAAAACAAATTTAAATTAGATTACTTTAAAATCGAAGATAAAGAATTCAATGAAGATTATTTAAAAAAATTAAAAAAAATAATTGTACAAAAAAAAGTAAAAGAAATTTCAAGTTTTGAAGTAGAGGATAAATTTTTTGAAAAAAAAATTTCACAATTTTTAAAAAAAGAAAAAATATGCTGGAATGTTGTTCAAACTCCTATGTTTTTAAATTCAAGAGCTGAATTTAAAAATTATTTATCAAAATCAAAAAAACCTTTTATGGCAACTTTCTACAAAGATATTAGAAAAAAATCTGGAATATTGATGGGTTCAGATGGTAATCCAATTGGGGGGAAATGGAGCTTTGATGAAGATAATAGAAATAAATTACCCAAGAATATTTCAATTCCTAAATTTCCAAAAATAAATGAAACAAGCCATACAAAAAAATTAAAGCCTATTATTGAAAAGGAATTTAAAAATCACCCTGGGAGTACAAATAATTTTTGGTTTGCAACGGAATATGAAGAAGTAGTTAAACTTTTAAATTTTTTTATAAAAGAAAAATCTAACCTTTTTGGTGATTATGAGGATGCAGTCGATCAAAAAGATAATATCCTGTTCCATAGTGCATTAAGTCCTTACATAAATTTAGGTTTAATAACGCCCGAATTTGTTGTCCAAAAAGTTTTAGACTTTCATAAGAAAAATAAAATTAGAATGAATTCTTTAGAGGGCTACATCCGCCAGGTGATTGGTTGGCGTGAATTTATGCGTGGAATTTATCAGTCATATTCAAAAGAAATGGAAACTGGAAATTTTTTTAAACAAAATAGAAAAATGAAAAGTTCTTGGTATGATGGGACCACTGGTCTTCCACCTTTGGATTATTCAATTAAAAATGCCGTTAATCATGGTTGGTCACATCATATTGAAAGGTTAATGATCTTATCAAACATTATGAACCTTTGTGAAATCAAGCCAACAATTGTTTACAAATGGTTTATGGAAATGTTCGTAGACTCCTCAGAGTGGGTAATGGTTCCCAATGTATATGGAATGGGATTATTTAGTGATGGAGGAATTTTTGCGACCAAACCATATATTTGTGGATCAGCATATTTTATGAAAATGATGGACTTTAAGAAAGGTGATTGGTGCAACACCATGGATGGTTTGTACTGGAGGTTCATCGATCGAAATAGAAAATTTTTTTTAAAAAATCCTCGTTTGTCGATGATGGTGAGAATATTTGACAAAATGAAATCTGAAAGAAAAAAATTAATTTTATCAGTAGCCGATAAATTCATTAAACAAAATACAATTTGATGAAAAAGGAAAATTTACCAACAAAAATTTGTCCTGTCTGTAAAAGACCTTTTACATGGAGAAAAAAATGGAAGTTGAATTGGGAGAGAGTAAAATATTGTTCCAAGAAGTGTTCTAAGCTAAGCTAAACTTAGTGAACATAATAGTATTACAACATATCAAAATAGAAGACCCAGGTTACATTAAAGATTTAATGCTGGCTGATGGATTAAAGCTAACCACTATTGAATTAGATGAAGGTGAAAAAGTACCACACGATTTAAGTAAATTTGATGGAATGTTTTGCATGGGGGGACCAATGGATACCTATATGGAACAAGAATATCCTTGGTTAATAGAAGAAAAGAAAGCAATTAAAGAATTTGTTGTTAATCTAAAAAAACCTTATTTAGGTTTTTGTTTAGGTTGTCAGCTTTTAGGAGAGGTAGTGGGAGGAAAAGTGGTTAAATCTAAACCAGCAGAAATAGGGATTATGGATATTAATTTCTCTAATGAAAAAAATGTAGATAAATTATTTTCAAAATTTCCTGATACAATTAAAAGTTTACAATGGCATTCTTATGAGGTTCAAGGTATCGAGGATAATAAAGATATAACTTTGTTAGCCTCTTCCCCAATCACTAAGTATCAAATTTTTAAATATCAAAATCATGCTTATGGAATTCAATTTCATATAGAAATAAAAGATACTACGGTAAATGAATGGGGGTGTGTCGCGGAGTATAAAAAAGCTTTGGAAGATCAGCTCGGTAATGGTGCATTAGAAAAGTTTGATCAATCTGCAAAAGATAATATGAAAGATATGAATAACTATTCTACAATCCTTTATAATAATTTTAAAAAACTTTTATGAATAATAAAATCTTTGAATGGGCAGGGGTTATAACTGCAATATTATATTCTTTGTTTGTTGCTTTAAATATAGGAATAGAATTTTTTGGTTTTTGTCTATTGCTTTTATCAGCTATTTTAATTGGAATTTGGGCTTATAGAGGTGGTCATAAAGGAATTTTGTTATTACAATTTTTTTATGCAACAGCTGGAATTATTGGGATGGTTCGTTGGTTTTAGTTAAAAGTCGAAACTATTTTGGGAATATAATTTTTAAAATTAAAAAATCCTTTATTACAGTATTGCCAAGCTAATTGATCAAGATTTCTATATAAAAAATTTATCTTTAAATTATTCGAATTTAAAAAATCTAAATTTTCACCTACTGTTGGATACAAACCATAACAATTTTCAATATTTGTTAATTCACCAATATCTACAATCTGGTAATCAATAGATTGATCTTTTAATCTTTGTCCTTGGTCTTCTATTAAATGAGATTTAAATTTCACTAACTTTTCACTGAGTTTTATTGTTCTATTTTCATTTTTATTAGAAACTAAGTAAATTTTCTTAAAGTTGTTTTCCTTAAAGTCAGTGATTTCAAACGAGAGATTATTTTCAAAAATTAAAAGATTTTTTTCTTCAATATTTTGCGGGTTATTGAAATCTTGTTTAATTATTTGGTAAGATTTTTCAGATATTTTGGGAGGAGCATTTTCATTTAATTTTATATTTTGAAATCTATTGTTAGTAAATTTTTTGATATTCCATTCAGTTGCAAGGTAATGTTTTCCTTGCGTTTGGATACCTGCAACCCATCGCCACCCAAGAGTATTTGATGCAGCATCTCCGTCATAAAGATGTTGCATGAAAAATTCTGCACCTAATTGCCATGGTAATTCTAAAGTAAAAATCCAAACACTAGCAAACCACATTCTAGTGTGATTATGTAAATAGTTGTTCTCCTTAAGCTCTTTTACCCACTCATTAAAGCAATCTATGTTTGTTTTTCCCTCAATTGCATTAAGATAATTTTGATTATTTTGAAATTCATTTTTTATTTGATTAAGTTCAACAAGATAATCTGTCCAAACATTTGGTCTTAGTTCTAACCAACCCTTCCAATAAGTTCGCCATAGAACTTCTTGAATAAACTTTTCATTTTTTGAAAAAGAAAATTTACTCAGCGCTTTCTGAATGACTTCTTTTTCATTAATTATCCCATGAGTTATGTATGGTGATAAACAAGATATATTTGATTTATTTTCAGGTCCAAAATCAAAATTTCTTAATTTTGAATACTCTGCAAGATTATTATCAACAAAATTATTTAATTGATTTAAGGCCTTAGCCCTTGAAGCTTCAAATATCATTTAAAATTATTTTGATTTTTTTTTCTTTAGACCCAATTTGTCACTATGTCTTAATCTTAAAACAACAATTGCTCCAGCGATTAATAAAATTGCAACTGCTTCATAAACAAGTGCAGTAGGGTCCATTTCTTTACCTTGCAAAATAATAAATCGTGCAAGGGCGGTAATTGCAATAAGAAGTGGAAGGGTAATACTTATAGATTGTTGGCTCCAAAAAACTCTTACCATTGCTAGAACTTCTAAATATAGAAACATTAAAAGCAAATCTGCTAGCGTAACTGATTGGTTAGTAAACATGTTTTTAATCTCAATCCCAACAGCAATAACCGTACTGATTAAGATAATAACCATTAAAGCTAATTGTAAGTTTTTTGCTATCTTGTCCATTATTTATCTTTACTAAATGGTAGCCATTTTTCAATTGCAGATTTTAAGGGACCATCATAAGGAATTGAGTAAGAGTTTGGATTTGGACTAGTTAAAACCTCAATTCCTTTTGAAAATACAAATATAAATACTATTACAAACACGATGACCATAATTTTAAAAGGATCAAAATTTTTTGTTTCAAAAACACTGGCTGATTTTGCCTCTGCTTTATGGAATTGTTTAAATGTCATGTAGACAGCAAATATTAAACCAATATGAGCTAAAAAAAGTCCAGCCCATCCAAATGCAAAAGTTGTGTATGAAAATATATATAAACTAAAAACTGTGGTCCAAATAAAACTTAAAACTAATAAAATTTGTAGTCTAACTGTTTTCGGAAGTGCACGCAGATCATTTTTACTATCATCAAATAAAATATTTGCAGCATCTTTCATCCAGTTCTTTATTGATTCCATATAATAAGGATATAATTTTTGGTGATTTAAACAAATGTCAATTTGTCCTAAATTCGACTTAAATTTGATTTAATAACACTTTCTAGCTGCAATATACTTTGAGCTCCTGAAATAAATTCCTTTCCTATTTCAAAAAAAGGAACCCCGGAAATACCTTGCTCTTTAGCAAGTGTAATTTTTGAGTTCACCTTTTTAATACTTTCTTCGTTAATAAAATCTCTAAATACTTTTTCTGAAATATTGTTTTGTTTAGCAATGTTAGTTAAAATATTTATATCTCCTATATCAAGTCCATCTATAAAATATGACTGATATATTTTCTCTTTAACTTGATCTTGTGAATTAAATTTTTCACTCAAAATAATTAATAAATGGGATAGTACAGTATTTGGAGTTTTTTTTATTTTATCTAAATTTAAAATCAATCCAGCTTCTTTTGCTTTTAACTTCATATTTTCATACATAGGAGTTGCATAATCTTTTCCTCCAAATTTTATTTGAAGATATTTATCACGAGAAATTCCTTCTGCTGGCATATCAGGATTTAATTGAAAGGGAGTATGACTAATTTCAAATTTTGTATCAGGAAATTTTTTTATCGCATTATTTAAATTTGTATGGCCTATAAAACACCATCCACAAATAGTGTCAGCAAAAATATTTATTTTCATTTATTTATGAACGAAGCTTTTTTTTGTGAAAATTGATAAATCTTTCAACGTTAGATTTATTAAATGACTTATTTTCTTCAAATGAAACCTTCTTCATTGAATAAGCACTGCTATTAGTAACTCTTGATTGAATTGTAATATTTCCTTTATACAATTTAAGCTTAACTGAGCCATTAACTTTACCTTTTTTTAAATCTACAATTTTTTGAAGTTTAAATCTTTCTTTTGAATACCAATAACCATTATAAATTAATTCAGCATATCTAGACATTACTTGATCTTTTTTATGCATAGTTTCTTTATCTAAAGTAACAGACTCAATTGCTCGATGAGCATTAATTAATAGGGTTCCACCAGGTGTCTCATATACACCTCTAGATTTGATACCTAAAAATCTATTCTCTACCAAGTCAACTCTTCCAATTCCATTTTTACCTGCTAGGTCATTTAACTTTGTTAATAATTTAGCAGGAGACATTTTTTTTCCGTTAATTCCAAAAGGATCACCATTTTTAAAATTGATAGTAACAAACGACGGTTTGTTAGGTGCCTTTTCTGGAGAAACTGTTCGTTGAAAAATAAATTCTGGTGCAGAATTTTTTGGATTTTCTAAAACCTTACCTTCAGTTGACGTATGAAATAAATTGTCATCCACAGAAAAAGGAGGTGCACCTTTTTTATCTTTAGGAATAGCTATGCCATGTTTCTTTGCATAATTAATTAAGTCTGTTCTAGATTTTAGTTTCCAAATTCTCCACGGAGCTATGATTTTAATTTTAGGTCCAAAATAATGATATCCTAATTCAAATCTAACTTGGTCATTACCTTTACCAGTTGCTCCATGCGAAACTGCATAGGCCTTAAATTTTTTAGCTACTCTTATTTGATCTTTTGCAATAAGAGGCCTTGCTATCGATGTCCCTAATAAATAAACACCCTCATAGATAGCATGTCCTCTGATCATGGGATAAACATAATCTTTAACGAAAATATCTTTTAAATCTTTAATAATTATATTCTTAACACCAAATTTTTTGGCATTAGTTATAATTTTTTTTCTATCAATTTCTTGGCCTATATCTGCTGTATAACAAATTACATCTGCATCATAATTTTCTTGAAGCCATTTTAAAATTATAGAGGTATCGAGCCCTCCAGAATAAGCTAGAACAATTTTCTTTTTTGATTTCATTGAATTAACTACAAGCTTTTCTTGAAGCGTTATAAGCTTTAGTAAATCCTAGTAATGAGTAATGATCAATTGTTTGAGAACCTTGTTGATTGTATCCAGTAATCATAATTCTAGATCCTTTTCTCATTTGTTTGATCATTTTTAATTCGATTTTATTGTCTGCAATCCACGCAAAACCCTGTTCTTTAATATCAAATTTAAATTTATTCTTCCCTGAAGCAGCTGTTACTGTATTTTTTTTGTTAAATTCATAACCCGGGGTAACACTTACCTCATTTTTTATGTTGTCGTTTGGTCTGAATGCTACAAATAATTTTGCATCTCTTTTATTTGTTTTGGGTGCTTGTAAAATAGGCAGTGATTGAGCAAAGCATACTTTGCCATCAGCATCCATAACAACCATTGCTTCCCAATCTTTATATTTGCCAATTTTTTTAATTTCTTGGGCCGAAAGTTGAGTAACACCACTTATAAAAAATATTCCTAAAATTATTGTAATTTTTTTAACTATGGACATGGATTTGGATAAATTGTTTGTACTTGGTTAATTTCTTTAATGACATCATTAGATAACTTTACATTTACACTTTCTATATTTGTTTTCAACTGCTCCATTGTAGTTGCTCCAATTATTACACTAGTCATAAAGTCTTGGATTTCACAAAATTTGATAGACATTTGACTCATGTCTAGATCAAATTTTTCACTAATTTTGTAATAATGCTCAACTGCATCCTCAGTATTCGGCTTTCTATACCTTGTCCAAAAATCAAAATCTCTCTCCATTCTTGATCCTTTAGGAAAACTTTTGTTTCTATATTTCCCACTTAAATATCCGCTTGCAAGTGGAGAGTAAGCTAAGCAACCAATATTTTCTCTTATAGAAACTTCAGCTAATCCAACTTCGTAAGATCTGTTTAATAAGCTGTAAGGATTTTGAATTGACATCATCCTTGGTAATTTTTTGTCTTTAGATAATTGAAGATAATTTAAAACTCCCCAAGGGGTTTCATTTGATAAACCAACATACCTTATTTTTCCCTGATCAATATATTTATTTAATTCTGCAAGAACATCTTCAAATTTATTCCATTCATTTTCCTTATGAACATAACCAAGTCTTCCAAAATTATTTACATTTCTTTCTGGCCAATGAAGTTGATATAAATCTATATAATCGGTTTTAAGTCTTTTAAGACTGTCATTTAAAGCAGATTCTAAGTTTGGACCTGTAAAACTATTTTCTCCACTTCTTAAATAATCTCTTGCTGGACCAGCAACTTTTGTTGCAAGAACGACTTTGTCTCTTTTTTTAGTTTTTTCAAACCACTTTCCAATAATTTCTTCTGTATCACCATAGGTTTCCTTTCTTGGCGGTACTGCATATAATTCGGCAGTGTCCCAAAAATTTACTCCTTGATCTAAAGCAAAATCCATTTGTTCAAATGCTTCAAGCTCAGTATTTTGTTCTCCCCACGTCATAGTACCGAGACAAATTGTACTCACTTTAATATCGGTATTACCTAAATTTTTGTAATTCATTAGAAATATTAAGTTAAAATTTTGTTAATCTTTTAAGGTATCTTGAATAATTAGTAAAAGAATATATATATTACACATTATGGAATTTGATAAAAACGGAATACTAAATAGAGCAAAAGCAGCACAACAAACAGCTGCTGTAATGGATGAAGGCTTAAGAGCCTACATGCTAAAAGTTTATAACTACATGGCAACAGGCATATTGCTAACTGGAATAGTGGCACTAATAACATTTAAAATGTCTGTTGTTACTAATGATGCAGGTTCAATCGTTGGTCTAACGCAGATGGGGAATGCAATTTATTTATCAGGTCTTAAATGGCTTGTAATGTTAGCACCTCTAGGTATCGTTTTTTACATGAGTTTTGGAATTAATAAGATGAGCGCATCAAAGGCACAAACTACGTTTTGGGTTTTTGCAGCTTTGATGGGTCTATCATTATCTTCAATATTATTGGTTTATACTGGAATGAGTGTAACAAGAGTTTTTTTCATTACATCGGCAACATTTGGAGCGATGAGTATCTACGGATACACAACTAAAAGAGATCTTACAAAGTTAGGATCTTTTTTAATGATGGGTCTAATTGGAATAATTATAGCTTCAATTGTTAATATCTTTATGAAATCTTCTATGATGTATTTTGTGATTTCAATTTTAGGTGTTTTAATATTTGTTGGTTTAACAGCTTATGACACTCAGAAAATCAAAAATATGTATGTTGCGTCAGACTCAGGTGAATTAATGGGCAAGAAAGCTGTTATGGGCGCTTTAACTTTATATCTAGATTTTATCAATTTATTTATAATGTTGTTGAGATTATTTGGTCAGAGAAGATAAATTTATTTTTGAAGTTTCTTCCAGTTGGTATTTTTTAATAAAATTCTAAGATCGTAAGAATTTTTTAGTATTTTACCACTCGTATCAGTAATCAAATATTTAAGGTTTTTATTTTTAGGCTTAAAATTTTTACAAATTTTATATAGGGCATTTTCAGCAGCATTTCTAAAAACACTAAACCCCACTTGTTTACTTGATATACTTAAACCATAATCTTTCCAAGAACCTTCCGAAACCATCTTGGCATATAAATCTAATATAATTTTTAGCTCATCTTTTTCAAAAAAATGTTTTTCTTCAATCTTATTATGAGGATTATTTACTACTAATTTTAAATTACTAAGCATCAATTTTATGTTTATTAATCAATGGTACTTGGAACCCCGTGAATATTATTGTAATTGGAAGCATTCCCCACACTTTAAAATTAACCCAAAATTCTTCTGTTTGTGTTCTCCAAATAAATTCATTTAATAAAGCAAGGCCAAAGAAAAAATACATCCATCGTTTATTAAGAATTTCCCATCCAATATCGGTTAGAGGAATAGATTTACCCATAATTTTTTTAAGAATAGGTTCATTGGTAAAATATTTCCCAAAAAATAATGCAAGAGCAAACATAATATTGATGATTGTTGGTTTTACATAAATAAATATAGGATCATTAAAGTAGATAGTTAATCCACCAAAAAAAGTAATTAAAATTCCACTCACCAAAGGCATTGGAGGAATTTTTTTTTCAAAAAACCAAACCACTGCTAATGCAACTAAAGTTGCAACTATCAGTGGAGGTATTGCTACTGATAAATTTTTACCACTATTATAATAATAGAAAAAAAATATTGCTAAAGGACCGAAATCAGTAACAAATTTTAAAAAAGATTTATTCACTAAAAAGATATTAACATATTTGCCACATCACAAAACATTTATATTTTTAGCATTGATTTTTATTTCTAAATACCCATACTAAGATCAATGCCAGTTCAAAAAGCTAAATTTTCAATTGGAGACATCGTAAAGCATAAACACTTTGAATTTAGAGGTGTAATTTATGATGTTGATTTTGAATTTAATAATTCTGAGGAATGGTATCAATCTATTCCAAAAAATGTGAGACCAAGAAAAGATCAACCGTTTTATCACCTATTAGCAGAAAATGATGAGATAACTTATGAAGCCTATGTTTCTGAGCAAAACTTACTGATGGATGACTCTGATGAACCAATAAAACACCCTTTAATTGAAGAGATTTTTTCAGGAAAAAAAGGCTCTAGTTATTTCAAGCTTTCTAATTAAGGCAACCATCATTCAACCACATTTAGCTCAAATCTAGGCCATACAAATTAGCTATATTTTTAGTATCTTCTGGTCAAGAGTGTTAAACGTTAATTTCAATCTTATTATCTCCCCTCTGCATTCTTGATCAGAAAACTATTTCATAATAGAAATCACCAAAAAAAATTCTAAATTAAAATATGTTTAAACTTTTTGAACCTAACAAGATTTTCAAAATTACGTCAAAAGCACCTAAGTACGTTTTATTTTTGTTTATTGTTGTATTAAGTGTTGGTTTAGTTGAAGCATTAGTCATATCTCCTGAAGATTACAAACAAAGTGATGCAGTCAGGATTATGTATGTTCATGTTCCTGCTGCTTGGATTTCACTTGGAATATTTTCTTCCATAACTTTGTTATCTATTTGTGGTTTTGTATTTAGAAACAAAAACTTTTTTTTAATTTCTAAAAGTTTAGCTCCTTCGGGATTTGTTTTTAATATTATAGCTTTAGTTACAGGATCAATTTGGGGAAAACCAACTTGGGGAACTTGGTGGGCTTGGGATGCAAGAATTACTTCAATGCTAATTTTAGCTTTGTTTTATGCAATGTATTTAATTGTATGGAGAATTTATGATAAGGAGGAAAAAGTCTATAAGATTTCAACTTTTATAACTATTTTAGGAATTATTAATGTTCCTATCATAAAGTACTCAGTTGATTGGTGGAATACACTCCATCAACCTGCATCTATTAATATTTTGTCAAAAAGCACAATTCATTCATCAATGCTTTACCCATTATTGATAATGACTGCGGCATTTGCTCTTTTTTCATTGTTAATTTTCTTAATGAAATATAATACAGAACTGATAAAAATTAAAAATAAAGGCTTAGATAGATTATGATAAATGAATTACTTTTTATGAATGGATATGCAGTGTACGTGTTGTCTGCTTTTAGCTTTACCTTATTAAGTTTCCTAAGTTTATATTTGGTAACTAAAATGCAATTTGTTAAAGAACAAAACAAATTTGTTGCTAAATTTGGATCACTTACTACTGAGCAAGCTAATTCTGCAAAATCACAAAGAATAAATAAAGAAATTTTAGCAAACGTAACAAATAATTAACTTTTAAACCATGTATGGTCGAAAAGTTAAATTAAGATTTTTGTTTGTAGTAATAATCTTAATTACTTTAATTTTAACAACATTTTTGATTTTAAAATCATTAGAGGAAAACGTTGTATATTTTCAATCTCCTTCTGAAATAAAATCACTTTCTGAAATAGATAAAAGCAAAATAAGAGTTGGAGGAATGGTTAAAAAAGACTCTATTTCCATAAGTTCAAATGAAGTTAATTTTATAATTACTGACTTTAAAAATGAAATAAATGTTACTTACTCAGGAGCAGTACCAAATTTATTTGCTGAAGGAAAAGGGGTTGTTGCAGAAGGTTTTTTGAAAGATAGAAACTTTTTCTCTGCAACAAAAATTTTAGCTAAGCATGATGAAAATTATATGCCACCGGAAGTAAAAGAAGCGTTAGGAGAAAAATAAATTGATCTATAGTCTTATTGGATATTATTCATTAATAGTAGGATTAATTATTGGATTATCGTTATTTTATTTTTCATATAAAAATTTTAACAACTCAAACATATTAGATACCAAAATATTATCATTTACATTTTTACAATTATTTTTTGTTGTTATTAGTTTTTTGTGTTTGATTTCTTCTTTTGTTATTTCGGATTTTAGCAATGAAACAGTATTTAATAATTCTCACACTACCAAACCATTATTTTACAAAATAAGTGGAACTTGGGGGAATCATGAAGGTAGTTTATTATTATGGTTACTTGTTTTAACTTTATTTATTTTCTTATTTTTAGTAAGGACTAAAAATCAACCAGTAAAATACAAAATTTTAACTCTAGTTTTTCAACAAATAATAATAGTTGGTTTCTTTTTATTTTTAATCAAATTATCAAATCCATTTAATTATATTTTTCCAATACCTACTGAGGGTCTTGGATTAAACCCAATTTTACAAGACCCTGCTTTAGCAATTCATCCACCTGTTTTATATTTAGGCTATGTTGGTTCTTCAATTATTTTTTCATCAGTTTTGGCGGCAACAAGTTTAAAAATTATTTCTACTAGTTGGGCATCACATATAAAAAAATGGATCTTAATTTCGTGGATATTTTTAACTTTAGGAATACTGCTCGGATCAATTTGGGCTTATTACGAATTAGGCTGGGGAGGTTTTTGGTTTTGGGATCCAGTTGAGAATGTTTCTCTAATGCCGTGGCTTGCATTAACCACACTTTTGCATTGTATTTTAGTATTAGAAAAAAAATCTATTTTAACTTCATGGGTAATAATTCTTTCTATCGCAACATTTACACTAAGTATGTGTGGAACATTTTTAGTAAGATCAGGAATATTAAATTCAGTTCATACATTTGCCAATGATCCTGAAAGAGGGTTATTTATTCTTGTTTTTTTATTCATTTTGATTTTTTTATCTATTTTAATTTTTTTCTTTTTTCATAAAGATAATGAAAGAAAATCTTATAGTTTTTTTTGGTTGAGCAAAGAAACTTCAATATTAATTAATAACTGGTTTATGATGTATTTTTTATCAGTTGTATTAATAGGTACCGTCTATCCAATTTTTTTAGATGTAATTTCTTCTCAAAAAATATCTGTCGGACCACCATTTTATCATAAATTGATAATTCCATTCTTAATTCCATTTTTACTTATGATGGCGATAGGTCCAAAATTAAAATGGATCAAATCTCAACTAGAAGATAAGATTTATTTAATTTCTTTTTTGATTATCTCAATTTTATTAGCATTTTTAGTATTAAAAAATTTTAATCATAATATTTTAATAAATACAATTTTGATATCGAGTGCACTTTATTTATTCTTCATGACGTTGAGAGATTTTTTTTTACAAAAATATAAAAATATTTCACAAAATATTGCTCATTTTGGATTTAGTTTATTAATCCTAAGTATTTTATTTAATAATTTATTTGCAAGCGAAATTATAACAAATCTTAAGGTTGGTGAAACTTTTGAAAATTCGAAAACCAAGATAGTTTTTGAAAGTGTTGATCAGAAAAAAGAAAAAAATTATAATGTTATTGTTGCGAATTTTTTTATAAGTAATTTAAATGGTGAGGAGGATAGATTTTCGCCAGAGCTGAGAATTTATAATCAACCTGTCATTGCCACAAGTGAAGCTGATATTAAAACAACACTTATGTCAGATAAATTTATTGTAATTAATCTGGTTCAAAATCAAGATTTTTTCAACGTAAGATACCAAGTTAAACCATTTATGCTATGGATCTGGTTATCAGTAATTCTAATATCTTTTGGGGGCATTGTTAGCTTTTTACAAAAAAGATCATGAAAAATAAAATATTACCTTTTTCAGTTATGATTATTTTTGGGATAATATTTTTTATTTTTTACAAAGGTCTAGAAGACTCAAAAATATACACTCCAGATGTAAATACAAAAAAAGAAATACCGGTGTTTAATTCTAAAGAATTTTTTTCTAGAGAAAATGTGAAATCATCAAGTATCTTTGAGTTAGATAAGTTTTATTTATTAAATATTTGGTCATCTTGGTGTGTTCCATGTCGACAAGAGCATCCTTTTTTAATGAATTTAAATTTAGATAATGAAGTAAATATTATTGGGATGAATTATAAGGATAATTTAAAAAATGCAGAAAATTTTTTAAAAGAACTAGGAAACCCTTATAAAGAAATCTTTATTGATTTAGATGGTACAATTGCAATTGAGTGGGGAGCTTATGGGGTTCCTGAATCTTTTTTAATTTATAATAATCAAATTATTAAAAAATATATTGGGCCTCTTAATAAAGAATTAGTTAATGAAATTAATTTATTGATAAAATGAAAATTATAAGATTTTTTTTAATTGTTATTTTATTTTATACATTTAGTGCGCTTAGAGCTGATGAATTAGATAAAAGAAATAATATAACTAAAAACCTTCGTTGTTTGGTTTGTCAAGGTCAGTCAATTTACGACTCCGACTCAGAGTTTGCAACTAGTTTGAAAATTTTAGTTGATAGAAAAATTGATGAAGGATTAACTGATGCTGAAATTTATGAATATTTTAAAAATAAGTATGGGGAATGGATATTGTATGATCCTAAATTAAATAAAAACACCTATATTCTTTGGTTTATGCCTCTATTGATCTTCCTTTTAGGTGGTGCAATAATCTTTAAAAAACTTAAAAAAAAACATAATTAATCTGATAATAAGAGTTATGAATTTAAAAAAATTTAGTATATTTTTTTTTACATTATTTTTTTGCACTAAGCTTTTAGCTTCAGAAAATAGCTCTCATCAATATAATTTTTTTACAGGAAATTTTGATTTCAGTGATGACAAACAGTCAGCACTCTTAGTAGGTTTTCAACATCAAAATGAAACTTTGGAAAGAAACACTTTTATTGGAAACATTTCCCCAATAACTGGAGGATTTATAACGGAAAATTCTGCAGTGTATATTTATACTGGATTTGAATGGAACGTAGATATGGGAGCTTTAACTTTTACGCCAAGTTTTGCACCTGGTCTTTATCATAAAGGAGACGGTAAAGATTTAGGCCATGTTCTTGAATTTAAGTCTGAAGTCCAACTATCTTATGAACTCTCGAAAACTTCCAGTTTGGGAATATCTTATAATCATGTATCTAATGCTAGTTTAGGAGATAAGAATCCTGGGGCAAATAGTTATATGTTCAATTTTTTGAAAAACTTTTAAATTATTTTATGAATTTAAAAGACTGTCATAATTTTAGTGATTTTAGAAAATTAGCAAAAAAAAAATTACCTTCACCTATATTTCACTATATTGATGGTGCGGCGGACGATGAAATAACTTATGCAAGAAACACTTCTGCATTTGATGATGTTGATTTGGTACCCAATGTATTAAGGGGTGTAGAGCATGTTGATTTATCTACAACTATTTTTGGTAAAAAACTGGATTTACCTTTTTACTTAGCTCCTACTGCTTTACAGAGATTATTTCATTATGATGGTGAAAGAGCTGTGGGTAAAGCAGCAAAAAAATTTAATACAATGTTCGGAGTTTCTGCTTTAGCTACTGTTAGTGTAGAGGAAATTTCTTCTATGATTGATACACCAAAAATGTTTCAGTTTTACTTTCATAAAGATAGAGGATTAAATGATTCTTGTTTACAAAGAGCCAAGGCTGCAAAGTTTGATGTGATGGCGTTAACTGTTGATACTATAACAGGCGGAAATCGCGAAAGAGATTTGAGAACTGGATTTACTTCACCGCCTAAACTAACACTATCAAGTTTATTTAGTTTTGCCACAAAGCCAATGTGGGGAATAAATTATTTAACAAAAGGTAAGTTTGAATTACCTCATCTTCAAGATTTTGTAAAAGAGGGCACAAGCACAAATTCTTCAATAGGAAATTATTTCTCTACAATGCTGGATCAGTCAATGAACTGGAAAGATGCTGAACAACTTTGCTCCAAATGGGGAGGCCATTTTGCTTTAAAAGGAGTTATGAGTGTCGAAGATGCTAAGAGAGCAGCAGATATTGGATGTACAGGAATAATGGTTTCAAACCATGGTGGAAGACAACTTGATGGATCTAGATCTCCTTTCGATCAACTTGCAGAAATTGTTGACGCGGTTGGAGATAAATTAGATGTCATTTGTGAAGGGGGTATACATAGAGGCACCCATATGCTTAAAGCTCTATCTTTGGGTGCAAAAGCATGTTCTGGTGGTAGACTTTATTTATATGCTTTAGCAGCAGCTGGACAAGCAGGCGTAGAAAGAGCTTTAGAGAATTATAAATCTGAATTAGTAAGAGATATGAAGTTAATGGGCTGTACTAAAATTAGTGATTTAAACAGAAGTAATTTAAGATTTAGAAGATAGTATTCATGAACATAAATGATTGTTATAATTTTGAAGACTTTAGAAAATTAGCAAAAAAAAAATTACCAGCACCTATTTTTCATTATATCGATGGTGGTGCGGATGATGAAGTAACACTTAATAGAAACACAGATGCATTTAATGACTGTGATTTAATCCCGAATATTCTTAATAGCGTTGGTGAGCCAGATTTATCAACTACAGTATTTGGTAGAAAAATTAGTATGCCTTTATTTTTATCGCCAACGGCAATGCAAAGCTTGTATGATCCAGAAGGCGATAAAGCATCTGCAAGAGCTGCTGAAAAATTCGATACTATTTATAGCATGTCTACTATGGCATCTTTTTCAATTGAGGAGGTGGCAAATATTTCTAGTGGTCCTAAACTTTTTCAACTTTATATTCATAAAGATAAATCAATTACAGATGATTTAATTGAAAGATGTTCTAGGGCAAATTTTGATGGAATGTGTATAACAGTCGATACTCTTGTAGCAGGAAATCGGGAACGTGATCACAGAACTGGTTTTACTACACCACCTAAATTTACTTTAGATAGTCTGTTAAGTTTTGCCATGAGGCCTGGATGGGTTTATAAATATTTTACTAATAAAAAATTCGAGTTAGCAAACATAAAAAATAAAACTGACAAAGGTACAAATATCGCTAAATCGGTAATGGATTATATTAATGAGCAATACGATCCAGCAATGAATTGGAAAGATGCTGAGTATTGTATAAAAAAATGGAATAAACCAATGGCACTAAAAGGAGTGATGTCAGTTGAAGATGCAAAGAAAGCAATTGATATTGGTTGCACGGCAATAATGATATCAAACCATGGAGGAAGACAGTTAGATGGATCTAGATCTCCATTTGATCAAGTAAAAGCAATTTCAGATGCGGTTGGTGACAAATTGGAAATTATTTTAGATGGTGGTGTTAGACGAGGAACGCATGTGCTTAAAGCATTAGCAGCAGGTGCGACAGCCTGTAGTTTTGGAAAAGCTTTTTTATTTAGTTTAGGTGCTGGAGGTCAGCAGGGTGTTGAAAAGCTATTAGAAAACATGCACAAAGAAATAAGGAGAAATATGATACTTATGGGCTGTAAATCTGTTAAAGACCTGGATAAATCTAAAATTATTTATCGTAATTAGTTATAAAAATTATAAATACTTTTTCTTAATCAATAATAGACAACAAATATCTTTTCAGCTAGGTTCACAAAAATATGAAACTTGCTCAATCACTCGATAGACTTGGTACCGAAAGTGCTTTTACAGTTTTAGCAGAGGCTAAAAAACTTGAAGCTAAAGGTCATCCAATGATCCATTTAGGTTTGGGCCAGCCAGATTTTAAAACACCTAAACATGTAGTTGAAGCAGCAAAAAAAGCTTTAGATGATGGACACCACGGATATGTAATGTCAAATGGTATTCCAGAATGTAGACAAGCTGTAACACGTTGGATTAAAAAGCGTTATAATCAAGATGTTGATTTTGAGAGAATACTTATTATGCCAGGTGGCAAACCTACAATGCATTATGCTATCCAATGTTTTGGTGAGCCAGGGGCTGAGATAATACACCCAACTCCTGCATTTCCAATTTATGAATCTATGATTAATTATACAGGTTCAACTGCAGTCCCGTATGATTTAACAGAAGATAAAGATTTAAAATTTAATGCAGATAAGATTTTATCTTTAATCACAGATAAAACTAGATTGTTAATTTTAATTAATCCAAATAACCCAACGGGGAGTTTTGTAGAAAAACCAGAGATTGACAAGTTGGCAGAGGGATTAAAGAAACATCCACATGTAACAATTTTAAGTGATGAAATTTATAGTAGACAAATTTTTGATGATAAAGAAATGCCAACTTTTTTCAATTATCCAGATTTAAGGGATAGACTAATTGTGCTAGAGGGTTGGAGCAAAGCTTATTCAATGACAGGTTGGAGACTAGGTTGGAGTTTTTGGCCAGAGCATTTAGTTGAGCATGTAAATAAATTACTTATTAACAGCGTTTCATGTGTAAATGCTGCAGCACAATTTGCTGGTATTGCAGCGTTAGATGGACCAGATGATTCCATTCATGCCATGATGGAAAAATTTACACAAAGAAGAAAATTAATTCATGAAGGTTTAAATAGTTTACCAGGTGTTGAGTGTAGTTTACCTGGAGGTGCATTTTACGCTTTCCCAAAAGTTATAGGTACTGGAATGAACGGTGCTGAATTTTGTAAAAAAGCTATGCATGAAGCAGGTGTGGCGATAGTTCCAGGTACAGCCTTTGGTAAAACTTGCAATGATTATGTTAGATTTAGCTTTGCAGCTTCACAAGACAATATCTCGAATGCCCTAGAGAACATAAAAAAAAATGCTTACTAAATAAGCTGTATTTTATCTTAAATTTTTACTAATATTAATCTTATGAATGAACATGTTGAGAGTGAATTAAAAAAAATTTTTAATGGAAGATTTTCGACTTCGGAATCCACAAGAGCAAACTATGCAAGAGGTGAGGATACTTATGATCCAGTTTTATCTCAAGCTGTAGTTTTCCCTGAAACAAATGAGGAAGTTTCTCAAATTTTAAAATTATGTAATAAGCATAAAATACCAGTAGTTCCATTTGGAACGGGAACATCTTTAGAAGGAAATGCTGTTGGAAACTCAAATGGAATTACGATTTCTTTAGAGAAAATGAATAAAGTTTTATCTGTTAACGCTGAAGATTTTGATTGTAGAGTTCAAGCAAACGTTACTAGAAAACAATTAAATGAATACTTAAGAGAAGATGGTGTTTTCTTTCCAATTGATCCTGGCGCAGACGCAGCATTAGGAGGAATGGCATCGACTTCTGCTTCTGGGACTATGGCTGTAAAATATGGAACTATGAGAACAGTGATTTCAGGTTTAACTGTTGTTTTAGCAAATGGTGAGATAATTAAGACAGGAGCTAGAACTAAAAAATCTTCTGCTGGTTATAATTTAACAAATTTATTTATTGGTTCAGAAGGTACTTTAGGAATAATAACCGAGGTTCAGTTAAGATTATCACCAATACCCGAGAGCATTATGAGTGCAGTTTGCTACTTTCCAGATTTAGATTCTGCAGTAAAAACAGCACAAGAAGTGATTCAATATGGAGTTCCAATCGCAAGAATAGAAATGTTGAATAAGGATCAAATGGAAATTAGTATTAAATATTCAAAACTAAAAAACATCAAAGCATCACCAACTTTGTTTTTTGAGTTTCATGGTAGCGAAACTACAAATAATGAGGCAATAAGCATTGTTGAGGAATTATCGAAAGGAAATAATGGAAGCGATTTTCAATGGGCCTCCTCGCCAGAAGAACAAAAAAAATTATGGAAAGCCCGACACGATGTATATTATTCTGTAAAAGCACTTGGTCATAATATGAAAGTTTACTCAACAGACGTATGTGTCCCTATATCAAGATTAGTTGAATGTATTTCATGGGCAGAAAAAGAAGTAAAAAGATTAGGATTAACAGCACCGATGGTTGGGCATGTTGGGGATGGCAATTTTCATTCTATAGTTTTGTATGATCCAGATGATAAAGAAAAACAAAAAAAAATTAGGCAATATAGTGATGATCTTATTAGCAAAGCTTTAGCGTTAGAAGGTACTATCACTGGTGAACACGGTATTGGACTACAAAAAAAACATTATCTTTTAAAAGAGCATCGAGATAATGTGCCTGTAATGAAAGCTATTAAAAGAAGCCTTGATATCAACAATATAATGAATCCTGGTAAAGTATTCGATTTAAACTAATCAATAAAATTTTATGAAAAAAATACTTATTACTAGAAGACTTTTGAGAACGTGTGAAGACAAAGCAAAAGAAATTTTTGAAGCTAATTTCAATCTTAATGATGAGCTTTATTCTCAAAAAAAACTTATAGAATTAAGTGAAGGTTGCGATGGTATACTTTCATCACTAACAGATAAACTTGATGAGGAAACAATTAATAAATTACCAGAAAGTATAAAAATTATATCGAATTTTGCAGTTGGTTTTGGAAATATAGATTTAGAAGCTGCAAAAAATAGGGGTATTGCTGTAACTAATACTCCTGATGTTTTGACAGATGCAACTGCAGAAATTGGAATTCTCTTAATACTTGGTGCGTGCAGAAGAGCTTCAGAAGGAATTGAAAGTGCAAGACAAGGAGGTTGGAAATGGTCAGCTGATTATCTTATTGGTAAACAATTGACAGGCTCAAGATTAGGAATTTTAGGAATGGGAAGGATTGGCCAAAAAATCGCTAAAATTGCAAAATCATTAGGAATGATTATTCACTATCATAATCGATCAAAATTAAATGAGGATAAGGCGCAAGGTGCAACTTATCACGATACCTTAAAAAGTTTATTATCAGTATCAGATGTCTTGTCGATTTGTTGCCCGGCCTCTAAGGAAACAATTGATATGATTAATAAAGAGACATTAGAATATTTGCCTAAAGGTGCTGTCGTCACTAACGTCGCCAGAGGAGATATTGTTGATGACGACGCAATGATAGATGCCCTAGAAAGAAGAAAAGTTTATGCAGTAGGATTGGACGTATATAAAAATGAACCTAATTTAAACCCAGGTTATTTAAAGTATAAAAGTGCATTTATACTTCCACATCTAGGTAGTGCAACTAAAGATACTCGTACAGCTATGGCTAATTTAGCTATAGATAACCTTGATGAGTTTTTCAAAACAGGAAATTGCAAAAATAAAGTAAATTAAATGTCTCAATCGATAGCGTTTATTGGCGTTGGCAACATGGGTTGTCCAATGGCTCAAAATTTAATGAAGGCAGGTAAATCCGTAAAAGTTTTTGATGTTTCAGAAAAAATGTTGGAAATCGCCAAGGATAAGGATCTTGACACAGTTTCAAATTTAAATGATTTAATCACAGCTGATGTTGAAACAGTTATAACCATGCTTCCAGAAGGTAAGCATTCTAAGGAAGTTTATTTAGGGAAAAATGGAATAATAAATAAAGTTTCGAAAAATTGTTTACTAATTGATTGTTCAACAATTGATATTCAAACTTCTATTGAAATTGGAAAAAAAGCTTTAGAATTAGGAATTAAAATGATTGATGCCCCAGTTAGCGGCGGAGTAATGGGAGCTCAAAAAGCAACTTTAAATATAATGGTTGGTGGATCAAAAGAAGCATTTGAAAAAGCGCTTCCTTTATTAAAAATTGTGGGAAAAAATATATTTCATGCAGGTGATTTAGGTAGTGGGAATGGTGCCAAAATTTGTAACAATATGGCTTTAGGAATTGCAATGATTGCTGCCTCGGAGGCATTAATGTTAGCAAAAAGATTGAACATTGATATTAAAAAAGTTCATGAAATTATGAAAAATGCTTCAGGTAATAGTTGGCCAATTTCTGTTTATCCACCTTTACCTGGTTTGATTGATGGAACACCCTCAAATAATAATTATAAACCTGGTTTTTCTGCAGGAATGATGAATAAAGATCTTAAACTTGCAAATGATTGTGCCCAAAGTGTAAATGCAGAAACACCATTAGGAAAAATGGCATTAGAAATTTATGATCAATTTTGTAAAGATGGAAATGATGCTAAAGATTTTTCTGCTATTTCTAAAGTTATTGGTGGCAGTGCTTGGAATTATCCAATAGATTAAAAAAATTAAATTATAATCAACTAAAAATTGAAAAAACTTCTATCTGCAGTTTAATTGTGACAATCTGTGCCTCTTTTTAGAAAGACTCTAATATGAAACTATGTTTAATTTCTAATCAGTTAATTAACTAGAGGAAAATATAATGATTAAAAATAAAAAATCATTGAAGGGTTCTAAAACTCCTTCAAGAAGAAAGTTCTTCAAAGCAGCGGCAGCAACAGGAGCGGCAGCAGCTACAGCAGTAGCAATGCCAAATGTTGCATTTGGTGCACCATTAACATTAAAGATGCAAGCAGCTTGGCCATCAGGCGCTAACATCTTTTTTGAAATGGCGGGAGATTACGCAAAAATGGTTAGCGACATGTCAGCTGGAGAACTTAAAATCGATGTTCAACCGGTTGGAGCTGTTGTTAAAACTTCAGAAATTGGACAAGCAGTAAGTTCAGGCGTAGTTGATATGGGTCACTGGGTGACTGCATATTGGTATGGTAAAAACGCTGCAGCGTCTCTTTTTGGAACTGGACCATCATACGGAATGTCATCCCAAGAAGTTATGGGATGGATGGAGTACGGTGGAGGAAGAGCATTGTATGAAGAAGCAGTAAAAAGTGTTGGATTTAACTACACTGGTTTCTTTCATATGCCAATGCCAGCTCAACCATTTGGTTGGTTTAAAAAGAATGTAACCAAAGTATCTGATGTTAAAGGTATGAAGTATAGAACTGTTGGTTTAGCGACTAACGTTTTAACTGCTATGGGAATGGTCGTGAGACAATTGCCAGGTGGTGAAATCCAACCAGCAATGAAAACTGGTTTGATTGATGCTGCGGAGTTTAACAACCCTACATCAGACTCACAGTTTGGAATGCAGGACGTCTCTAAACACTATCACTTAGGAAGTTTCCACCAATCACAGGAAATGTTTGAAATTCCAGTGAATACAAAGAGACTAAATAGCTTATCGCCTGCTCATCAAGCTATCTTGAAGAATGCTGCTTATGCTGCAAACTCAGATAACTACTTTAAAGCATTAGTTAGATATTCAACTGACTTGGCTAAATTGATGAATGAGCATAAAGTTAATGTTTACCAAACATCAGACGCTATCCTTGCAGAGCAATTAAAAGGTTGGGATAAAGTTATTGGTGAGTTTGCTGCAAAAGATGCTTTCTTTAAGAAAGTGGTAGACTCTCAAAAAGCATACGCTAAGAGAACTATGAAGTATCTGTTGATGAATCAACCGAACTACAAATTAGCTTATGAAAATGAGTTCGGACCAATTGAGAAAGTTAAAATCTAATTAACTTTAGTAAATTCAAAAAAGGGGGTTTAAAAACCCCCTTTTTTTTTAGTTTAATTTATTATATTTTTTATCGATGGAAACTTTCATTAAATTTGCGGATACACTGAGCACTTCAATGGGTAAAGCATTTTCTTGGTGTATTGTGATTTTAATGGGTGGAACAGTTTATGAAGTTGTTATGGCTTATGTTTTTAATAAGCCAACTTTATGGAATTTTGATTTTAGTATGCAAATGTACGGAGCAATACTAATGATGTCAGGTGCATATTGTTTAGCGACCGAAGCCCACGTAAGAGGTGATGTAATTTACCGATTATTTAAACAAAGAACCCAAGCTTGGATAGATTTAGTTCTTTATTTTATTTTCTTTTTTCCAGGCGTCGTTGCTTTAGCATTTTACGGATATGAATACGCTGCAATAGCTTGGAAAATTAAAGAGACAAGTTGGAGTAGTCCAGCTCAAATACAGATTTACATGGTCAAATCTATGATACCTGCTGCAGGCACATTATTAATTATTCAAGGAATTGCAGAAGTTTTTAGATCAATCATTTGTATCAAAACAGGACAATGGCCTATGCGAATGGTAGTTGCTGAGGAAACAGAACAAATGTTAATGAGGACATCTCAAGAGGAAGATAAATCAAATGTTATTTAGTCTTTCAAATCCAGAAGTTGCAATTTTAATGATGGGTATATTTCTATTTGCAGTGCTTTTAGGTTTTCCAATTGCATTTACATTGATGGCGATGGGTATCGCGTTTGGATATTACGCTTACTATGACGCAACAATGATGGAACATATTTTTGATAATAGAATTTTTCAACTATTTGTTCAAAACACTTATACGGTTATGGATAATAATGTTCTGACAGCTGTACCGTTGTTTTTGTTTATGGGTTATTTAGTTGAAAGAGCAGGAATTGTTGCAAAATTATTTTTTGCTATAAGATTAGCCGCACATAGACTTCCAGCGTCAATGGCTGTTGCTGCATTAATTACTTGTACACTGTTCTCTACAGCAACAGGAATTATTGGTGCAGTAGTGACATTGATGGGATTATTAGCTTGGCCAGCAATGGTAAAAGCTGGTTACGATAAAAAATTTGCATCAGGAATAATATGTTCTGGAGGATGTTTGGGTATTCTAATACCACCAAGTATTATGTTGATTGTTTACTCAGTTATTGCTCAATTATCACCTTTAAGACTTTTTGCAGCCGCTATCTTTCCAGGTTTACTTTTGGCAGGGTTGTACATTGGCTATGCAGTTATAAGAGCATGGCTGAATCCTTCCATTGCCCCCAGACCTCCAAAAGAAGACATTCCACCTCGTGCAGAAATTTTAAAAGAGGTATTAGTTTCTTTTGTACCTCTCTTCGGATTAATTATGTTAGTGCTCGGAACAATTTTAGCTGGAATAGCAACACCAGCAGAGGCAGCAGCAGCTGGAGCCTTTGGAGCATTGATTTTATCTTGGTTTTATAAAACTCTTAAATGGCAAAACTTTAAAGAGTCTGTTTTTTTAACTGCTAAAACAACAGCTATGATTATGTGGTTATTTATTGGATCTTGGACTTTTTCTTCAGTATTTTCTTACCTAGGTGGACATGAAGTTTTTGAACATTTTTTTACTTCTATAAATATTTCAACTTGGCAATTTCTAGTAATTACACAAATTATAATTTTCCTTTTAGGGTGGCCATTAGAGTGGACTGAAATTTTAATTATTTTTGTTCCAATTTTTTTACCCCTATTAGAAATTTTTGGAGTTAACCCATATTTTTTTGCGATGTTAATTGCTCTAAATTTGCAAACCTCTTTTTTAACGCCGCCAATGGCAATGTCGGCTTATTATTTAAAAGGAGTTCAAAAAACAAACGTTGAATTAATGGATATTTTTAGAGGTATTATGCCATTTTTAGCAATTGTGATTTTCGCTATGTTTTTAATGTATATGTTTCCTGCAATTGCCTTATGGTTACCGGAAACGTTATTTGCTAACTAAAAGAAATGATAGATATTTTTTCTCTTAAAGCCGAAGCGCTTGCTTTGAAAATAAAAGACGCTCAATTAACTTCAGTAGATATATGTGAAAAATATATAGAAAGAATTAATAAATTTGAAAAAGATGTAAAGGCTTGGGCACACTTTGATAAAAAACTTTTACTAGAAAAAGCAGCAGAAGCTGACGAATATAGAAGATCAGGTAAACCTTTAGGACCATTACACGGTGTTCCTGTGGCTGTGAAAGATATTGTTGGAACTCTTGATATGCCAACCGAATGTGGAACTGCAATTAGAAAGGGCAAATCTTATTCACAAAATGCAGAAATAGTTGATTTATTATTAGCAGCTGGCGCAATTATAATGGGTAAAACAGCTACAGCTGAATTAGCATATCTTGGTCCTCCTAAAACAACTAATCCACATGATCATTCAAGAACTCCAGGTGGTTCTTCAAGTGGATCCGCAGCAGCTGTTGCTTCGTTTATGGCACCTTTATCAATAGGCTCACAAACAGGTGGTTCAATAATAAGACCAGCATCATATTGTGGAGTTGTAGGTTACAAACCAACTTATGGGTTAATTTCAAGAAATGGTGTACTTAAAACTTCAGAAAAATTAGATCACATAGGTGTATTTGGAAGATCAGTAGAAGACGTTGCATTACTTTCAAAAGTCTTAATTAAAAAAGATAATTTTGACCCTGCAACCGTTCATTATTCAGCTGAGAATATGCTTGCGGAAACAAAAAAAGGACCCTTGTTTGAACCTAAATTTATTTTTTATAAAACAGATTATTGGAAAAATATTGAAAAAAAATCCAGAGAAGCTTTTGAATATTTTATAAAATCTTTTAAAAAAAATATCGAGGTTTTTGATAACCCTTCTTATTTTAAAGATATTCATAAATATCATAAAATTATGTATGAAACTGATTTAGCAAATAATTTTGGATTATATTATAAAAAGTATAAAAAAAAATTATCTAAGCCAATGCAAGATGCAATTGTTAAAGGTAATAAACATTCAGCAAAGGAGTATGCTGAGGCCCTAGATTTCATGAAAAGAAGTTATGAGTCTTATGAAGAAGTATTTGAAGATTATCATGGAGTTTTATCACCTGCTAGTCCTGGTGTTGCTCCCAAAAGTTTAAAAACAACTGGTTCTGCAGAATTCAATAAAGTTTGGTCTTATCTTGGAACTCCATGTATATCACTCCCATTGTTACAAGGTGATGCAAATATGCCTTTAGGAGTTCAATTAACTGGTGCTAAGTATGATGATCATAGATTTTTAGGTATTGCTAATTGGTTAGAAAAGGAATGTAATAATTAAATGCAAAAATTTACAACATTTTTAGGAACTTTACTTGCGACAGCTTTTTTAGTTGGTTTAGCAACTACATTGACAAGATCAACTATGATCGGTTTTTTTGATGTGCTGCCGGTTTATATATTGATGGCAATTGCAATCTTCATGATGGTTTATGAAGCATTTTTTGATAAAAAATAATTTTAATTAATCTTTAATTTACCACCTCAGATTGTAATACGATCTTTTAAAGTTATTTTACTCTAGACTCAGACACGCAATTGTAATTTACTATGTGCAGTTAATTAACAAAGAAGAGGAGATACTAATGATTAAAGAAAAAAAATCATTGAAGGTTTCTAGATCACCTTCAAGACGTAAGTTCTTTAAAACTGCAGCTGCGACTGGTGTTGCTGCTGTTGCTTTATCTGCTCCAGCAGTTGCTAAAGAAAGAATTGAAGCTTCTATGGTAGCTACTTGGCCTAGAGATTTTCCAGGCCTAGGAACTGGTGCACAAAGACTTGCACAAAGATTAAGCGATATGAGTGACGGAAGAATTCAAGTTACTTATTATGCTGCTAACGAGAGGGTAAAAGCATTTGACTCGTTTGACGAAGTTGCATCAGGTAACTCTCAAATGTATCACGGTGCTGACTACTACTGGGTTAAAAAACACCCTGCATTTGGATATTTTACTGCCGTTCCATTTGGTTTCACATATGCTGAAATGAATGCGTGGTTAAAATTTGCTGGTGGACAAGAGTTGTGGGATGAATTGACTGATGATTTCGGAACACAAAGTTTTGCTGCTGGTAACACTGGAGTGCAAATGGGTGGTTGGTTTAACAAAAAAATTAGATCAGCTAATGACTTTAAAGGTTTAAAAATGCGTATGCCTGGTTTAGGTGGACAAGTTCTTGGAAAACTTGGTGGTTCTCCAATTTCACTTCCTGGTGGACAAATTTATGAAAACCTTGTGTCAGGTGCAATTGATGCAACAGAATGGGTGGGACCTTGGAACGATGAAGCTATGAAGTTCCAGGAAGCTGCTAAGTATTATTATTATCCAGGAATGCATGAACCAGGATCTACACTAGCTTGTGGAGTTAATAAATCTTGGTTTACTAGTTTGTCAAAATCAGATCAGTTAATTATTAAAACTGCATGTGATTGGGCTGACACAACTACAATGGCTGAATATAATGCTAAAAACGGAGCTGCACTAGCACGATTAGTTAATGAAAGTGGAGTTAAACTAGAGAAGTTTAACGACAAAGTTTACGATGCTTTCGCTAAAGGTGCTGCTGAAGTTTTCGATGAAGTTCAACAACATAGTGCTCTTGCTAAGAAAGTACACGCTGCCTTTGTTAAAGGTCGTAAGGAAATTGGTGCTTGGACCAACTTGTCTGACGGGCCATATGTTGCTCAAAGAAATAGAGCATTAGGAGTATAATTTAATTCTAATTATTACTAGAGGGCCCTTAAATGGGCCCTCTTTTTATATATCATTAAAAGATTTTTAATATGATGGCGAAAAATAACTTATCTATTTTAATAAGAATATTTAGTTATTCTATTTTAGCCTTAACATTAGTTTTTCTAATCAATAATGTTTTAACTGTTTGGTTTGATTGGCCCGGAGTTAAAAAACTTTTTGCTAATTATGAATTATTTGGATTTAAAAAATTAAATAAGCCTTTAGAGGGGCTAGCAATAAATTTATCATATATTCAATTACTATTTTATTTTGCATCTCTCATAGGAGTTATATTTTTTGTTTTGAAATCTATAAAACAAACATTACAGACCGACTCAGAGATCTTAACAAAAATTACAGCCTACGTTGTGAGATCTTCTTTCTGGGCTGTATTAATTGTTGGAGTAGCAGATTTTTTAATCTCATTTATGGTTGTAGAAAAACTAGTTGAGCCAATTTTTGGTGAACAACTTAAAATTAATTTAGTAATACCTGCCTTTAGAATTACATATATACACTTCCCTTTAATATTAGCTTCTTTTATAATTGGTTATTTTACAAGATCTGTAGGGTTTATTTGGTTAGCAGTTTTAGTAGTTGGAAGTGAATTTTTAATTGTATTATCAAGATTTATTTTTCAATATGAACAAGCATTCCAAGGTGACTTAGTTCGTTTTTGGTATGCAGCCCTTTATTTATTTGCAAGCGCTTATGCATTAATTCACGAGGGCCATGTTAGAGTCGATGTTCTTTATACTGGTTTTAGCGAGCGTAAAAAAGCATGGACTAATGCAATTGGGTCATTAATTCTAGGAATTCCTTTATGTTTGATTGTAATATTTTTAGGCATGGGGGGCAAAGCCAGTATCATTAATGGTCCTGTAATTTCATTTGAAATTACGCAGCAAGGTTCAAACGGATTATATTTACTTTATCTAATGGCAGTTTATTTAGCTGTGTTTGCAGTAAGTATGTTAACCCAATTCACTAGCTACTTTATGAGTAGCAGTCATAAACTTTTAAAGAATTAAATAATGGAACATTTATTTTTAGCATTACTTGTAATTATAATGATTGGAGCATTAGCCTCTGGTTTTCCAGTAGCTTTTGCATTACCTGGGTCTGCAATAATTTCAATCGGGCTTGCTGCTTTTTTTGGTTATTTATTTGCAGGAGATAGCAGTGCTTATTTTGCTGTTGATGGCCCTAAAGAATGGTTAACCGCCGGCATTACAAACTTTAGGAGTAACTATTGGGATGTAGAAACTGATACTTTAATTGCAATTCCTTTATTTATTTTCATGGGGATTATGCTGCAAAAATCAAAAATTGCGGAAGATCTTTTAGTTACAATGGGGCAGTTGTTTGGACCTATCCCTGGAGGTTTAGGAATATCAGTAATTTTTGTTGGGGCGTTACTTGCAGCTACCACTGGTATTGTTGGCGCAACAGTAATAGCAATGGGATTAATATCATTACCTACAATGCTTAATAATAAATATGATAAAAGTTTAGCAAGTGGAATTGTTTGTTCATCAGGAACTCTTGGACAAATTATACCTCCTTCAATTGTATTAATTATCATAGCTGATCAATTAGCTAGTGCAGCAGACGTTGCAAATACTATGCGCCAGACTGATTACAAAATTTTAACTGGTGAATTTAATATGCCTGGAGAATTTAGAGTAGGATCTACTTCTGCAGGAGATATGTTTTTGGGAGCATTATTACCTGGTTTAGTGTTGGTTGGTTTGTATATGATTTATGTATTTGTGTATGCAAGATTAAATCCCAAGGCAGCTCCCCCAGTTCCATTTAAAGGAAATTTTGACTCAAAATTTTGGATGAAGGTTTTAATAGTAATTATTCCTCCTCTTGCATTAATTTTTGCAGTTTTAGGATCTATACTTTTAGGTATTGCAACCGTTAATCAAGCTGGATCTATTGGAGCAATAGGTGCAACTATGATGGCAGGCTATCGTTTACATAAAGGAAAAAAAGATGCTTATTATCCAATTATAATTGCTATTTTGTCTGTCATTCCAATTTATTTTTTATCTAAGAATTATAATTTAAATATAAAAGCGGTAGAAACTAGAGATCTTACAGCAATTTTTATAACGGGATTTTTTACAATTACTTTTTTAATAGGAATTATTTGGAGTTTCTGGAGAGCATACAAAATTGAGAATGTTTTAAGAGAAGTTGTTACAGAAACATGCGTAACGACTTCAATGGTATTTATAATTTTATTAGGTGCTGCAATGTTAACCTCTGGATTTAGAGCGTTTGGAGGTGAAGAGCTAGTAAGAGATTTTCTTCAAGATTTACCAGGGGGATTTTGGACACAGTTTATTGTTGTAATGGCAGTAATTTTTTTACTAGGTTTCTTTCTTGATTTTATTGAAATAGCTGTAGTTGTTGTTCCTATCATTGCTCCAATATTATTAGCTGAACCAGGAGCTAATGTAAGTGCAATTTGGCTTGGTGTAATGATTGGGGTAAATTTGCAAACCTCATTTTTAACACCACCATTTGGTTTTGCATTGTTTTACCTAAAAGGTGTTGCTTCAAAACTTGTTACTACTTTAAATATTTGGAAAGGTGTGGTTCCATTCATTATTTTACAATTAATTGGTCTTGGAATTGTCGGTTTCTATCCATCATTAGTAAATTACCTGCCAGCAAGAACATATTTAACATCGAACGTTGCTCCACCACCTATGAATCCAAAGTTACAATATTGTTTACAAGAGTACAAATTTGCGATTTACAAAACTGAGGAACAAAGAATTACTAATGCAATAAAAGACATGCAGAAATTAACTCCCACAAATCTTCCAATGGATAAATTAGATATTTTTGAAGAGCATTTTGATAATGCACTTGGGACTTTTGCTATTGTTAAAAAACTCCGAAAGACGGAAGAAGAATATGAATTATTTACAAAAGATTATAGGGACTTGCATTTTAATGTAAGAAAAATTGAGAAAAAAATTAGAAAAATAGACCAGAAAATTAAAAAAACAAAAGCTGAAATTAGAAATTTAGATGATGATAACTTATCAGATAAAAATAAATTAGAATTAAAGATCGAGAATTACGAGCTAGAAATTAAAGAACTTCAAAATAAAGTTCCTGAGAGTTGGAAAGCTAAAAATGGAGAGTTTGAAATATTGCATAAAGCAAAAAACACAAGAACAAAAAGATACAGAAAAAACGTTGATGAAGCTTATGAAACTCTGGATCAAATAGTGATGTTTATAAATGATAATGAAAAATTAAAAGAACTTTCACCAGAAATAAAAGAATTAAAATATAATATTGATAATAAAAATTACGAAAACGCAATATCAATAATTGATAATCTTTTTGAAAAACTAGGAGAAATTTCTGGAACCGAAGAATTTGCAAATAAATTAGATGACCTAATATCTGTTATAGATAATGATGAGGTGGATGAGCAAAAATTAATTGAAGTAAGTTCAGAAACTTTCGATCTTTTCAATTTAGAAGTTTCATGGAGAGATGATGCTAATAAGAATTTAATGCCTGAATTAATTAAATATAATGATGTTATCAAACATAATATTGGTCTGAGACTTCAAAGCAGATTGACTAAAGAACAAGCTAAATTTGTTGCAAGGTGTAACTCAGTTCATAGAGATATATCTTTAAACTTTTAATTAATGGAAAATTATATTTTACCAAAAAAACAGGCTATTATTGTTTTTTTTGTATTTGCAGTTGGTTATTTTTTATCATGTTTGTTGCGTGCAATTACTGCAACACTTTCCCCCGTATTAACCTCAGAATTTAATTTGTTAGCAGCTGATTTAGGATTGTTAGCTGGAGGTTATTTCTTGGGTTTTGCTTGTATGCAAATACCTCTTGGATATTTGTTAGATAAATATGGACCAAAAAAAATTGTCTCTTCTTTTTTATTGATTGCATTAGTTGGAACTGTATCATTTGCTTTAGCTGAAAGCTTTTCAGGATTATTAATTTCACGAATTCTAATCGGTGTGGGTGTTAGCGCTTGTTTAATGGCTCCATTAACTGGTTACAGAATATGGTATGCAGAAAACCAACAACAAAGAGCAAACTCATGGATGCTAATGATTGCATCATTAGGTTTTTTGTCATCCACACTGCCTGTGCAACTTTTATTGCCTAGTTTCGGATGGAGATGGATATTTGGTGGTATCGCTATCTTAATTTTAATTAGCATTTTTTTAATGTTAGTTTTCATTCCAAAATGGAATTTAACTAAAAATAAAGAGTTAGAAGACCCAAGTAATATTGGAACTTTATCAGAAGTTTGGAAAAATAGATTTTTTATAAGTGTAATTCCAATGGGTTTATTTAATTATGGGGGCTTAATGGCTATACAAACTTTATGGGCAGGCCCATGGATGACTAGAGTTGCTGGCTATACACCACTTCAAAGCGCTACAGGATTGTTTTGGATCAATGTAACTATGTTAGTATCATTTTTTTTGTGGGGTTATTTTTTACCAAAAATTTCAGGTATAGGTTTTACTGCAAAAAGAATACTTAAATTAGGTTTACCAATTAGTTTTTCTGTAATGTTTGTGATTATATTGCTAGGGCCAAAAGCGGGTGCATTCTACATAACTTTATTTATTTTAAGTTCAATTTTTTTATCAGTTACACAGCCAGCTGTGGGCCTTTCTTTTTCAGGTTATTCTGCAGGTAAAGCACTAACTTCATTTAATTTATTAATATTTGCGGGAACATTCATAATGCAATGGCTAATGGGCTTAGTGATAGATATTGTTAAAGGCATGGGTCACACAGAAATATTTGCGTTTAAATCAGCTTTTTCAGTTTTCTTAATCTTAAGTATTATTTCTTATATATTTTTTTTAATATTAAATAGAAAAAAATATGAAAATAAAACGTAGGAATTTTTTTTTGGAATTATTAATTGGTATTGTTGCTATTTACTTAATTGTTTTAATTTTCTTATTCTTTTTTCAAAGAAATTTAATGTATCATCCTCATGAGAATAATTATTCTGGAGATAATTTAGAAGTTAACATTGAAAAAGTTAATATCAAAACAACAGATAATATTAATCTTTTAGGCTGGTTTCATAATAAAAATTTAAAAAGTTATAAAACAATAGTTTATTTTCATGGAAATGCAGGGACACTTGAAAACAGAATCCATAAGTTAAATCATTTTAAAGACATGGATGTTAATTTTTTAATTATTGCATGGAGAGGGTTTAGCGGCAATAAAGGAAAACCAAGTGAGGAGGGTCTTTATATAGACGGTGCTAGTACAATAAACTGGCTTAAAGAAAAAGGTCTAAAAGAAGAAGATATAATTATTTATGGGGAGTCATTAGGAACTGGCATTGCTACTGAAATTACTCAGAATAAAAATTTTGCAGGATTAATCTTAGAAACGCCCTTTACATCAATGATAGAGGCAGCGAAAAATTTTTATCCATATATTCCAGTAGGTTTAATTTTAAAAGATAAGTATGAAAATAATGAAAAAATTAAAAATATTAATATTCCAGTATTAGTAATGCATGGTGAGGCTGACCAAATAGTTCCATTTTGGATGGGTAAAAAAATTTATAATTTAGCAAGTGAACCTAAATATTCATATTTTACAAAATATGACGATCATATGATGGAATATGATGATAAACTTGTATTAGCTCTTAAATCGTTTGTTGATAGTTTAAATTAAGCCACAATCTAAACAAAGATAATTCAAATTTTTTTTTTAATTTAATTTATGAAAAATTTTTTCTTATTTTTTATTGTTCTTTTTTCTTTAAATAATTTATCAAATGCCAAAGAAAATTTAGCATCTGTAGACAGCCTTTTTCATATTGATCAAATGAATTCGCATGATGAAAATTTTGCATTATATTTTAAAACTCGTGAAAAAGCTGTCTTAGCTCGAGGAGAAAATTCAAATTATATTAATGATTTTCCAAAAGATCTTTATATTTATAACTACAAAACGAAAGAGTCTTTGCCATTAATTTCTTATGAATGGTTTCCCAAAACAGCAAAATATTTTTTACAAGAGTATGATTTCCCAGTTTTTCCAGATGATTTTGCATATTATCTTTTAAAAGATAACAAAACTCTGGTGATGATTAGTGCTGTAAAAAGTCTAAAAGCTAATTTTAAATTTGATATTGTTGAAAAAAGGTTAGAGCTTTATCCTATAAATGGAAAATTTGATTTTATTATATCTTCGATAGCTAAAAATTGTGGACATTTTGAATTTAAAGAACATTACAAATGTGGTTTTTATAAACCTTTAATTTCCAGTACTTTAATTAATTAATTTGAGTAAATGCCTCTGCGAATTTTTCGGCCTCAAAAATTTGTAAATCATCTTCTTTTTCACCTAATCCAAGTGCAATAATTGGTAGTTTATATTTTTTAGCAACAGCTAAAAGAATACCTCCTTTTGCTGTGCCATCTAATTTTGTCATAATAAGACCAGTTATTGGAATAATTTTATTAAATTCTTCAACTTGATTAATTACATTTTGGCCAGAAGTTGCATCCAAAACTAAAATAACATCATGAGGAGCATCAGGATCAATTTTTTTAGTAACGTTTGCAATTTTTTTATATTCTTCCATCAAATTTTTTTTATTTTGTAGTCTTCCAGCTGTATCAATTAAAACTTGGTTAAAATTATTGTTTAATGCTTCTTCAATAGCCTTGTAAGCAACTGATGCAGGATCAGAACCTTGAGATGATTTTGTAATTTGAACATCAACTTTGTTTGCCCAATTTTCTAGTTGTTCTATAGCTGCTGCTCTAAAAGTATCTGATGCAGCTAGCATTACTTTGTTTCCATTACCTTTTAATATTTTGCTTATTTTTCCAATAGTAGTTGTCTTTCCAACACCATTGACACCTGAAATTAATGTTGCATTTAATTTTTCTTTTTTTTTGAAGAATTCAATATTTTCTAAAGGTTTCATAATTGAAATAATATAATTTTTTAAAATATTATTTATTTCGTCGGTTAAATCTTTATTGGGATCAATTTTTGTTTGAGCAATTATTTCTCTTATTTCTGAAGCAGAAACAATACCAACATCGGATTGAATTAAGTATTCTTCAATTTTGTCTAATGTTTTGTCATCAATCTCTTTTTTTACAACTATATCTCTTAAACCCGTTGTAAAAGCTGAGGCACTTTTTTTAAAACCTGATTTAAATTTTTCAAAAATTCCCATTAAATTTTAAAATTTATCTCCTCAATATCTGAAACTGGTCCTTTCATATGAATACTATTGTTTTCATCAATTGAAATTGTCAATCTACCTGTAGAAAATTCAATATCAACTTTATCATTTACCAGTCTGTTTTGTTTTGCAGCAAAAGCCGTTGCGCAAGCTGCAGTTCCACAAGCTTTGGTAAGCCCAGCTCCTCTTTCCCACACTCTAACTTTTATCAATTCTTTGTTAACAACAGTTGCTAAAGTAACATTACATTTTTCTGGGAATAGAGAGTGGGTTTCGATTTTTGGTCCAATTTTTTCCATTTCAAAATTCTCGTTATTATCAACAAAAAAAACTACATGTGGGTTTCCAACATTTACAGCAGTTCCACCAGAAAATTCGTTATTATTTTTATCATTAATTTTAATTCCTAAATTATTCGTATTTAATTCTTTAGACAATGGAATCTCATCCCATTTTGTTTTTGCAACACCTATTTCTGTAGAAACCATTTTTTCTCCAACAATATTTGATTTTAATTTTCCAGATAAAGTTGTTAGGACAATTTCTTTTTTGTTATTTTCTTTGCTCAATAAATCAGCAATACATCGCGTACCATTTCCACACGCACCAGACATTCCTCCATCTGAATTATAAAATTCTAGTGAAGCATCTGAAATATCATTTTTTTTAATCAATATTAGTTGGTCACAACCAATAAATTTTCTGTCACAAATCTTTATTATTTGCTCTTTCGTCAAATTTGTAATTGTTTGCCTATTATCTATGATGACAAAATCATTGCCTAAACCGTCCATTTTAAAAGCTTTAATATCCATATATAGATATTTAACTTATTTATTGACTTTTTGAACCTCTATTATAGGTTGTCGCTGTTTCCGCAAAAACATTAACTTTGCGGTGTCTTTGGAAACAAAGAGATCGACACTAGTCAGCGAGGGTTCGCCCACTAGTGCGTTACTGCTATGCGTAATAAATATGTTTGAAAATTTAACAAATAAATTTGAAGAAATTTTTTCTTCTCTGAAAAAGGCACCTTCACTTGATGAAGCTCAAGTAGATGAAGGTTTAAGAGGTATTAGGCAAGCCCTACTTGAAGCAGACGTCTCTTTGGATGTTGCAAAAGATTTTATTGAAAAAGTTAAGCCAAAAGCATTAGGCCAAGAGATAATAAGGTCTACCTCACCTGGAGATATGGTTGTTAAAATTGTTTATGATGAGCTTGTAGACTTATTAGGCGCAACAAATAATGAGATAAACTTAAACGCAGTACCACCTGTGCCAATGATGTTAGTTGGGTTACAAGGTTCTGGAAAAACAACAACAACAGCAAAATTAGCAAAATTTTTAGAAAATAATAAAAAGAAAAAAGTAATGATGGTCAGTCTAGATATTTACAGACCAGCTGCACAAGAACAACTTAGATCTTTAGGAGAACAAAATAATATTTTAACTTTACCTATTATAGAAGGTCAGCAACCTGCTGATATTTGTAGAAGAGCAATAAGTGCTGCTAATTTAAATGGAGCTGAAATAATTTTATTTGATACTGCTGGTAGAACTCAAATCGATTTACAAATGATGAGTGAAATTAAGCAAATTGAAGCTGTCATTAATCCAACAGAAACTTTCTTAGTTGCAGACTCTTTAACAGGTCAAGTTGCAGCCTCAGTGGCAAAAGAATTTAAAAATACAGTTAATTTATCTGGAATTATTTTAACTAGGGCTGATGGTGATGCAAGAGGTGGAGCCGCAGTGAGTATGAAATATGTTTCAAATGTTCCAATTAAATTTTTAGGGATAGGAGAAAAAATAGATAATCTTGAAGTATTCCATCCAGATAGAATTGCAAACAGAATACTTGGTATGGGGGATATCGTATCCCTTGTAGAAAAGGCGGCTCAAGATTTAGGAGAAGAAAATATTAAAAAAGCAGAGGAAAATTTAAAAAAAGGTCAATTCTCTATGGAAGATTATTTATCTCAATTAAGACAAATGAAAAAAATGGGAGGCATTGAGGGAATTATGTCTTTCATGCCAGGAGTTTCTAAAATTAAATCTCAAATGGATTCAGCGGGAATTGATGAAAGTATAATTACTAAAAATGAAGCTATTATTTTATCAATGACAAAAAAAGAAAGAGAGAACCCAAAAATAATTGATGGTTCTAGAAAAAAAAGAATTGCTAATGGCTCTGGCACAGATCCGGCCACTATCAATAAATTGCTTAAGCAATTTAAAATGATGTCTGAAATGATGAAAAAGATGTCAAAAGGAAATCTGAAAGGTATGTCTGGTAAAGGTATACCGCCAGAGCTATTTAACCAATTAAAGTAAAAAAGGAGAAGAAATGTTAAAATTAAGATTATCAAGAGGTGGAACAAAAAAGCGTCCTGTTTATAAGGTTGTTGTTGCCGACAGTCGTTTTGCAAGAGATGGGAGATTTATAGAAAAGGTTGGTTTCTTTAATCCTCTATTACCAAAAGAAAAAAAAGAAAGAGTGGGCCTAGAAGCTGAGAGAATTAAATATTGGCTTGGTCAAGGAGCTCAACCAACAACTAGAGTAGCAAGAATTTTAGGTGAGAACGAACTAATGCCTATGCCTGCAAATGGAAATAATCCAAATAAAGCAGTGCCAAAAAAAGAGAGAAATAAAAAAGAGGAGGATAATAAAGAAGCTCCTAAAGCAGAAGCAGCTCCAGCAGCAGAAGCTCCTAAGGAAGAAGCTCCAAAAGCAGAAGCGGCTCCAGCAGAGGAAAAAAAATAATTTAAAGATTATTTATGTGGCAAGCTCAAGTGTTTACTCTTTATCCAGAGGTTTTTCCTGGTCCTTTATCTAAAGGACTTTATGGAAAAGCTTTATCAAATAATTTATGGAAACTTAAAGTTGTAAACATAAGAGATGCAGCTGATGACAAACATAAAACAGTAGATGACACACCTTATGGGGGTGGTTCAGGTATGTTGTTAAAAGCAGATGTTCTTGCAAAGTCTTTAGATACAAACAAAAATGAGAGTGAGAGAATTTTATACTTATCACCAAAAGGAAAAAAATTTGATCAAAATTTAGCAAAAGAGCTAGCTAATGAAAAATCTCTGTCTTTAATTTGTGGTCATTTTGAAGGTGTGGATGAAAGAATACTTTCAACAAGAAATATTGAGGAAATTAGTATTGGAGATTATGTTTTGTCAGGCGGGGAGTCAGCGGCATATGTAGTTATAGATAGTATTTTAAGATTGCTGCCAGGTGTATTAGGAAATGAAAACTCTAAATTAGATGAAACCTTTGAAAATGGTCTTCTAGAGTACCCTCAGTTTACAAAACCTCAAATTTGGGAGGAAAAAGCTGTACCAGACGTGCTATTATCAGGTGATCATAATAAAATTAAACACTGGCGTTTATCTCAATCTGAGGCTATAACACGCGACCGAAGACCAGATTTATGGGAAAAATATAAGAAGAATTAATTTGATAAATATTAACATGAAAACAATTGAAGAAATAAACCAGCATAATGTTAACAAAATTCTTTCAGAGAAAAAAATTCCAGAATTTTATCCTGGAGACGTTGTTAAAGTTGGTGTGAGAATTACCGAGGGTAAAAAAGAAAGAATTCAATATTTTGAGGGAGTGTGTATTGCTAAAAAAAGCAGAGATCTAAACTCATCTTTTACGGTTAGAAAAATTTCATTTGGAGAGGGTGTTGAGAGAACTTTTCCACTATTTGGAACTTTAATTGACTCAATTAAGGTTATTAGATCAGGTAAAGTAAGAAGAGCAAAACTTTATTATCTAAGAGACAGAACTGGTAAATCAGCAAGGATTGCAGAAAAAATTAGAAAAAAAATTGGTATTGATATCGAGGCAAAACCAGAAACAGTTACAGAGGAAAATGTAGCTCCTGCAGTTGAAGCAACTAAAGAGGAGGCTCCTAAATCAGAAGCAGCACCTAAAGTAGAGGCGGCTCCAGTAGCAGAGGCTCCTAAAGAAGAACAAAAATCAGAAAGCTCTACAGAAAAAAAATAATTTTTTTTTCAATGTCTACAACATTATACGATAAAATTTGGAACGATCATCTAGTTGATCAACAAGATGATGGCACATCATTACTTTTTGTAGATAGACATTTAATTCATGAGGTGACAAGCCCCCAAGCTTTTGAAGGATTAAGAAATTCTAATAGAAAAGTTAGACACCCAAATTTAACTTTAGCAGTCGCAGATCATAATGTTCCAACAACTGACAGATCAAAAGGTATTTCAGATGAAGAGTCAAAAATTCAAGTAGATACTTTAGAGGCAAATTGTAAAGAATTCGGTGTTCGGTTATTTGGTATGGATGATAAGAGGCAAGGTATCGTTCATATCATAGGACCTGAACAAGGTTTTACTCAACCAGGCACAGTTATTGTTTGTGGAGACAGTCATACTGCAACGCATGGAGCATTTGGTGCTTTAGCATTTGGAATAGGAACTTCAGAAGTTGAACATGTTTTAGCAACCCAAACACTAGTTCAAAAGAAAGCTAAAAATTTTAGAATTAATGTTAATGGTGAACTTCCTTTAGGAGTTACTTCTAAAGATGTAATACTTCAAATAATTGGAAAAATAGGTACAGCAGGTGGTACAGGATCTGTTGTGGAATATGCTGGAGATTTAATAAGATCTTTAAGTGTTGAGCAAAGAATGACTATTTGCAATATGACAATTGAAGGTGGTGCAAGAGCAGGATTAATTGCACCAGATGAAAAAATTTTTGAATATTTAAAAGGAAAACCAATGTCACCAAAAAGTGAAAATTGGGAGAAAGCTTTGAACTATTGGGAAACTTTAAAAACAGACACTGATGCTAGTTTTGATAAAGAAATTAGCCTTAACGCAAATGAAATTTTACCCATGATTACATGGGGTACGTCACCACAAGATGTAATAACAATTGATGGAAAAGTTCCAAATCCAAATAATGAGACTGATGAAGATAAAAAAAATTCAATTGAAAGAGCTTTAAAGTATATGGGTTTAAAACCTGATATGGCAGCCACAGATATAAAAATAGATAAAGTATTTATTGGTAGTTGTACTAATGGCAGAATTGAAGATTTGAGAGAAGCAGCAAAAATCGTAAAAGATAAAAAAGTATCATCGCATGTTAATGCCATAGTAGTTCCAGGCTCAGGCTTAGTTAAAGAACAAGCAGAGCAAGAAGGACTAGATAAAATTTTTGTTAGCTCAGGGTTTGAATGGAGAGAACCAGGTTGCTCTATGTGTTTAGCGATGAATGCCGATAAATTAAAGCCAGAAGAAAGATGCGCCTCTACATCAAATAGAAATTTTGAGGGAAGACAAGGTAGAGGTGGTAGAACCCATCTGGTTAGTCCAGGAATGGCTGCAGCAGCTGCAATTTCAGGTAATTTAGATGATGTTAGAAAGTATCAAAATTAAATGCAAAAATTTAATAAATTAAAAAGTATCCCAGCGTATTTACCAATTGTAAATATTGATACAGATATGATAATTCCAAAACAGTTTTTAAAAACTATCAAAAGAACCGGTCTTGGAAAAAATTTGTTTTTTGAAATGAGATATGATGATCAAGGCAAAGAAATAAATGATTTTGTGTTAAACAAAGATCCATTTAATCAATCTAAAATTTTAATTGCTGGAAAAAACTTTGGATGTGGTTCATCAAGAGAACATGCTCCTTGGGCTTTATTAGATTTTGGGATTACTTGTGTAATTAGTTCAAGTTATGCAGATATTTTTTTTAGTAATTGTTTTAAAAATGGAATTTTGCCTATAATCCTTGAAGAAGAAAAAATCAAAGAGCTATCTGAATACGCAAATAGACAAGAAGAAATTTCTATTGATTTGCAAGAGGAAAAAATAGTTTATGGAAATAATGAGCTAAAATTTGAAGTTGATCCATTTAAGAAAAAATGTTTGTTGGAAGGGCTTGATGATATCGCTTTATCACTAAAAAAATCAGAAAAAATAGAGAAGTTTGAAACAAATTTAAAAAACGAAAAGCCCTGGGTATTTAATGATTAAAGTAAAAAAAAGAAAAATACTTTTGCTTCCTGGTGATGGTATTGGTCCAGAGGTAATAGCTGAGGTAAAAAAAATTATTAACTGGTTTAATGATAAAAAATCTTTAGATTTTGAAATTGATCAGGAGCTAGTTGGTGGTTGTTCTTATGATAAACACGGTACCCCAATCACTGATGAGGTTTTTTACAAAGCACTAGAAAGTGAAGTAATTATGCTTGGAGCAGTTGGTGGTCCTACATGGGATAACCTAGAATTTTCCAAAAAACCAGAAAGAGCATTATTAAAACTTAGAAAAGAATTAAAGCTTTTTGCTAACTTAAGGCCTGCAATTTGTTTTAAACAATTAGTCGATGCTTCAACTCTAAAGCCAGAAGTAGTTTCAGGACTAGATATAATGATAGTAAGAGAGTTAACGGGCGGTATATATTTTGGTGAACCTAGAGGAATTAAGCCAATTGAAAATGGAGAAAGAAAAGGAATTAATACACACACTTATACGACTAGTGAAATTACTAGAGTAGCTAGGATCGCTTTTGATTTAGCTAGAAAAAGATCAAATAAGGTTACTTCGTGTGAAAAATCAAATGTGATGGAAGCAGGACAATTGTGGAAAGAAGAAGTCCAAGAACTTCACGAAAAAGAATACAAAGATGTAGAATTAAGTCATATGTTAGCAGACAATTGTGCTATGCAGCTTTTAAGAAACCCAAAACAATTTGATGTAATTGTAACAGACAATTTGTTTGGAGATATGTTGTCAGACCAAGCTTCAATGTTAACGGGATCTTTAGGTCTTTTACCATCAGCATCTTTAGGCGCAAAAAATAAAGATGGTGAGATGAGAGCAATGTATGAACCTATACACGGTTCAGCTCCAGATATAGCTGGTAAAGGGATAGCAAATCCAATTGCTTCTATTTTAAGCTTTGCTATGGCACTGAGGTATTCTTTAGATCTTGATAAAGAAGCAGATATTTTAGAAAAAGCAGTCCAAGATGTTTTAAATGATGGGTTAAGAACTAAAGATATAATGTCAGAAGGCATGAAAGAGACTTCGACTTCAGCAATGGGTGATGCGATAATTTCAAAATTGCAATAAAACTAGAATTATTCTAAGCTTTAAATATGCCAAGTTATACTGCTCCAGTAAAAGATATGATGTTTCTCTTTGAAAAGTTAAGAGACAATAAAAACTATAATGAGCTTGAAAAATATAATGAGGTGAGTGCAGATCTTGTTAAAGATATTTTAGAAGAAGCAGCTAAAATAAATCAAAATTTAATTTTACCTCTTGCTAAAGCAGGTGATGAAAATCCAGCAATTTTAGAAAATGGTGTTGTCAGAACACCACCGGGTTACAAAGAGGCATATCAAAAATATATTGAAGATGGTTGGACATCGTTGTCTTGTGATCCTAAATATGGAGGCCAAGGAATGCCAAAAACAGTAAGTGCATTCTTTGATGAAATGCTTTCCTCAGCTAGTTTGTCATTTAAATTATATAGTGAACTTAGTATTGGTGCTTATAATTGTATTAATCATCATGCTTCAGATGAAATAAAAGATAAATATTTACCAAATATTGTTGAGGGTAAATGGAGTGGCACTATGTGTTTAACAGAACCAGTATGTGGTACAGACTTAGGTTTGTTAAAAACCAAAGCCATCAAACAATCTGACGACACCTATAAAATTAGTGGTCAAAAGATTTTTATAACTTCTGGTGATCACGACTTAACTGAAAACATTATTCATTTAGTTTTAGCAAGATCAACAGACTCTCCTGCGGGCACTAAAGGAATTAGTTTATTTTTAGTTCCAAAATTTATTGTAAATAAAGATGGTAGTGTTGGTCAAAGAAATGGAATTTCAACAGGATCTATTGAAAGCAAAATGGGAATTAAGGGTTCAGCAACATGTGTTTTAAATTTTGATGAAGCAACAGGGTATATGATTGGTAACAAAGACAAAGGTCTTAGCGCTATGTTTACTATGATGAACCTTGAAAGAATAGTGGTAGGTATTCAAGGTTTAGGAATTTCTGAAATTGCTTATCAAAACTCACTTGCCTATGCAAAAGAAAGAAAGCAAGGAAAAACAAATAATTCAAAATCTACAAATGGCGCAGACTTTATAATTGATCATGCGGATATTAGAAGATCTTTACTTAATATGAAGTCAATTATTGAAGGAGAAAGGGCTTTATGTTTTTGGTTATCACAACAAACTGAGGTAAGTCTTTATCATCCAGATGAAAAAATTAAACAAGAAGCTTTGGATTATGTTTCATTGATGACACCAGTTGTTAAATCATTATTTACAGATTTAGCTATGGAAATTACGAACGATGCGATGCAAATACATGGTGGGTATGGGTATACTAAAGACCAAGGAATAGAGCAGTTATATAGAGATAATCGTATTACGCCAATCTATGAAGGAACAAATTCTGTTCAGGCAGCAGATTTAGTATTTAGAAAATTATCAAATAAAAATGGTGATGTTATCAACAAGTTTTTAGATATGGTTAAATCTGAATGTGATAGTAAAAATGAAAAAGTAAAAACATTTTCAAAAGAATTAAATCATTATTTGGATATTTTATCTAAGTTTACCGACTGGATTAAGGATAAACATAAAATCGAAAAAGACGATGTTAGCGCTGCAGCAAATGATTATTTAAGAAGTCTGGGATATGTTTCAATTGCTTATGCTTGGATCAAAATTTTAGATGTAAGCTTTAAGGATTTTGATTCAAATAAAGAATTTTATTCTGATAAAATAAATACTGCAAAATTTTATTTTGATAAGGTATTGCCTAGAGCTGACTATCATTACAAATCTGCTATTACTGGAAGTTCTAATATAATGAATTTTAAGTTTAATTAATAATGAATCATTACGAGACAAATTTAGATAAAAATAAAGCGAACTACGTTCCACTTACCCCACTAACATTTCTTAAAAGAGCAAGGGAAATTTATCCAAATTACGAAGCTATAATTTATGAGGATAGGAAATATACTTGGGAGGAAGTTTACAAAAGAGCTGTAAAATTTGCTAGCGCACTGTCAAAAATTGGAATTAAAAAAGGAGACACAGTTTCGTTTTTGGCCTTCAATACTCCTGAGATTTTCGAAGGACATTATTCAGTGCCTATGGCAGGTGCAGTATTGAATACAATTAATATAAGACTAGATGCAAATACAATTTCATATATTTTAGATCACAGCGATGCAAAGGTGTTAGTAGTTGATAGACAATTGCATGGAGAAGTTAAGAAAGCATTAAAAACTTTAAATAAGAAAATTACAGTAATTGATATAGATGATAAAAATGCAGATCCATCGAAATTAGAAAAAATTGGTGATTTAGAATACGAAAGTTTTTTAAATACAGGTGATGAAAATTTCGATTGGCAAATGCCAGAAGATGAATGGCAAGCAATATCATTAAGCTATACCTCAGGTACTACAGGAAATCCCAAAGGAGTAGTTTATCATCATAGAGGTGCGTACTTAATGTCTACAGGAAGTTCGGTAGCTTGGAATATGCCAAATAGATTAAATTTTTTAACAGTTGTTCCGATGTTTCATTGTAATGGTTGGTGCTATCCGTGGACAGTTCCGATGTTAAATGGAAGGACAATTTGTTTAAGAAATATTGATATTAAAAAAATTTTTGAATTAATTGAAAAATATGAAGTAACTCATTTTGGTGGTGCACCAATTGTATTAAATATGATTACTGGAGCACCAGAAATTGACAAAAAAAAATTAAAACAAAAAGTTTATGTCTTAACGGCTGGAGCACCTCCACCAAGTATAATTTTCAAAAAAATGAGAGCATTAGGTTTTGAAGTTATGCATGTTTACGGTTTAACAGAAACTTATGGACATGTTACCCAGTGTGCTTGGAATGATGAATGGAACAATTTTGATGAAGAAAAACAAAATGAAATTAAAGCTAGGCAAGGTGTGAGATATCCAAATACTGAAGGTGTAACTGTTTTGGATCCAGATACTATGAAAGAAGTTCCTAAAGATGGAAAAACAATTGGTGAAATTATGATTAGAGGAAATGTAGTAATGAAAGGTTACTTTAAAGACAAAGATGCTACCGATAAAGCTATGAAGGATGGGTGGTTTCATAGTGGTGATCTAGCCGTGATGCATCCTGACGGTTATGTAAAAATACAAGATAGATCAAAAGATATAATTATTTCTGGAGGAGAAAATATTTCCTCAATTGAAATAGAAAATACACTTTCTAAACATCCATCAGTTTCTATTGCTGCAGTTGTTGCTAAACCAGATGAAAAATGGGGCGAAGTTCCTTGCGCATTTATTGAAATGGTTAAAGATAAACCAGTATCTGAAAAAGAATTAATTGATTTTTGTAAGGAGACTTTAGCAGGATTTAAAGTTCCTAAAAAGGTTGTGTTCTGTGATTTGCCAAAAACTTCAACAGGAAAAATACAAAAATTTGAATTGAGAAAACAAGTTTAGGTAATTTTTGAATTTTCAATTAGAAAATAAAAATATTTATGCTTCTGATGCAGGACAGGGCATTGATCAAAATAAAGATACTATAGTATTTCTTCATGGGAGCGGTCTTTCTCATATTGTTTGGTCTCTAACAGAACAATTTTTTTCAAATAATAATTTTAATGTTTTATCTATTGATTTGCCTGGGCATGGTAATTCCGATGGTCCTTGCTTAGATAGTATTGAAAAAATAGCTGATTGGTTAGAACGGGTTTTTAACGAACTAAATCTAAATAATTTAATTTTAATTGGTCATTCCCAAGGTTGCTTGGAGATACTTGAATATGCTCACAAATATAAAGATAGATTAAAAAAGTTAGTCTTTATTGGAGGCTCAAATAAAATGCCAGTACATCCAGATTTGATTGATCTAGCAAAAAATGGGGACTCCGATGCCGTTAAATTAATGATGAAGTGGGGTTATGAAGGTTCAAAAAGATTTATTGGAGGTAACCCAGTAGAAAAAATAATACAATCACCTCGAGATATAAGAGACATACTGGCGGTAGACCTTGTTGCATGTAACAATTACAAAAATGGTTCTGATGCTGCTAAATTAATACAATTGCCATCAATGTTTATTTTTGGCTCTTTAGATAAGATGGTAAATGTAGAAGCTGGAAAAAAATTTTCTAGTCTAATTAATAATTCATCTACACATATAATAGAGGGTTGTGGACACATGATTATGATTGAAAAAGCATTTGAAATGAGAGACAAAGTTTTAGAATTTTTGAAAAAATGAAAAACTTTTTAATCGCAAAATCAAGAAGACTTAGAAGTACCCCATATACTTCTCGAATTGAAGAACAGGGTGTTACAGCTTATACAATTTATAACCATATGTTGCTTCCAGCTGCCTTTGGTTCAATTGAAGAATCTTATCATCATTTAAAAGAGCATGTTCAGATCTGGGATGTAGCAGCTGAAAGACAGGTAGAAATTTCAGGAAAAGATTCTGCAAAACTAGTTCAGTTGATGACTTGTAGAGATTTATCAAAATCTAAAGATGGAAGATGTTATTATTGTCCGATTATAGATGATAATGCTGGTTTAATAAATGATCCAGTTGTTTTAAGAATTAACGAAAATAAATGGTGGATTTCTATTGCAGATACGGACGTAATATTATTTGCAAAAGGATTAGCAATTGGAAATAAATTTGATGTTGAAATCACAGAGCCAAAAGTTGATATCATGGCTGTACAAGGTCCAAAATCATTTAAATTGATGGAAAAAATATTTGGAGAACAGATCACAAAATTAAAATTTTTTGGTTTTGATTATTTTGAATTTGGAGGTGCAAAACACCTTATCGCACAATCTGGATGGTCTAAACAAGGAGGCTATGAAGTATATGTTCAAAATACAGAAGCAGGCTTAAAACTGTATGATCATTTATTTGAAATTGGAAAAGAATTTAATGTTAAACCAGGATGTCCTAATTTGATTGAACGAATAGAAAGCGGACTGTTATCTCATGGTAATGATATGGATAATGGAGATAATCCTTATGAATGTGGTTTCGATAAATATATTAACATAGATAGTGATGTTATCTTTTTAGGAAAAGAAAAATTGAAGATAATTAAATCTGAAGGAATAAATAAAAAGTTAATGGGAGTTAAATTTGATATAGAGAAAATAAGTTTAACAGGATCTTTAGATCTTACTGATGATCAGAACAACATCGTTGGAGAATTACGGTCAGCATGCTATTCACCACATTTTAAAAAAGTGATTGGTATTGCTATGATGAAAAAATCACATTGGAATGTAGACCAGAAGGTAAAAGCAAGCATAAATGGTGATATTTGCAGTGGTAAAGTTTGCGATTTACCTTTTATTTAGTATAACAGCTTTAAAATGAACATAGCTATAGTAGGTGCAACAGGAAATGTTGGTAGAAAAACTCTTGAAGTATTTGATAAAAAAAACTTCAAGTTTGATGATCTATATTTAGTTGCCTCAGAAAAAAGTGCAGGAAAAAAAATCTCTTTTAGGGATAAAGAGTATGTTATTGAAAATTTAGAGAAATATGATTTTTCAAAAGCAGATATAACTTTTTTTGCAGCTGGAGGAAAAATTGCTGAAAAATATGCAGAAAAAGCTGCTAAGCACACAATTGTAATTGATAATTCAAGTTTTTTTAGAATGGATCCAGATGTTCCATTGATCGTCCCACAAGTTAATGCAGCTGAAATTAAAAATATGAAAAAAAATATTATTGCAAATCCAAATTGTTCTACAGCACAACTTGTTATAGCACTTAAACCACTACATAATTTATTCAAAATTAAAAGAGTTATAGTTTCGACTTACCAATCTGTTTCAGGTGGTGGCAAAAGTCCAATGGACGAATTAATAGATCAAACTAAACAATATTTAGATGGAAAAAAAATAGAGTCAAAAAATTTTACTAAACAAATCGCTTTTAATGTTATTCCACATATCGATGTTTTTTCTGATGATGGATATACAAAAGAAGAATTAAAAATGACAAATGAAACAAAAAAAATATTAGATGATTCAATAGAACTTACAGCTACTTGTGTAAGAATTCCTGTTTTAGTTTCTCATTCGGAGTCTGTTAATATAGAATTTGAAAAACCATATACTTTAGAAAAAGTGAGAGATGTTTTAAGTAAAGCTGATGGTTGTGAGGTTATCGATAAAAGAGAAAATGGAGGTTATAGCACACCATTTGAAGCCGCTGGGAGTGATGAGACATATATATCTAGAATTAGAGAAGACAAAACTAAAAAAAATTCATTAAATTTGTGGATTGTATCAGATAACCTACTTAGAGGTGCAGCACTTAATTCTGTTGAAATTGCTGAAACAATTATTAACTCAAAATAAAATATGGAAGACAGACCTTTATCACCACACATACAGATTTATAAATGGCACATTTCTTCATTAGTATCTATTTCACATAGAATTACAGGCATAATAAATTTTTTTGCAATCACATTAATTTGTATTTGGTTTGCATTAATGCTTCTAGGAGAAAGTAATTATCAAATTATTAAAATTTTTTTAGAAACTTTTTTAGGTAAGTTTATTTTAATTGGAATAACATGGTCATTTAGTTTTCAAATGTTAAGTGAAGTAAGGCACTTGATTATGGATTTAGGTTATGGATTTGAATTACAAACAACAAAAATTACAGGTTTGTTAGTTATTTTTGGTTCGATTGTTTTAACTATCTTAATTTATTTTATTGGCAGAGGATTAATATAATGCTTCCAGTAACAAAAAAATGGTTATTCTTAAAAATTAGTTCCGCAATTTTATTACCTTTAATGTTTTGGTTTATTATAAATTTAGTGAATATCTATGATAAAAGTTATTTTGAAATAGTGAATTTTTTAACAACACAACCATCTAAATTCTTAATTGGGTTATTTTTAGTTATTGCTTATTTTTTTTCAGCTTTGACTATAAGTGAGGTTTTTGAAGACTATATTAACGATAAAAAAACCAAAAATGCCGCAAACAAAGTCCTAAATTTTTTTGCTATAACAATTCCAGTAATTACAATAATTGTAATTTTTAACTTAAATACATGAAAGCATATAATATTATAGACCATGAGTATGATGTTGTTGTACTTGGTGCAGGCGGATCAGGTTTAAGAGCCGCAGTAGGGCTTAGCGAAGCTGGCTTAAAAACAGCTTGTATCTCAAAAGTATTTCCCACAAGAAGTCATACATCAGCAGCACAAGGTGGAATATCAGCAGCACTAGGAAACATGGGAGAAGATGACTGGAGATGGCACATGTATGACACTGTCAAAGGTGCAGATTGGTTAGGTGATCAAGATAGTATTGAGTATCTTTGTAAAGAAGCGCCTAAAGCAGTTTTAGAATTAGAGAAGTATGGAGTTCCATTTAGTAGAACTGAAGAGGGAAAAATTTATCAAAGACCATTTGGTGGAATGACAAAAAATTATGGAAATGGAATAGTACAAAGAACTTGTGCAGCAGCCGACAGAACAGGACATGCTATTTTACACACACTATATGGACAAGCGTTAAAACATAATACAGAATTTTTTATAGAATATTTTGCGTTAGATTTGTTGATGAAGAATGGAGAATGCAAAGGTCTAATTGCTTGGAATTTGAATGATGGAACAATTCATAGATTTAGAGCTCATACGGTAATTATTGCTACAGGTGGTTATGGAAAAGTTTATTACTCAGCAACATCAGCACATACTTGCACTGGTGATGGTAATGCAATGGTTTTAAGAGCTGGATTACCGCTTCAGGATATGGAGTTTGTTCAATTTCATCCAACAGGAATTTATGGCCACGGTACTTTAATAACAGAAGGTGCGCGAGGAGAAGGGGGCTATCTTACAAATTCTAAAGGTGAAAGATTTATGGAAAGATATGCTCCAAATGCAAAAGATTTAGCATCAAGAGATGTTGTTAGCAGATCTATGTCTATAGAGATTAATGAGGGAAGAGGAGTTGGAAAAGATCAAGATCATGTTCATTTGAACTTAAGTCACTTAGATAAAGAGATTATTGAAAGCAGGCTTCCTGGAATTACTGATGCAGCAAGATTATTTGCAAATGTAGATGTAACTAAAGAACCAATTCCAGTTGTACCAACAGTTCATTATAATATGGGCGGTATTCCAACAAACTATAAAGCAGAAGTATTAACTGTAAATGGTTCAGAAAAAACTGTTCCAGGTTTAATGGCTATAGGAGAGGCAGCATGTGTTTCTGTTCATGGGGCAAATAGACTTGGTTCTAATTCTTTAATTGACCTAGTGGTATTTGGAAGAGCAGCAGCTAAAAGAGCAGCTGAATTAGTTAAGCCAGGAACACCTCATGAAGAAATTCCTGAGTCAGAAACACAAAAATGTTTAGATAGATTTGATAAACTTAGAAATGCACAAGGAAATAATAGTACTGCAGAACTTAGACTTTCAATGCAAAAAACGATGCAGTCCAAATGTGCAGTTTTTAGAACAGAAAAAAATCTTAAAGAAGGTGTTGATGAGATTAAAAAAACCTATGATGGTATGGACTCGATTTCAGTTAAAGATAGGTCTCTAGTATTTAATACTGATTTAGTTGAAACATTGGAATTTGATAATTTAATAAGACAAGCAGTAACTACTGTAGAATCTGCATATCATAGAAAAGAGAGCAGAGGTGCGCACGCGAGAGATGATTATCCAAAAAGAGATGACGCAAAGTTTATGCAACATACTCTTGCTTGGTGTGATGGAAAAAATACAAAGATTAGTTACAGAGCAGTACACAAATCAACTTTAACAAATGATGTTCAATATTTTCCGCCACAAGAGCGAGTGTATTAATGGTTCAGATAAACTTACCTAAAAATTCTGAGGTTAAAAAAGGTAAATATTATAAGGACAAAACTGGATCTAAAAATTTAAGAAAAATTAATATTTATAGATGGGATCCATCGACAGAAGAAAATCCTAGAATTGATACATACGAAGTAGATATGGATAATTGTCCATCTAAAGTGCTGGATATTCTAAATAAAATTAAAAATGAAATTGATCCGACGATAGCCTATAGACGATCTTGTGCTCATGGTGTTTGTGGTTCTTGTGCTATGAACATGGGAGGAAAAAATGGACTAGCTTGCACAACTCCTCATGCAGAGATTGATGGTGACATCGATATTTATCCTTTACCTCATTTAAAAGTTAAAAAAGATTTGATTGGTGATCTAGATGGCTTATATAAACAATATCAATCTATTGAACCTTGGTTAAAAAATAACTCAACAAAACAGACAACAGAAATTTACCAGTCTAAAGAAGATAGAGCAAAACTTGATGGTGCTTATGAATGCATTATGTGTGCTTGTTGTTCTACATCTTGTCCAAGTTATTGGTGGAATGGAGATAAATATTTAGGTCCAGCAGTTTTGTTGCAGGCTTATAGATGGATTATTGATAGTAGAGATGAAGAGAGAAAAGCAAGATTAAAAAAAGTTTCTGATGAACTAAAATTATATAGATGCCATACAATATTAAATTGTACAAACGCATGTCCTAAGGGCCTGAATCCAGCAAAAGCTATAGCTGAAATAAAAAAAATGTTAGCAACAGCTAATGTTTAAATAGACTATTCGATATTTTTGATCTAAAACACCGTATTCATGAGATTAATAGAACACTTCGTAAACGGTAAAATAACTCCGGGATCTTCAGATAAAAAAGGAAAAGTTTTTAATCCAGCAACTGGCGAACAAGAGTCCGAGGTAAGACTTGCTTCAAGATCTGATTTAGACAGTGCCGTTGAAGTAGCAAAAAAAGCATTTGAAACTTGGTCTTTAAAACCTGCTCTACAAAGAGCTAGAATAATATTTAAATTTAAAGAATTAATTGAAAAAAATTCTGATGAATTAACAAAGTTAATAGTTTCAGAACATGGAAAAGTTTATGAAGATGCAAGAGGATCTTTAACCAGAGGACTTGAGGTGGTGGAATTTGCTTGTGGAATACCACATTTATTAAAAGGTGAGTTTTCAGAAAATGTTGGCACCAATGTTGATAGTTGGTCAATCAGACAACCATTAGGAGTTGTTGCAGGTATCACACCTTTTAATTTTCCTGCTATGGTCCCAATGTGGATGTTTCCAATAGCAATAGCTTGTGGAAACACTTTTATTCTGAAACCATCAGAAAAAGACCCTTCTTGCGCAATAAGATTAGCAGAACTACTTTCTGAGGCGGGTCTTCCAGAAGGAGTATTTAACGTAATAAATGGAGATAAAGAAGCTGTTGATGCAATTTTAGAAAACAAAGATATCAAAGCTGTAAGTTTCGTAGGATCTACCCCTATTGCAAAATATATTTATGAAAATTCTGCTAAAAATGAAAAAAGAGTTCAAGCTTTAGGTGGAGCAAAAAACCATTTAGTTGTTATGCCAGATTGCGATTTAGATGGTGCAGTTAATGGTTTAATGGGTGCTGCTTATGGTTCAGCTGGAGAAAGATGCATGGCTCAATCAGTTGCAGTTGCGGTTGGAGATATTGGGGACGAACTTGTATCTAGATTATCAAAAAAAGCTGAAGCTTTAAAAGTTGGTCCTGGAATGGACAAAGCATCAGAAATGGGACCTTTAGTTACAAAAGAACATTTAGAAAAAGTTACAAGTTATGTTGATTTAGGTGTCAAGGAAGGCGCAAAGCTAGTGGTTGATGGAAGAGGTTTAAAACTTCAAGGTTATGAAAATGGTTTCTATATAGGTGGATGTTTATTTGATCATGTAAATAAAGATATGAGAATTTACAAAGAAGAAATATTCGGTCCAGTCTTATCAGTTGTTCGAGTAAAAACTTTTGAAGAAGCTGCAAAATTAATTAACGATCATGAGTATGGAAATGGAGTAAGTATTTACACAAGAGATGGTGATGCAGGCAGAACTTTTGCAAGTAAAATTCAAGTAGGTATGGTTGGTATTAACGTGCCTATCCCAGTTCCAATGGCATTTCATAGTTTTGGTGGCTGGAAAAGATCATTATTTGGAGATAGTGGAATGCATGGTATGGAAGGAATAAAATTTTATACTAAAATTAAAACAGTAACATCCAGATGGCCTTCAGGTGTCCGATCAAATGCGGAATTTGTTATGCCAACAATGAAATAAAGGAAATAAATGACAAAAATATCTTTAATTGGTGCAGGCCAAATAGGTGGAACTCTTGCACATTTAATAGGAACAAAAGAATTAGTAAATGAAGTGGTTTTATTTGATGTAGCTAGTGGTATTGCAAAAGGAAAAGCATTAGATATTGCACAATCTTCATCTGTAGATGGTTTCAATGTTAGGTTTTCAGGAACTGATAACTATGAAGATATAAAAGATTCAGATGTAATTATAATTACAGCAGGTGTTCCAAGAAAACCTGGGATGAGCCGAGACGATCTTCTTGGAATTAATTTAAAAATTATTAAACAAGTTGCTGAGGGGGTAAAGAAAAATGCGCCTAACGCTTTTGTGATCTGTATCACTAATCCTTTAGATGTTATGGTTATGGCATTTCAAAAATTTTCAGGTTTGCCATCAAATAAAGTTGTTGGTATGGCAGGTATTTTAGATAGTTCTAGGTTTAAATTATTTTTATCATTGGAACTAAATGTGCCAGTAAGAGAAATTGAGGCAATGGTTATGGGTGGTCATGGTGACACCATGGTTCCTATGCCAAGATTTACAAAAATTTCAGGTAAACCATTGATGGATCTTGTAAAGGATGGAGAGATTTCTTCAGAAAGAGTTGAGGAAATTAATCAAAGAACAAGAGATGGTGGTGCGGAAATAGTTAAATATTTAGAAAAAGGATCAGCCTTTTATGCACCAGCAGCTTCAGGTGTTCAAATGGCAGAAGCATATTTGAATGATCAAAAAAAATTATTACCCTGCGCTGTACAATTAAATGGAGAATACGGTGTAAAAAATGTTTACGCAGGTGTTCCCGTTGTAATTGGAAAAGAGGGTGTAGAAAAAATTGAAGAGATTGATTTAGATGAAAAAGAAAAAAAAGAATTTATACATTCAATAGATGCTGTAAAAGCTTTGTGGGAGGCTGCATCTAAAATAGATCCTGATTTATCTAAATAATAATGAATATTCACGAGCATCAAGCTAAACAAATATTAAAAAAATATGGAGCTATAGTTCCTGAAGGAGTATTTGCACTTAATGTTGATGAACTTATTGAAAAAGCAAAAGCACTCAAAACGGAGAAATACGTACTTAAAGCACAAATCCATGCTGGAGGTAGAGGAAAAGCTGGTGGTGTAAAAATTTTAAACTCTATTGAGGAACTAACAGTAGCAGCTAAAGAATTACTTGGAAAAACACTAGTTACTCATCAAACTGGCCCCGAAGGTAGAGAGGTAAAAAGATTATATGTGGAAGAGTCATCAAATATAGATAAAGAATTTTACTTATCGTGCCTGGTTGACAGAGCAAGTTCTAAAATTGCATTTATATCAAGTGATCAAGGAGGGATGGACATTGAAGAAGTTGCAAGCAGCTCACCTGAAAAAATTATAACTACAAAAGTTGATATGGGTAATGAAATTTCCGAGTCAGATTGTGAAAAAATAATTAATATTTTTAATTTAAATGAAGATACAAAAAAACAAGCAATAACATTAATTAAATCAATATATAAAATGTTTGTGGGTACTGATGCAAACATGGTTGAAGTAAATCCATTAATTTTGACAAAAGAGGAAAAAATTGTTTGTTTAGATGCAAAAGTTAATTTCGACTCTAACGCTTTATTCAGACATCCAGAAATTATTGAATTAAGAGATTTAAACGAGGAAGATCCTACTGAGATAGAAGCCAGCAAGCATGATCTTGCATATATCAAGCTAGATGGAAGTATTGGCTGTATGGTGAATGGGGCGGGATTAGCAATGGCAACAATGGATATAATTAAATTATATGGTAAAGAGCCAGCAAATTTTTTAGATGTAGGCGGTGGTGCATCCAAAGAAAAAGTATCTGCTGCATTAAAGATAATTCTCTCAGACAAAAATGTTAAAGGTATTTTAATTAATATTTTTGGAGGAATAATGAGATGCGATGTCCTTGCCCAAGGAGTAGTTGATGCAGCTAAAGAAATTAATATTAGTGTACCTTTAGTTGTAAGATTAGCAGGCACAAATTTCAAAGAAGGAAAAGAAATTCTTGATAATTCTGGATTAAAATTAATTTCTGCAGAAAATTTAGATGACGCTGCTAAGAAAATTGTTGAGGCGATAAAATAAAATGTCGGTTTTGGTAAATAAAAATACTAAAGTAATTTGTCAGGGATTTACTGGCTCTCACGGAACATTTCATTCAGAGCAAGCTATAAAATATGGAACTAATCTTGTTGGTGGAGTTACGCCAAAGAAAGGTGGACAAAAACATTTAGACAGACCAGTTTTTAATAGTGTTTTAGAGGCAAAAGATGAAGTAGGAGCAGACGCAACTATGATTTATGTGCCTGCTAAATTTGCAGCAGCAGCAATCATTGAAGCTATTGATGCATCAATTGAACTTATAGTTTGTATAACCGAAGGAATTCCAATTCAGGATATGCTTAAGGTAAGACAAAAATTAAGTGGATCTAGTAGCAGATTAATTGGACCTAATTGTCCAGGAATAATTACACCAGATGAATGTAAAATTGGAATTATGCCGGGAAGTATTCACAAAAGAGGAAGTGTTGGAATTGTATCGAGGTCAGGAACATTAACATATGAAGCAGTAGCCCAAACAACTGAAAATGGACTTGGTCAATCAACCTGTATTGGTATTGGTGGTGATCCTATTAATGGAACAAATTTTATAGATTGTTTAGATTTATTTTTAAATGATGATGAAACACAATCTATTTTAATGATAGGTGAAATTGGAGGAACAGCCGAAGAAGAAGCGGCTGACTTTGTAAATAATCATAAAATTAAAAAACCAATAGTTGGATTTATAGCTGGAATTACTGCTCCTCCAGGAAGGAGAATGGGGCATGCTGGTGCTATTATATCAGGTGGCAAGGGTGGAGCTGAAGATAAAATAAAAAAAATGGAAGAATGTGGTATTACAGTTGCTAAATCACCATCAATTATTGGAAAAACTTTATTTGATAAACTGTCTAATTGAAAAAAAATATTAGAGGGATATATTAATAAAAAAGATGTCTTCATCAAAAAATCTTGATCTCGAAAAAACTTCATTTTTAAACAAATCTAATAGTGCCTTTATTGAAGAAATGTATTTAAAGTTTGTTAATAAAGATGCTGATCTTCCAGAAAGTTGGGCAAATTATTTTGAGGGAATTGGTGAAGAATTAAATGTTATAGCAAAAGAAATTAATGGTCCATCATGGGGACCAACTAAAAAAAAAATTAATATTGATGAATTACAAAAAAAAATAGAAGAACAAGATAAAATTTATTTTGATAATGTCAAATTAGACACTTCAGAAAAATTTAATTTTCAATTACTTGCTGACTCAAATAAAGATTCTATTAGTGCTGTAGCATTAATTAGAGCATATAGACTAAGAGGACATTTATTAGCTGATCTTGATCCTTTAGAAATGAGAGAGTCAGAATATTTAGATGAGCTCCATCCAGATTTTTATGGTTTTAAAAAAGAAAATTACGATAAGAAAATCTTTCTAAATGGGGTAATCAATCTTAAATATGCAAATATAAGAGAAATACTTAAGTTTATGAAAAAGACCTATTGTGGAAAAATAGGTTATGAATTCATGCATATTTCAAACCCAGTTGAGAGAAAGTGGTTTAGAGACAGAATAGAGCAAGATAAAAATGCACTTCAATTTACAAAAAATGGTAAAGAGGCAATTTTAAATAAGTTAGTACAGGCAGAAGGATTTGAAAAATTTTTAGCTACAAAGTATGTGGGCACAAAAAGGTTTGGTTTAGATGGTGGTGAAAGTTTAATTCCTGCCCTTGAACAAATAATTAAAATTGGTGGTCAAAATAATATAAAAGAAGTTAAAATAGGCATGTCTCATAGAGGCAGACTTAACGTTTTGGCAAATGTTTTACAAAAATCTTACAAAAAAATTTTTAACGAGTTTGCCGGTGAGTTTAGTACCGATTCTGAAGATAGCGCTGGAGATGTAAAATATCATCTTGGAGCGTCGTCTGATAGAGAATTTGATGGAAATTCAGTACATGTCAGTTTAACAGATAATCCTTCTCATTTAGAAGCTGTTAACCCAGTTGTTTTAGGACAAACAAGAGCCAAACAATTTTTCCATAAAGATAAAGAGAGAAATAAAGTTATACCTATTCTCATTCATGGGGATGCAGCCTTTGCTGGTCAAGGAGTTGTAGCAGAATGTTTTGCAATGTCAGGACTACCAGGGCACAACACTGGTGGAACAATTCATATTATTGTTAATAATCAGATAGGATTTACTACTAGCCCAAGATTTGCAAGGTCTTCACCTTATCCATCTGATGTTGCAAAAATGGTAGAGGCACCAATTCTTCATGTAAATGGAGATGATCCAGAAGCAGTTGTTTATGCAACTAGAATAGCAACAGAATTTCGATTAAAATTTAATAGAGACGTTGTAGTAGATTTAATTTGTTATAGAAGATTTGGACATAATGAGGGAGATGAGCCTTCATTTACTCAACCTTTAATGTATAAAAAAATAAGATCTCATCCTAGCGTTTACAAAATATATGGAAATAAATTAGTTAACGAAAAATCAATAACTACAGAATTATTAAATCAAAATGTTAAATCATTTAAAGATTTACTTGATGAACAATATAAAAGTGCAAAAGATTATAACCCTAAAATAGAATGGTTTGAGGGAACATGGTCAAGATATAAACCTGAAAGAGGTAAAGATAAAAGGGGTATAACAGGATATGATGAAAATAAATTAAAAATAATTTCAGATAAAATAAATGTTATTCCTGAAGAAAAAAATATTCACAAAACTATCTCTAAAATATTTAATGCCAGAAAAGAAAGTATCGAAAAAGGGATTGGAATCGATTGGTCTTCAGCAGAATCGTTAGCGTTTGGATCTTTGCTAGAAGAGGGATATCCGGTAAGACTTGTAGGACAAGACTCTGGAAGAGGGACATTTAGTCAACGGCATTCTGTTTTAAGAAATCAAATAGACAATTCTAGGTATATTCCGCTTAATAATATTTCTAATAATCAAAAGCAATTTGAAGTAGTAGATAGTTTTTTGTCTGAACTTGCAGTTTTGGGATTTGAATATGGTTACAGTCTAGTAGAGCCAAATACCCTTACTCTCTGGGAAGCACAATTCGGTGACTTTGCTAATGGTGCTCAAGTAGTAATTGATCAATTTATTGCATCCGGTGAGAGAAAATGGAATAGAGCATCTGGTATTGTAATGTTATTACCTCATGGATATGAGGGACAAGGACCGGAGCATTCATCAGCAAGGCTAGAAAGATTTTTACAACTATGCTCAAACGATAATATGCAAGTGATGAACTGCACAACTCCAGCAAATTATTTTCACGCTATAAGAAGACAAATGCATAGGAGTTTCAGAAAGCCACTTATCATAATGACACCAAAATCATTATTAAGAAATAAATATTGTGTTTCAAATTTAGAAGATTTTAACAAAAAAAATACTTTTCATAGAGTATTGTGGGATCATGCTATTGATCCTAAGTCTAAAGGATTTATAAAACTTAGAGAAAGTTCAAAGATTAAAAAAGTAATTCTTTGTTCTGGAAAAGTATATTTTGATTTATTAGATGCCAGAGAAAAAATCAAAAGAGATGATGTTGTGATGTATAGAATTGAACAATTATATCCATTTCCAGTAAAAGCTTTGATTAAAGAATTAAAACCATATGTTAAAAATGCTGAATTCTTTTGGTGTCAAGAAGAACCAAAAAATATGGGTGCTTGGTTTTCAGTTAGAGATTATATCCAATGGACATTAGACACTTTAAAGGCTAATAATAATAAAATTTCTTATATAGGAAGAAGCCCAGACGCAACTCCTGCAACAGGATATGCCAAAAGGCATAATTCTCAACAACAAGAAATAATTAACAAGGTATTTGATTAATTTTAATGAGTGAAAAAATAGTAGTCCCAGTTCTAGGTGAAAGTATAACAGAAGCGACTGTTGCAAAATGGCTAAAAAATACAGGTGATGCAGTTGAAGTGGATGAACCGATTGTAGAACTTGAGACAGACAAAGTAAATTTAGAAGTACCATCTCCAATTTCCGGTGTGTTAACTGAGATAAATTCACAAGACGGATCAGTTGTAGAGGTAGGAGCATTATTAGGTTCTGTATCAGCAGAAGGTGGAGCGGTTAAATCTGCGCCAAAAACCCAAAAAGAAATCAAGCAAGACGAAATAGTTCCTGCAGAGAGCAATGTAATAAAATTAGATGCAAACAAAAAAGAACCAAAAATATTTGAGGAAAAAGAAATCGAAAAATCCAAAGAAAAACCTCTAGTCTTGACAGATGAAGTTAAACCAGAAGTTGCTCCAAAAAGAGATGTTAATCCAAGCTTATCTCCGGCAGTGAGAAAAATAGTAAACGAAAACAATATTGATATTAATTCAATTCAAGGTTCAGGAAAAGATGGGAGAGTTTTAAAAGGAGATTTAATAAGTTTAATGGGTGCAAATCCAAAACCATCTGAAAGAAAAATTCAATATGGTGAAGAAGAACGAATTAAGATGACTAGGTTGAGACAAACTATTGCAAAAAGATTAAAGCAAGCTCAAGAGAATGCCGCTCTTTTAACAACATTTAACGAGGTTGATATGAGCAGTGTAATGGAAATGAGGAAAGAAAATCAAGAGGATTTTCAATCTCGTTATGGGATAAAATTAGGATTTATGTCTTTCTTTGTAAAAGCATGTGTGGTTGCTTTAAAAAATTTCCCTGCCGTGAATGCTGAAATAGATGGTGATGAGATAATATATAAAAATTATTACAATATTAGTTTTGCTGTTGGAACAGATAAAGGCTTGGTTGTTCCAGTTTTAAGAAATGCAGATGAATTATCCTTTGCTGATATTGAAAAAAATATTAAAGAAATTTCAGAAAAAGCGCGAGATGGAAAGCTAACGATTGAAGATCTCCAGGGAGGAACATTTACAATAAGTAATGGAGGTGTGTATGGGTCTATGCTTTCAACGCCAATACTAAATTTACCTCAATCTGGTGTGTTGGGTATGCATAATATAGTAGAAAGACCTGTTGTTGTAGATGGTGAAATCAAAATAAGACCAATTATGTATTTAGCATTATCATACGATCACAGAATTATTGATGGAAAAGAATCTGTATCTTTCCTTAAAATGATTAAAGAAAACTTAGAAGACCCTAGAAGGTTGTTTTTAGATATTTAAATGTCAGAAAAATTTCAAGCTGTAGTTATTGGAGGTGGGCCGGGTGGTTATGTTTGTGCGATCAGACTTGCTCAATTAGGATTAAAAACTGCATGTATTGAATCCAGAGGGTCTTTGGGAGGTACTTGTTTAAATGTTGGTTGCATCCCATCAAAAAGCTTACTTAATTTGTCTGAAGAATTTCACAAAGTAAAAAGCTTAGCAAACAAAGGTATTGAAGTTGGTGAAGTAAAATTAAATTTAGACAAAATGATGAAAAGCAAAGATAAAGCTGTAACAGTTCTTACAAAAGGCGTTGAATTTCTTTTGAAAAAAAACAAAGTTACTTACTTTAAAGGACACGGAAGTTTTAAATCTAAAAATGAAATTTTAATAAAGGACGATAAAAATAAAGAAACCATCATCCAAACAGAAAAAACAGTTATTGCAACAGGATCGGTTCCAGTTTCATTACCAGGAGTAGAAATAGATGAGAAAACAATTGTTTCATCAACAGGTGCTTTAAAGTTAGAAAAGGTACCTAAGAAAATGGTTGTAGTAGGAGGAGGTTATATAGGATTGGAGATGGGATCTGTATGGTCTAGACTTGGAGCAGAGGTGCAAGTTGTTGAATTTTTAGATCATATTACACCTGGAATGGATAAAGAAATCTCTTCAGAATTTATGAAAATTTTAAAAAAACAGGGTATGAAATTTAATATGCAAAATAAAGTTGAAACAATTAAAAAAAATGCAGCAGGTGCAGTGGTTTCAACAGTAGATAAAAATGGTAATAAAAATAATTTTGAGTGTGATGTTGTTTTAATCTCTGTTGGCAGAAAACCCAATACAGATGGTTTAAATTTAGAGTCTGTAGGAGTAGATCTTGATGAAAGAAATAGAATTAAAACTGATAAAATTTTTAAGACTAACGTTGAAAATATTTATGCAATAGGCGATGTAATTGTTGGTCCAATGCTTGCACATAAAGCGGAGGACGAAGGTATAGCAGTTGCAGAAAACATAGTTGGTCAATCTGGGCATGTAAATTATGATACAATCCCAGGAGTAGTTTATACAACACCAGAAGTAGCATCAATCGGTAAAACTGAGGAACAATTAAAAGAATTAAATAAAAAATATAAAGTAGGGAAATTTTCGTTTATGGCTAATTCAAGAGCCAAGGCCATAGATGATGCAGAAGGTTTTGTTAAAATTTTAGCTGATGAGCAAACAGATAAATTATTAGGTGCACATATAATTGGACCTCATGCAGGAGAATTAATTGCAGAGATCGGTGTTGCAATGGAATTTGGTGCAAGTGCTGAAGATATCGCCCGAACCTGTCACGCTCATCCAACGTTTTCTGAAGCAGTTAAAGAAGCTGCTTTATCAGTAGATAAAAGAGCAATACACTCTTAATTTTTTTTCATATTATAAAAATATGAAATATCCGATTCTCGTACCAAATATTTTTAATCATCCATTTACTTATGAAAGTAATTTAACTCTTAAAGTTGGTGATTATGTAATGGTACCTTTTGGAAAATCAAAAATTACCGGTGTTGTTTGGGATGAATTTGAAAAAAATAATAATAAAAATTTTAAGACTAAAAAGGTAATAAAAAAATTAAACGTTACTCCATTAAAAAAAAATACAATTAATTTTTTAAATTGGTTTGCAGAATATAATCTTATCCCGAAGGGTATGGCATTAAAGTTAGTACTCTTAAGTAGTGATGCTGTAGAGAACAAAGAAACTCAACTTTATCAAATATTTGATAGCAAAATTAAGCAAAACTTAATCAAGCTGTCTAGTGATCAAAATAAATCTCTAAAAAAAATGAATGTTTCAAATAAAAAATTTAGAGTTCATGTTTTACAAGGCACAACTGGATCAGGAAAAACTTTAGTTTATTTTGAAGCGTTAAAACCACTGATAGAGAAGGGTTTTCAAGGATTAATTTTATTACCAGAAATAGGTCTAACCAGTCAGTTTGAACAAAAATTTTTAGAATATTTTGGTTTCAAACCTGCAGTTTGGCATTCAGTTATTTCAAAAAAAAAGAAAGAATTAATTTGGAGTGGTGTTTCTAATGGTAAAATAAAAATAATTATTGGTGCAAGATCTTCATTATTTTTACCATTTAAAAAATTAGGAATGATAATTGTTGATGAGGAACATGATCAATCATTTAAACAAGACGAAGGTATAACGTACAATGCTCGTGATATGGCAATTTCTAGAGCATCTTTTGAAAATATTCCAATCAATTTGATTACTGCTGTTCCTTCTATAGAAACTTTTGAAAATATTAAAAAAGGTAAATACGAGGTTTCTAGATTAAATGAAAGATATCAAAACGCAGCATTACCTAATTATGAAATTATTAATTTAAATAATACAAAACTTGAAAAACAATCATGGCTATCAAATAAAATTATTGAAAAAGTTAATTTACATTTGGAAAAAAAAGATCAAGTTTTGTTTTTTTTAAATAGAAGAGGTTTTTCTCCAAATACGTTATGCAACAAATGTTTTACAAGTTTTACATGTCCAAATTGTAGTATCAATTTAGTTTATCATAAAAATAAAAATAATTTATTATGTCATTATTGTGGATACAAATCTGATCTAAAAAGGAATTGTAAAAAAGAAGGTAATTGTGAATTTATTTTTAGTGGTCCTGGAGTTGAGAGAATTTCAGAAGAGGTAAAAAGAAAATTTCCTGGAAAAACAATAGAGATTTTTTCAAGTGATACAATGAATAAAAAAGGTTCTAGAGAAAAAATAGATAAAATTATTAATAATGAAACACATATTTTAGTTGGAACCCAATTAATTTCAAAAGGTTTTCATTTTCCAGGCTTAAATTGTATTGTAGTTGTTGATATTGATCTTTCATCTCAAGGACATGATTTAAGAGGTGCAGAAAAAAATTTGCAGCTTTATCATCAACTTTCAGGACGTGCAGGAAGAACTGGAAAACCAGCAACCGTATATTTTCAAACCTATGAAAATAATACTAAGATGATTTCAGAAATTACAAATAAAAATCCAGATATTTTTTTAGAAAGAGAACTGCAGATAAGAAAAAAAAATAAACTACCTCCATTTCAAAGGTTTATTTCTTTAATCTTAACGGGAGATAATGAAATTAAATTAGAAAAAGAAGCTATTAATTTTAAAAATTTTATTGAAAACAAAATAGAAGGAAAAATATTAGGGCCAGTGAATGCTCCATTATTTAGATTAAAGAGAAAATTTAGAATTAGATTTTTAATTAGAGGGTTAAAATCTATGAAGCTACAAAGCTCTCTTGCAAAAATTATTCCAAAATATAAATTTTCTTCCGGAATAAAACTTTCAGTTGATGTTGACCCAATTAACTTCAATTAACAGCAAAAAAGAGGTCTTTTTTACGAATCCGCTACTTGAAGACATAAGGGTCATATGTTATTTAGGGCGTGATTTAAAAATAATCTTCAACATTATAGAGGAACAAAGTTGAGTAAAGACACCGGATTTTCAATAACTTCAGCTGAAAGGTACTCTCTTGCGCTTTTTGAACTTTCAGAGGAAAATAATCTTTTAAGTCAGATCGAAGATCAGTCTTCATCAATTCTCAATTTAATTTATCAAAGTGAAGATTTTGCTAATTTGATTAAAGATCCGACTACAAGCCAAGAAGATTTACTAAAAGTAATCAATACAATATCTGAAAATAATAAATTTGAGTCTTTATTTAAAACTTTTTTAAGTTTCTTAATTCAAAAAAGACGTTTCTTTTTTATTGAGCGTATCCTTAAAAGCTTTATTGAAATTTGTTCAAGAAAAAGAGGCGAACTCAAGGCAGAATTAAAATCTGCAAAACAATTATCTAATGAAGAAATTGCAAAAATTACAGAGGAGTTAACAAAAAATTTTAGCTCAAAAATAAAATTAAACTACAAACATGATGAAAGTTTAATAGGAGGTTTGGTTGTACAAGTAGGAAGTACTATGGTCGATACCTCAATTAAAAATAAATTACAACAAATCGAAAATAGAATGATAGAGGCATAAATGGAAATAAATCCTTCAGAAGTTACAAAAATATTAAAAGAACAAATTAAAAATTTTGGTGATAAAGCAGAAGTCACAGAAGTTGGTCAAGTTTTATCAGTTGGAGACGGTATTGCTAGGATTTATGGTTTGGATAATGTTCAAGCTGGTGAAATGGTAGAGTTTGCAGATGGTTCAAAAGGTATGGCTCTAAACTTAGAAAGTGAAAACGTTGGTGTCGTAATTTTTGGTGATGACAGAAATGTTAAAGAAGGGGATGTAGTAAAAAGAACTGGTAATATTGTTGATACCCCAGTTGGAAAAGAATTATTAGGAAGAGTAGTAGATGGTTTAGGAAATCCTATCGATGGAAAAGGACCATTAGATAAAGGAATTAAAAAAAGCAGGGTTGAAGTAAAAGCTCCTGGTATTATTCCACGACAATCAGTAAGTGAACCAATGCAAACTGGTCTTAAATCAATTGATAGTCTAGTTCCGATTGGAAGAGGGCAAAGGGAATTAATTATCGGTGATAGACAAACTGGTAAAACAGCGGTTGCAGTAGATGCAATTATTAATCAAAAAAAAATAAATGAATCTGGTGATGAAAAACAAAAACTGTATTGTATATACGTTGCAGTTGGACAAAAAAGATCAACAGTAAGACAAATTCAAAAAACATTAGAAGAAGCTGGAGCTATGGAGTACACAACAATCGTTGCTGCTACTGCATCTGACTCTGCGCCTTTACAATTCTTAGCTCCATACACAGGTTGTACTATGGGTGAGTATTTTAGAGATAATGGAATGCATGCATTAATAATTTATGATGATTTGTCTAAACAAGCAGTTGCTTATAGACAAATGTCATTGCTATTAAGAAGACCCCCGGGACGTGAGGCTTATCCTGGAGATGTATTTTATCTTCATAGTAGATTGCTGGAAAGAGCAGCTAAATTAAGTGATGAACATGGTGGTGGATCACTTACAGCACTTCCAATTATTGAAACACAAGGTGGAGACGTATCTGCGTTCATTCCAACTAACGTTATTTCAATCACTGACGGACAAATTTTCCTTGAAACAGAACTATTTAACCAAGGTATAAGACCTGCAATTAACGTAGGTTTATCAGTATCTAGGGTTGGTTCATCAGCTCAAACTAAAGCGATGAAAAAAGTTTCTGGTTCAATGAAACTAGAGTTAGCACAATACAGAGAAATGGCAGCTTTTGCACAATTCGGATCTGATTTAGATGCATCTACTCAACAACTTTTAAATAGAGGTTCTAAACTAACTGAACTTTTAAAACAAAAACAATATTCACCTATGACTGTTGCAGAACAAGTTATTTCAGTATTTTGCGGAGTTAAAGGTTATCTGGACGATATTGATCTAAAAGATGTTGCTGAATTTGAGAGCAAGATTATTGAAAAATGTAAATCAGATAAGCCTGAAATTATAGAGTCAATTTTAAGTTCAGGAAAACTTGAGGAAGATAAAGAAAAATTACTTGTTGAGGTAATCACTCAATTAAAAGGAAATTTTAAATCTTAATAATTTATGGCAAGTTTAGACGACCTAAAAAAAAGAATAGCTAGTGTAAAGTCTACACAAAAAATTACTAAAGCTATGAAAATGGTTGCAGCAGCTAAATTGAGAAGAGCTCAAGAAAGTGCTGAGAAGGGAAGGCCTTATTCTAAAAAAATGAATAATGTTATTTTGAATTTATCAAATGGTATATCTGATAAAGAAAATGCACCAAAGTTATTGTCAGGTACCGGTCAGGAAAAAACTCATCTTTGTGTAGTGATGACTTCTGATAGAGGTTTATGTGGTGGATTCAATTCTAATATTATTAAAAAAGCTAAAAGTTATTTTGCAAAAATTTTAGATGAAGGTAAAGAACTAAAAATTATTACAGTAGGCTCAAAAGGAAATGATCAATTAAAAAGAGTTTATGGTGACAAAATAATTGAAAATATTTCTTTCAAAGAGTCTAAAAATGCAAATTATTTCGATGCTGACAAAGTTGGGAAAATGGTAATTGAAAAATTCGAGGCAGATGAATTTGATGTTTGTACAATTTTTTACAATCAATTTAAAAATGTAATTACTCAAATTCCTCAAGCACAGCAAATTATCCCATTAAATAATGAGGCAGAAGAAAATAGTTCAGAAGAAAGTTACGAATTTGAACCAGATGAAGATGAAATTTTGAGCAATTTATTGCCAAAGAATATTTCTACGCAAATATTTAAAGCAATGTTAGAGAATTCAGCTAGTGAACAAGGGTCTAGAATGAGTGCAATGGATAATGCAACCCGAAACGCAGGTGAAATGGTTGACAAACTTACTATCGAATATAATAGAAGTCGTCAGGCAGCAATTACAAAAGAACTAATAGAAATCATATCAGGAGCAGAAAGTTTATAATTATGAGCAAAGGAATAATCACACAAGTTATTGGAGCGGTAGTAGACGTAAAATTTAATGGTGAACTACCAGAAATTTTAACAGCACTAGAATGTAAAAACGGTGATAACAGACTAGTTTTAGAGGTAGCACAACACTTAGGTGAAACTACTGTTAGAACAATTGCTATGGATGCTACTGAAGGATTAAAAAGAGGTGATGAAGTTACCAACACAAATGCTCCTATTCAAGTTCCAGTTGGACCGGAAACACTTGGAAGAATTATAAATGTAATTGGGGAACCTATTGACGAAAGAGGTGAAGTTAAGACCAAAGAAAGTTGGCCAATTCATAGAGCTGCACCTGAATTTAATGACCAATCAACAGAAACCGAAATACTTGTAACAGGTATTAAAGTTATTGATTTGCTTGCACCTTACGCAAAAGGTGGAAAGATTGGATTATTTGGTGGAGCAGGAGTAGGAAAAACAGTTTTAATTATGGAATTAATTAATAACGTTGCAAAAGCTCATGGTGGTTTTTCAGTTTTCGCAGGAGTTGGTGAGAGAACTAGAGAAGGAAATGACCTTTATCATGAAATGATTGAGTCTGGAGTAATTAAAAAAGAAGGAGCTGGTTCAAAAGCTGCTTTAGTTTATGGACAGATGAATGAACCTCCTGGAGCAAGAGCAAGAGTTGCACTTACAGGGTTAACTGTTGCTGAATACTTCAGAGATCAGGAAGGTCAGGACGTACTTTTTTTCGTAGATAATATTTTTAGATTTACTCAGGCAGGATCAGAGGTTTCAGCTTTATTAGGAAGAATTCCATCTGCTGTTGGATACCAACCGACATTAGCTACTGACATGGGTAACCTACAAGAAAGAATTACGACTACAAACAAAGGGTCAATTACATCTGTACAAGCAATTTATGTGCCTGCTGATGATTTAACAGACCCTGCTCCAGCGACATCGTTTGCTCACTTAGATGCAACGACTGTACTTTCAAGACAAATTGCAGAAATTGGTATTTATCCTGCAGTAGATCCACTTGATTCTACATCAAGAATTTTGGATCCAAGAATTGTTGGAGATGAGCATTATAGAGTAGCAAGAGATGTTCAAAGAATTCTACAATCATATAAATCACTACAAGATATCATAGCTATTCTTGGTATGGATGAATTATCTGAGGAAGATAAATTAGTTGTAGCAAGAGCAAGAAAAATCCAGAGATTTTTATCTCAACCATTCTTTGTTGCAGAAGTATTTACTGGTTCTCCAGGAAAACTTGTTGATCTTGACTCAACTATCAAAGGTTTTGATGCAATCTGTAAAGGTGAGTATGATCACTTACCTGAGGCTGCTTTTTATATGGTTGGAACAATTGAAGAAGCTATAGAAAAAGCTAAGAAAATGGAACAAGAAGCTGCTGCTTAATGAGCGAAGAGTTTAAAGTTGAAATAGTAAATCCTGAAAAATCTTTTTTAGTAAAAGATGATGTTTCAGAAGTTGTGGTCCCTGCTTTTGAAGGAGAGATGGGAATATTGAAGGATCATATTTCCATTATTTCCTTTTTGAAACCTGGGATAATTAAGATTTTATCAAAATCAGGTGATGAAAATTTCTATGTTGAAGATGGAATTGTAGAGTTTAAAAATAACAATCTATCTATTTTAACAAGCACAATTTTTAATCTTGCTGATATGGATAAATCAAAGCAACAAGATTTACTTAAACAGGCAGAAGAAGAGGCTAATAAAACTGATATAAATGATCAATCTAAGTATTTAGCAGATCAAAAAGTTGAAGTTTTAAAAACTCTAAATTAATTTTTTTACTTTTTCTTTAAGCTCTTTGTAAATATGATGTTTAAAATCAACCACAACATCAGTAATTAAATCTAAGTCAATCCATTTCCAATCTAAAAATTCTGGATTAGATGTATTAATATTTATCTCATTATCATTTCCAATAAATCGCATTAAAAACCATTTTTGCTTTTGACCTTTGTACTTACCTTTCCAAATAATACCCAGCAATCTATCGGGTAAATCATAGGTTAATGTACCATCTAATTCTTTTATAAGTTTTACGCTTTTGATACTTGTTTCTTCCTCTAGTTCTCTAAATGCAGCTTTTAAATTATCCTCTCCCTCATCAACACCACCCTGAGGCATTTGCCAAAAATTTTTAGGATTATCTATTCTTTTTGCTACGAATACTTTATTTTCTTTATTCAATAACACAATTCCGACCCCACTTCTCAGTGGTAAATCTTTAAAATTTTTATTCATATTATCCGTTAAGTAACTTAATAGCGTAATTTAATTGATTATCAGTATCAGTTTTAATTCTAAAATCATCACCTTCTTCATTTACTTCAATATCTGGTCTAACACCTACTTCAGAAATAGATTTTCCAGAGGGAAGATAATATTTTGCGACAGTTAATCTGATAGCTCCACGATTTTTCAAAGGAATAATTGATTGAACAGAACCTTTACCAAAGCTGTTTTCACCAACGATGATTGCTCTTTTGTGATCCTTTAAAGCTCCAGCAACAATTTCGGATGCAGATGCTGAACCATAGTTAATTAAAACCAACAATGTTTTTCCATCAGTAATATCTCCTTTTTTTGCAAACCATTTTCTATTTTCAGATTTTTTTCTACTTTTTGTTGAAACTATCTCTCCATTTTCTAGAAAAAAATCTGATATCTTTATTGCTTGAGATAAAAGACCTCCAGGATTATTTCTTAAATCTAAAATAAATGAATTAAGATTTTTATCTTTTTTAAGTTTTTTAATTTGTTTTTCTATTTGATCACTACTGTTATCATTAAATGAAGTAAGCCTAATGTATCCAATATTTTCATCTATAATTTCAGATTTTACAGATTGAACCTGAATAACTTCTCTTATGATATTAAATGTTAACGCTTTTCTTTCGCCTCTTCGTCTTACTGTCAATTCTATTCCAGAGCCGACAGGTCCTCTCATTAAATCGACAGCCTCACTTAATGATTTTCCTTGAACCTGAACATCATTTATTTTTACAATGTAATCACCAGCTTTCAATCCAGCCCTAGATGCAGGTGTATCATCTATTGGTGAAATTACTTTTACTACTCCAGCCTCCATGCTAACTTCAATTCCTAATCCACCAAACTCACCACTTGTCTCAGTTTGCATTTCTTCAAAAATTTTAGGAGACATGTATGCTGAATATGGATCAAGTGATTGTAAAAGACCGTTAATCGCAGAATCCATACTTTCAGATTGATCGATCTCATCAACATATTCTTTATTAATTTTTTCTAAAACTTCGCCGAAAAGATCAATTTTTTTATAAATATCAATTTCGGCTGAAATAACTGTTTTATTCAAGCATAAAATAGTGAAAAAAATTAATAATAAAAATTTAAATTTTTTCATATCATCACTTTTTCTTTTGGAATAAGCTCTGACCAAATTTTCTCTAATTCATAAAATTTTCTTTTTTCTGGGTGAAAAATATGAATAATCAAATCAATTCCATCAACAAGTTTCCATTCTCCACTTTCTTTACCTTCAATTTTAGAATCCTTTACACCATTATTTTTAAGTTTTTCTAAAACTTGTTCTGACAAGGATTGGATATGTCTAGATGAAGTTCCACTTGCTATGATCATGTAATCAGCCATAGAACTTTTATCTTTAAGATCAATAGTTACAATGTCTTGAGCTTTATTGAGATCTAGTGTGTTGATTACAATTTCTTTTAAGTCTGAAATTTTGTCCATTAATTGATTTTAGATTATCAAATTTTTCTTAATTGAGAAGATGAAATGTTGACTTTATTAAACTCAATAAACTCTAGATTGGCCTTATTAAGTTGCTTAAATGTCTTTGATTTTAAAGAATTTTTTTTATACCCATGTCTATCAAAAACTAGAATGTTACATTTTTGTGAAATTAATTTATATTTATGCCATTTATGAAAATTAATAAGATTATCTGCACCCATTAAAAAATAAATTTCAATACTTTTATCTTTTTTTAAATGATTGATTAAATTAATTGTTTTATTTGATTTAATAATTTTTTCATAAAATTTAACTTTAATAAATGAATTTGTACCAATTATTTTTTTACAAAATTTTACTCTGTCATTAACAGATGTCTTGCTTTCTATTTTAAATGGATTTTTTTTTGTGATTGCCCAAATAACTTTTTTGAGTTTGAATCTTTTTTTTGCTTCCTTAGAAATTGCCAAATGTCCTTTATGAGCAGGATCAAACGATCCACCTAATACACCAATTTTTATTTTTATGTTATTCAATTTAATTTCTTATTTTGCCATTACTAGTGATTTCATATTTATATGAAATCAATTGATTTAAACCTACAGGACCTCTTGGTGGTAGTGTATTAGTAGAAATTCCAACTTCTCCACCAAATCCAAACTCACCACCATCAGCAAATTGAGTTGAGGTATTATGCATTGCAATTGAGCTCTTAACATTTTTTAAGAAGTATTTTGCTGTTTTTTTATTTTTTGTAATGATGGAGTCAGTGTGCATAGTGCCATATTTATTAATATGCTTAATTGCCTCTTCAGAATTTTTAACAACTTTAACAGATACAATTGAAGCCAAATATTCAGTTGACCAATCTTTTTCTTTTGCAGGACATACTTGACCTTTGTAATAACTCTTCAAAATCTTATCACCAATTATTTTACAACCATTATTTTCAAGTGCCTGCAAAATAGGATTACTAAATTTTTTGACTATATTTTTATGAAAAAGAATAGTTTCGGTTGCACCACAAATACTTGTATTTCTTAATTTAGCGTTATAAACAATTTCTTTAGCCATTTTTAATTCTGCATCTTTATCTATATAAGTATGACAAAGTCCCTCTAAGTGCCCAATTATAGGTACTTTGGATAATTCTAAAACTTTTTTAACTAAATTTTTTCCACCACGAGGTATTATGACATCGATATATTTTTTCATTTTAGAAAGCATTATATCTACAAGTTTTCTTTGTTTTGAGTCGATAAATTGAATAAAGTTTTCATCAACTTTATTTTTTCTAAGTGCTTTTCTAAACAGCTTAGCTAGAGCTTTATTTGAATTTATGGCCTCAGAGCCTCCTTTCAAAATCACTACATTTCCAGATTTAAAACAAAGACTAGCAACATCTGAAGTTACATTTGGTCTGCTTTCATAAATAACACCAATAACTCCAATTGGTATTGATACTCTTTTTATGCTCAAACCATTTGGTCTTTTCCATTTTTCTAAAGTGTTATTTATAGGATCCCTTAATTTAGCTATTTTTAAAATAGAATTTATAATTCCATTCAATTTATTTTCATTTAAATGAAGTCTTTTGATTAAATTCTCTTTTAACCCTCTTTTTCTTGCGTAATTAATATCTTTTGAATTTTGATTAATAATGAATTTTTTTTCATTCTTAATTAATTTTGCGTAATCATTTAAGACTTTATTTTTTACTTCAGTTGTAACTTTATACGCACTAGCTTTTCGAGCTTTTATTCCAATTAAATTCATATATTTAATCATTTAAATTTCCACCATATCATCTTTATGAATAACTTCTGATTTTGCAACATAGCCTAGTAATTTTTCAATTTCATTCGAGTGATGACCCATAATTTTAGTTACCTCATCAGAAGTAAAGGAACTTAACCCTCTAGCACATTCGTTATTTTTTTTATCTAATACTTTAATATGATCACCTTTGTTAAATCTTCCCGAAACTTTTTTAATTCCCGCTGCTAACAAACTTTTTCCAGATTTTAATGCTTTTTTAGCACCATCATCAATTATTAAAGCCCCTTTAGGTGCTACAGAACTTATTATCCATTTTTTTCTAGCATCTAACTTTGAAATTTTTGGACTAAACCAGGTGCAGTTATTTTTTTCAATTATTTTTGAGATAGGATTTGAATATAGTCCATTTGCAATAACCATACTAGTACCAGCAAGCTGACATATTTTTGCTGCTTCAATTTTTGTATGCATACCACCACTTCCATATTCATTTACACCTTTAATATAAATTTTTTTTAGATCTTTTTTTAGAACATCAATTTTCTTTATTAGTTTAGCATCCTTAAAAATTTTAGGATTTTTTGTATATAAACCATCAACATCAGATAATAAAATTAAGGTATCTGCGTTTGTAATTTGCGCAACTCTAGATGCCAATCTATCATTATCTCCATATTTTATTTCACTCGTTGCAATAGTGTCATTTTCATTGACTACAGGAATAAAACCAAGTTCAAAAAGATTATCAAAAGTTCGTTTTGCATTGAGAGATCTTCTTCTTTCCTCAGTATCTTCTAATGTAAGCAAAATCTGAGAAATATTTAATTTATATTTTGCAAAAGTTTGTGAAAATAAATTCATCAGCTCTATTTGACCAATAGAAGCAATAGCTTGACTCTTATCTAATTTAATATTTTTTTTGTTATAATTCATTTTCTTACAACCCAAAGCTATAGCACCAGAACTAACAATAACTACTTTTTGATTTGAATCTCTTAATTTTTTAATATCTTTTGCAAAACTAGATAACCATTGTTTCCTAATTTTTTTATTTTGATCAACTAGAAGAGATGATCCAATTTTGACAACAATTATTTTGGATTTTTTAAGATACATAAGACAAAAGTTTTGCTTTAATTTTTGATACAGATTCTTTTTCCAGAGTTGTCATTGTCATAATCTCACAATTTTTACCCTTTGAAAAATGATCTATAACTTCATTTGCTGTTTCTTCATCAATCAAATCAATTTTATTAAACACAATTAGTTCTTTTTTTTCTAATAACTTTGCACTGTAGCTTTTTAATTCATTTTTCACCTGATTATAAGACTCATTCAGGTCTAAGTTGGTGACATCAATTAAGTGCAGTAAAGACTTACATCTCTCTATATGTTTTAAAAATTGTATACCTAAACCTATACCTTCGTGAGCTCCCTCAACTAATCCTGGAATATCTGCAATGGTAATTTCTTTATCATCGTAAGAAGCAACACCAAGGTTTGGATTAATAGTTGTAAATTTGTAATTTGCAATTTTTGGACTTGCGTTTGTTAATGCTGCTAACAAACTTGATTTTCCTGCATTTGGCAATCCAATAATACCAATATCAGCAATTGTTTTTAATTGAAGCCATATTGTAAATTCTTCTCCGATAGTGCCTTTAGTAAATTTTCTTGGAGCTCTATTTGTAGAACTTTTAAATCTTGTGTTTCCTAAACCTCCTTTTCCACCAGCAGCTGCAACATATTCTTCACCTTTTTTATTAAAATCGAAAAGAAGAGTTTTGTTATCCTCTTCAAATACTTGTGTACCCAGAGGAACTTTTAAAATTAAATCTTCACCACCTTTTCCTGTTCGATTTTGACCAGAACCGTTTTCCCCACGTTCAGCTTTGTGGTGTTGTTGATATCGATAATCAATAAGGGTATTTAAATTTTCCTCTGACTTTAAAATAATTGATCCACCTTTTCCACCATCCCCACCATCTGGTCCACCAAACTCAACATATTTCTCTCTTCTAAAACTAGGAGATCCATCTCCACCGTTTCCAGCTTTAATATAAATTTTAACTTGATCGAGAAATTTCATAATACAACATCTATTTTAATTGGTTGTACTATTAATTGGGCTTTACAGAAACGAAAGTTCTATCTGATTTAGATTTTTTGAAGACAACTTTCCCTTTAACAACTGAAAATATTGAATGATCTTTACCCATACCAACATTTTCACCCGGAAAAATCTTAGTTCCTCTTTGTCTAACAATTATGTTTCCAGGAATTACTGTTTCACCACCATACTTTTTTACACCAAGTCTTCTACCGGCACTATCTCGTCCGTTTCGTGATGATCCACCTGCTTTTTTTGTTGCCATAATTTACCTAATAACTATTTATTTACTGCTTCCTTAACTTCCTCTTTTTTTGAAGTTTTAGAAATTTTTTCAGCTTCTGATAACACTTTACCATCTTTTGAAAAAATTTTGTTAATTCTTATCATAGAATATTCTTGTCTATGCCCATTTTTTCTTCTTGAATTTTGTCTTCTTCTTTTTTTAAAAATTAAAATAGTTCTATTTTTGCTATTTTTCATTAAATCGGCTTCTACTTTTGCACCCTCAACATTTGGAGTTCCAATTTCAATTGATTTGTTATCACCGTATGCCAAAATTTCATTAAACTCTATCTTAGTTTCAGGTTTAGAGTCTGGTAGTTTTTCAATCTTTAGAATTTCTCCAGATTTTACTTTATACTGTTTTCCACCTGTTTTTATTACTGCGTATGACATAGTATGATTTAATTTAAAGTTACCGCAATATAGTTGTAGTCAGCCTTTAGTCAAGTCGAATTAATTAGAAATTATCCTTAAAATCTCTTAATTTTGAAAAGGTTTCTATATCTTTTGCTCTTAAAAATATATTACAATCCAATTCCTCTTTTAAAGTTGAGGGTATGGTAGGAATTCCATTTTCTCTTAATTTTTCTATTTTTTCTATTTTTTTTTGCAAATCTTTATTCTCAGAATCATATTTTTTACAAAATTTTGCATTGTTAAGAGTGTATTCATGACCACAATAAATTTTTGTCTCTTTTGGTAATAATTTAATTTTGTTCAAAGATTCAAACATTTCTTCATAAGAGCCTTCAAATATTTTTCCACAGCCAAGTGAGAAAAGTGTATCTCCAGTAAAAACTAATTTTTCTTTAAAAAAATTAAAACAAATATGTCCTGATGTGTGTCCAGGTACATGCATAATTTTAGCTTCAAAGTTTTCAGCTTTCCATATTTGATTGTCTTCTAAAAATATGTCTATTCCAGGTATTCTTTTTGTGTCTCCTTTAAAACCTACAACAACTGACCCATATTTTTTTTTTAATTCTTGATTTCCTCCAATATGATCATAATGATGATGGGTATTAAGAATATATTTTAATTTTATATTTTTATTTTTTAGGAAATTTATTATTGGTTCAGACTCACTAGGATCTACTACACACGCAAAATTGTTACTTTCGTCTATTATTAAATAGCTATAGTTGTCTTGAAGACAGGGTATAATTTCAATACGCATTTTATTTTTCTATCAAAAATATACCTAGATCTGCAAATAAATTTTTAACTCCTAAATTACTCTCATTTATTATTGATGAATTAAGATTATTTAAAGCAAGTGATTTAAAAATTTTAATATCTTTTGATTTTACAAAGTGGAAAAAATCTTTGATTGTGCACATGTGTAAATTTGGAGTGTTATACCATTCATCTGGTAATGTTTTTGTAATAGGCATTGTACCTTTAAATAATAAATGAAATCTTACTTTCCAATATCCAAAATTAGGAATCGTAACTATTGCTTTTTTTCCAACTCTTAAAAGCTCATCTAAAACTAATTCAGGATTAAGAAAAGCTTGAAGGGTTTGACTTAAAACAACATAATCAAATGATTTGTCTGGAAATTGTTTTAAATCTTTCTCTGCATTTCCCTCAATTACAGTTAAACCTTTTGCAATACATTCTTGTACTTTTTCTTTTGAAATTTCTAATCCTCTTATATTTATGTTTTTATTCTCTTTCAAAAATTTCATTAAAGTTCCATCAGCACAACCTACATCTAAGACTTTCTTATCTTTTTCAATTAAATCTGCGATTACTTGAAATTCATTTTTCATAATTAATTTTCTTCATAAGATTTATCTAAAAAGTTTTTAAGTGCATTTAAGAAATCAGGAACGTCTAGTAAAAAAGAGTCGTGACCTTTATCTGACTCAATTTCTACAAATCCAACATCAGCTCCTATTGAGTTTAAAGCAATTACAATATCTTTATTTTCTTGGGTTGGATAAAGCCAATCTGAAGTAAATGAGATTATAAAAAATTTCGCTTTTGTATTTATAAATGCTTCTGAAAGATTACCTCTGAATTGCTTAGCTAAATCAAAATAATCCATAGCTCTAGTAATATAAAGATAACTATTTGCATCAAATCTATCTACAAAAACTGAGCCTTGATATCTTAAATAACTTTCTATTTGAAAGTCAGCGTCAAATCCGAATTTAAGATCTTCTCTTTCTTGTAAATTTCTTCCAAATTTTTCCTGCAAACCTTTTTTAGATAAATAAGTTATGTGAGCTGCCATTCTAGCTACCGCTAATCCCTTTCCAGGATTAGTATCATTTGATGTATAGTTGCCCTCTTTCCAGTTACTATCAGCTGTAATAGCTTGTCTGCCCAGTTCATTAAAAGCAATATTTTGCGCTGAATGACTAGATGTGGTTGCTATTGGTATCACTGTTTTAGACTTATCAGGAAAGTTGCTGATAAACTGAAGTACCTGCATACCTCCCATTGAGCCTCCAGCTATAGAAAAAAGTTTATTAATACCAAAATGATCAAGTAAATTATATTGAGCATTCACCATATCATTAATAGTGATAACTGGAAAATTTGTTCCAAAAATTTTTTGATTAAGATCTTTATGACTTGGTCCGTATGATCCCATACATCCACCAATTACGTTAGAACAAATTACAAAATATTTATTTGTATCGATAGCCTTATCAGGACCTACTGCATAACTCCACCAACCCTCTTTGTTGGTTATAGGGTTTATTCCAGTTACAAATTGATCTCCTGTTAGAGCATGAAAAACTAATATTGCATTATCTTTTTTTGAATTAAGTGAACCGTAAGTTTCATAGGCTATCGGAAAATCTTTTATGGTCTTTCCACAGTCTAATTTTAGTGGTTTCTTTACAATTAAAGTTTTTATGTTTTTCACAGTATTCATAGTTTTTGACTGTTTCGAATTGTGAGAAAAAAAACTATTTTAGCGGTTTTTTTTAAGCGCTCGCAATTCAGTTAAATCAGCGCATAATTTTTTTACTAGAACTTATTTATTATGTCAATTTTTTAAAAAACCCTCTTATTCTCTATAAAATTTTGTAATTTTATCTATAAAGAGCACATAAATTAAAAAAATGACAACTCTAAATTTCAAAAAATTTAATATTGAGGCTTATAAGCCTGGTAAATCAAAAGTAAAGAAACTTAAGAACGTAATTAAGCTTTCTGCAAATGAGTCTGCTTTAGGCATGAGTCCTAAAGCAAAGAAAATCATATCAAATAAAAATCTAAATTTAGATAAATATCCAGACGGAAAATCTCAAAATTTAAGAAAAGCAATATCTAAAGCTTATAAATGTAATGCTGAGAAAATTATTTGTGGAGCAGGTTCAGATGAAGTTATTCAAATGCTCTGTCAGTTGTTTTTAAATCCAAAAGATGAGGTTGTAGTACCTCAGTATAGTTTTTTAATGTACAGAATTTATTCAAAAATTGTTGGTGCAAATGTTGTATTTGCAAAAGAAATTAATTTTAAAGTTTCAGTAAAAGAAATTTTAAAAAAAATTAAAAAAAAAACTAAAATTGTCTTTATAGCAAATCCAAACAATCCAACAGGAACTTACTTAACTAAAAAAGAGATTTTAGAATTAAGAAAAAAATTAAATAAAAAAATTTTATTAGTTATAGATGATGCCTACGCGGAATATATGAAAAATAAAGATTATTCATCCGGGTTAGATTTGTTTAAAAATAAAAACAATGTTTTCATCCTTAGAACTTTTTCAAAAATATTTGGATTAGCTTCTCTTAGAGTAGGTTGGGGATACGGATCGAAAAAAATAGTTGATGCGCTAAATGTTATAAAGCCACCATTTAATGTAAATGGTATTGCTCAATTAGCTGCTACCGAGTCACTGAAGGATAAAGCTTTCATAAATAAATCGATTAGACATAATTTATTATATTCTGAAAAAATTAAGAAATTTCTTGAGACATATGATATTTTTTCAAATTCAGTTTCAGCAAATTTTTTGTTACTTAATTTTGAAAAATGCAGATATACAGCAAAATTTCTGTATGAAAAACTAAAAAATAAGGGGATCATTCTAAGATCAACAGAAGATGGTTATCATATGAAGAATAAATTAAGGTTAACTATTGGATCTAAAAAAGAAAACTTAAAATTTATGGGTGTTATTAAGCAAGTATTGAAAAAATGAAAAATATTTTAATTATTGGCTGTGGACTATTAGGTTCATCTTTATTGAGGCGTATTAGCAAAAAAAAAATAGCAAAAAAAATATTTGTTTATGAAAAATCAAAATCAAATATTGCTAAGATAAAAAGATTAAAATTACCTGGAACAATTGTTAAATCATTAAAAGAAGGTGCCAGTAATTCCGATCTAATCATCTTTTGTACACCAATGAGTGAATACAGGGATATTATTTTAAAAATAAATAACTTTATACCATCAAAAACATTAATTACAGATATTGGTTCCTCAAAAATTGAAACTTCCAAAATTATAAATAAATTTTTAAAGAAAGGTGTTCATTGGATACAAAGTCATCCAATAGCTGGATCAGAGGTCAGTGGACCGGAGCATGGTAAAGAAAATATGTTTACTGATAGATGGTGCATAATAATTAAAGAAAAAAATATTAAAAAAAATAATATAAATATTCTAACTAAGTTTTGGAAAAAAATTGGAGCAAAAGTAGTTGTTATGAGCGCTGAAAAACATGACAAAATTTTTTCTATTACTAGTCATTTACCACACTTAATTGCATATAATTTGGTGAAATCTGCACAAGATTTTGAGAAAAAAGAAAATTATGAGTTAATCAAATATAGTGCTGGTGGATTACGAGATTTTTCAAGGATTGCAGCATCAAATGAAATCATGTGGAGAGATATTTTTTTTAACAATAAAAATAATATTTCAAAAGCGATCGATTTATTTATTAAAAATTTAAATCAATTTAAAAAAGATATTAATTCAAAAAATAATAAGTCTATCGTAAAGAAACTTATTCAGACTAAAAAAGTAAGGTCAAAAATCATCAAATTGAAACAAGATATTGACAAGCCTGACTTTGGAAGAAATTAATATTTTATTCTAGATACTTTTTTTACTTTTAGCTTAGTAGTTTTTTGAATTCTATTAATTGTTTCTATAATTGGCATAATAACCACTTTTCTTTCTGGACCATAAGCATGAATTAGTTGTTTAGAATTTAAACACATAGCAACATGACCTTTCCAAAAAATAATATCTCCTTTTTTAAGTAGTCTTTTCTTTGAATTTTTTTTTGTATATTTGATCTGATCTTTTGTATCTCTTGGATAAAACGAATTATTATAACAATAAAATATTTGCAATAAGGCCGAACAATCAATACCTTGAAATGTTTTTCCACCCCAAACATATTTTACATTTAAAAATTTTTTAAATATTTTTATAAAATTATTTTCTTTATGGTTTATTTTTTTAATATCTGCTTTTTTAATCCACTTATTTTTTTCAATTTTTACGTAATTGTTATTTTGCTCAAATACAGATAATTTGGATGCAAGTGGAAGCCAACTGCTAGTTCCAATTCCAGGTTTTTTATAAATCTTTGCTTTTAGTGAACTGACTTTATAATTGGGGCTAAATTTTTCTATATATTTTGAATTTTTTATAAACCCCTTATAATTATCAAATAAAGTTTTAATTTTTATCCAATTTTTATTTTTTGCTAATATTTTGAATTTTTCACCATGTATAATTTGTGAAGTTACTTCAGATCTTTTCGAAGGATTTTTGTAAATATTCGAAAAATTACCTATGAAATAAAAATTATTTTGCACCAATTTTAATTTTGTTTTTAATTAACCACAAAAAAATTAAGGATGGTATTACCATAATAGTCGTCAAAATAAAAAATGTTCCCCAATCTCCATTTAACCAATCAACCAAAGCTCCTGAGGATGAAGCTAAGGTAGTACGACCAGCAGTGCCAATTGAAGCAAGTAATGCATATTGTGTAGCTGTATAAGTTCTATCAACTAGCAATGATATAAACGCAACAAATGCTACAGTTGCAAAAGCTGCTGTGATATCATCAGCTATAACAGCAATTGCAAATAAAATTTCAGATTTTCCAGTCCATGCTAAAACTGCGAATAAAAGATTTGTTATAGCCATTAACCCTCCAGCAAAGAACATGGTTTTAATTGTTCCAGCCCTCATAGCCATTACACCACCTAATAAAGTAAATACAACTGTTGTTATCCAACCAAGTCCTTTTGAATAAATTGCAATTTGACCTTTTGAGAATCCAATTTCTTTATAAAAAACAATAGACATTCTTCCCATAAATGCCTCACCTATTTTAAATAAAAAAACAAATCCTAAAATTCCAGCTGCAATGGCAAAACCATTTTTTTTAAAAAAACTAATGATAGGTCCGCCTATAGTTCCTGTTATATATGCTATAAAATTTGTAATTATATTGCTTGATCCAAGTTTTCCTTCAATTAATTTATCTGTTTCTCTTTGTTTTGCTTGTCTATTTGTCTCTATAGGTTCATGAACAAAAATTAATCCAATATTCATTAAAATTATCAAAATACCTAAAATTAAAAAAGTAGCTTGCCAGTAGTCAGCTATCCCTAGGTTTTCAAAAAATTCTGCTGTAAATAAAGCAACAACTCCACCTAATTTATAACCTGTCCACCAACCAACAACAGCCATAGCTGCACCAGCAGCCATTGATTTTCCTTCATTTTCATTTATCTGTTCAATTCTTAATGCATCTACAGTTATATCTTGGGTTGCTGACGCTATAGCAATAATTAAACCTACAGTAATTAATAAAGCCAAATTTTCAGTTGGATTAATCACACTCCAAACAATAAGACTTAACAAAATAATTAATTGCATCAAAACTATCCAGCCTCTTCTATGACCTAATTTTTTTGTTAGTATTGGAATTTGAATTCTATCTATAATGGGAGCCCATAAATAATTGAAAGCGTATACTCCAAAAATTAAACCTGCCCATCCAATTGTTGATCTGCTAAGACCTTCTTCTTTAAGCCAAAGACTCAAGCTGCTTGCAATTAATACCCACGGAAAGCCACTTATTGCACCTAATAAAAGAATTCTAACCATTCGAATATCTTTATAAACTGTGAGAGAGTCAAGCCATGTTTGTTTCTTTGTTTCAGACATAATTAATTTCTCCAAAAAGATGGTAAGAATAATACTAATATTGCAAACAACTCAAGTCTACCTAAAATCATACCTACAGTTAGGATCCATTTAGAAATATCAGGTAAAGCTGAAAAATCTCCATTAGGACCGATAATAGGACCCAAACCTGGGCCAACATTTGATATTGATGTTGCTGCTCCAGAGATAGCAGTTATAAAATCGAGACCTGTTAATGATAATAATGCAGCTAAAACAAAAAAAATAACAAAGTAAAAATAAATAAACGATATTATTGATGAAATAAATTTATCATCTACAGATCCCTGATCATACTTAATTATAAATATTCCTTTTGGATATATAATTTTTTTTAGTTGATTTAAGATGAATAAATATAAAATTTGAATTCTAAAAATTTTAACACCACAAGTAGTTGATCCTGCGCACCCCCCAATAAACATTAATGCAAGAAATATTGTTACAGGAAAGCTTCCCCAACCATCAAATTCGGCATTAACATAACCTGTTCCTGTCAATATTGAAATCGTATTAAAAAAAATAGATCTTAAACTAAAGTTTCCGTTATTATTAAATAATAAATATATTGACAATATAAGAATGCTTATAATTATTATTTTAATAAATGTTCTAATTTGAATATCGTTTAAAAATATTTTTTTATTACCGCTAATAAATTTAATGTATGTAATAAATGGAATACTTCCTAAAATTATAAAGATCATCGATGATATTTCTATAGGAACACTGTTAAAATACCCGATAGATTGATTGTAATTTGAAAACCCACCTGTAGCTATAGTGGTCATAGAATGAGTTAAACTATCAAATTTTCCCATTCCAAATATCCAATATGATAATGCACAAAGAGCAGTTAGACTTGAATAAATATAAATAAGTCTCAAAGCGATTTCTTTCGATTTAGGAAGAATTTTTTCAGATGAGTCGTTGCTTGAAATTTTAAATAATTGCATACCACCAACATTCATTATAGGCATTAGTGTAATTGCCATCACAATTATACCAATACCACCCAGCCATTGAAGTAAAGCTCTCCACAATAGAATACCTTTTGGTGTATTCTCTAAGTCGGAAATAATTGTAGATCCAGTTGTTGTAATACCAGACATACTCTCAAAAAAAGCATTAGTAATTGAAAGTTCCATAGTCGAAAATATAAATGGTAACGATCCAAAAATAGCAATACTTAACCAAGACAAAGCAGTTAATAAAAATGCTTGTTGTAAATTTAACTTTTTATCGTGGTCTAGATTTGAAAGAAAAAATAATGATCCAAAAATTATAGTTATAATAGATGCACCAAAAAAAGATGAATCTATTTCGGAATAAACAAATTGAGCAATTATAGGGATGAACATTGAGACACCTAAAATTATTTGCAAAATTCCTAGTGTAAAAAAAACAGTTTTATAATTAGACATTTTGAAAGAACATTATTTTATGGTAAATAAATTTCAACTCTATAAGAATTAATAAAATCGCCAATTTAAGATTTTTATAAAAGATATATTCGTGATTAAAAAAGAAATTTTAGATAAAACAAGTGCTTGGCCTTTCGTTGAAGCAAAAAAAATGCTCCGTGAGAGAAAATCATTTATTGATAAAAAAGGGAAAATTACCCTCCAAACAGGATATGGCCCAAGTGGTCTTCCTCATATCGGAACATTTGGTGAAGTTGCACGGACATCAATGATGGTTAATGCATTAAAGCAACTTTCAGATTTACCAACGGAGATAATTACTTTTTCTGATGATATGGATGGTTTAAGAAAAGTTCCTGATAATGTTCCTAATCAGGAATTACTAAATAAAAATTTACATAAACCATTAACACAAGTTCCAGATCCATTTGAAAAATTTGCAAGTTTTGGAGAGCATAATAATGAAATGTTAAAAGATTTTTTAAACAGTTTTAATTTTAAATACAGTTTTAAAAGTTCGACATCTTTATACAAAAGTGGATTTTTCAACCCAACTTTAAAAATTATTTTAGAAAATTATGATGGTATAATGAATATTATACTTCCGACTTTGGGCAAAGAACGTCAGCAAACTTACTGTCCTTTTTTACCTATTTGTCCAGACACAGGGCATGTTCTCGAAATACCAGTTATAGAAATTAATAAAAAAAATTCTAAAATAATTTTTGATAACAGAGGTAAAAAATTAGAAGCTAGTATTTTGGATGGAAATTGTAAATTACAATGGAAAGTTGATTGGGCAATGAGATGGTATGCTCTAGATATAGATTTTGAAATGTATGGAAAAGATCTTATAGAAAGTGCGATTTTATCAACTAAAATTATAAATTTAATCGGTAAAAAACATCCATCTGGATTTGCTTATGAATTATTTCTTGATGAAAAAGGTGAAAAAATTTCAAAATCAAAAGGAAACGGTATTACTATCGAACAATGGTTAAAATATGCCTCACCTGAAAGTTTATCACTATACATGTATCAAAATCCAAAAAGAGCAAAAAAACTTTATAAAGAAATAGTGCCTAAAGCTGTAGATGAGTACCTTGATAATATTGAAAAATCAAAAAAACAAACTGAACAACAATTAGTAATGAATCCTGTTTGGCATGTGCATAATGGAATCATTCCAACAGAAGAGATGATAATGACTTTTTCTATGTTGTTGAATTTAGTTGAAACGAGTAATGCTGATAACAAAGATTTATTATGGAAGTTTGTTAAAAAATATAAATCTAACATTCATGAAAAAAATTTTCCAATTTTTGATGGACTAGTTGGTTACGCAATCAAGTATTTTAATGATGTTATTAAGGCTCAAAAAAAATATAAAAATCCATCAAAAAATGAAAAATTAGCTCTACAAGCTTTAGTTAAAACTTTAGAACAATGCAATGATCAAATGTCTCCAGAGGATATACAAACATTAATTTATTCAACAGGCAAACAGAATGGGTATGCAGAAAACTTAAGGGACTGGTTTAAGTTAATTTATGAAGTGGTGTTTGGAGATGAAAATGGACCTAGAATGGGTTTTTTTATAAGTTTTTTTGGTGTTAACGAAACAAAAGAGTTGATAATTAGTAAATTAAAATAATGTATTCAAATTTAAGATCTTTAATATTTAAAATAGATCCTGAAAGAGCACATTTTTTAGCAATTCAATCTCTTAAACTCAATTTAGTTTCAAATATATTTGATGAAAACAAAAATGATCCCCTTTTAAAAACCAAATTATTTAATCAAGATCTTGATAATCCTATCGGAATAGCAGCAGGTTTTGACAAGAATGCAGAGGTATACAACCCTTTATTTAAATTGGGTTTTGGATTTGTTGAAGTAGGTACGGTTACACCATTAAAACAATATGGAAATGAAAAACCAAGAGTATTTAGATTGGTAGAAGATCAAGCATTAATTAATAGGTTGGGTTTTAACAATCATGGATCAGATACAATATTAAACAGAATAAAATCTAACAAAAAACTGGGTTTACTAGGTATAAATGTAGGTCCAAATAAAGATTCAAATGATAGATTGAATGATTATTTAATTGGATTAGAAAAATTTTCTGAGGTTGCGGATTATATTACAATTAATATTTCTTCACCAAATACTGAAAATCTTAGAAATTTTCATGAAGAGAATAAATTAAAAGAGTTATTGAAATCTGTCTCAGAAAAAAAAAAAAAATTAAAAACTGAAATTCCTATAGCTGTAAAGATTTCACCAGATATAAATGAAAATCAAATTGACTTAATTTCAGAAATACTTTTAGAAAATGGAATAAGCGCAATAATAATTTCAAATACATCTGAAGCTTCTCGGGAAACACTTCAAAATATACAGAGGCATCAAAAAGGTGGTTTATCTGGAAAACCTATTGAAAAAAAATCAAATCTTTTAATAAGTAAATTCTACAATTTAATTAAAGGTAAAATTAAAATAATTGGAGTAGGTGGTGTTGACTCTGGTAAAGCAGCTTATGATAAGTTTTTATTAGGAGCAGATTATGTTCAGTTATATACCGGTATGGTATTTCAAGGACCTAATATTGCTGGTATAATTAAAAAAGACCTAAAAGAATTACTAATAAGAGATGGTGTCAAAAATTTCACAGAAATTGTTGGAAATAAAACTGTTTCTTAAATGTATTAAACTTGACGCCTTCAATATCTCCCCTTATATAGGCATTGTTATTATGTCAAAAAAATGCGAACTTACCGGTAAAATTCCTATGAAAGGTCATAATGTTAGTCATGCTAACAACAAGACTAAAAGAAGATTTTTACCTAATCTTAAAAAAGTAAAGTTTACAAGTGAGCTTACTGGAAGAAGTTTAAAACTTACTGTAAGTAATTCAGGTGTAAGGTCAGTTGATAAAAAAGGTAGTTTTGATGAATATTTAAAAACTGTAAAAAATAAAAATTTATCTCCTAGATTAAAAAAGTTAAAAAAAGTAGTTTTAATTAAATCCCCTTTTAAAAAAAAACCCGTAGCTAAATCAGCTTAATGAACAAATTATTTATCACCCTGTCTATAATGATGGGGATTGTCGTACTATCTTCTAATTATTTAGTTCAGTTTCCAATAAACTATTTTGGATTAAATGAGATTTTAACTTATGGCGCTTTTAGTTACCCAATAGCTTTTTTAATAACCGATTTAGCGAATAGGTCGTATGGAAAACTATTAGCAAGGCAAATTGTATATTTGGGATTTTTAATAGGAATAATATTTACATTGTTATTCTCAACTGATTTTGCAGATTTAATCTCTGTTAGAATTGCAATAGGATCAGGGGTAGCTTTTATCACTGCTCAATTGTTAGACATTCAAATTTTTGATCGATTAAGAAAAAAAGAGTGGTTTGTGGCCCCACTTACTTCATCTTTGATTGGATCAACAGTCGACACATTTTTATTTTTCTCAATAGCATTTTATGCAACAGGAGTACCTTGGTTTACTTTATCTCTTGGAGATTTAGCGGTAAAAATTTTAGTTGCTCTAATAATGTTGATACCATTTAGAATGTTATTGAAAATTATTAAACCAATTAAAGTTTAATATAAAAATTTATAAGACAAAATTTTATAAGCTAATTTTGCAACAAGAAAATTATAAGAATTAAATCCTTTAATTGGAGATAGTTCATTAACATCTGCACCAACAATTTTTGAGTTTTTAGCTGCAATTCTTATTATATCTAATGTTTCGTCCCACAAAAGTCCTCCTGGTTCAGGTGTACCTGTTGCAGGCATAATACTTGAATCTAGTCCATCTACATCAAATGTTAGATAAACAGTTTTGTTTTTAATTAGTTTTTTAAATTTAGACAAATTCCATTTTTTTTTATCTTTTGCCCAAAAAATATTTATTCTTGAAGAATTTTTTTTTAAAAATGGGATTTCACTTTCCGAGATGTTTCTTATTCCAAATGAAATTAAAGAAACATTTTTATAATCTAGACACCTTCTAATTGCTGAGGCATGTGAAAATTTTTCTCCATTATAACTTTGACGCAAATCTGCATGAGCATCAAAATGCAAGAGGCAAATATTTTTATATTTTTTAGTAAAAGGAACAATACATCCAGGAGTTATTGAATGTTCTCCACCTAAAGTCATTGGGAAAAGTTTTTTATCTAAAATTTCTTTATTAATATTTGAGATTTTATTAAGTGCTTTTTTAATATTTTTATCAATTTTAAATGGTTTTAAAGTTTTAATACCAATTTTTTTATAAGGTTCGCAATTAAGTTCTTCATCATATAATTCAACTTGATGAGATGCTTTTATGATTTCTTTAGGCCCATTTCTTGTTCCTCCTCCATAACTGACAGTTTTTTCTAAACCAAATGGAACAATTACAGCTTTTTCTTTAAAGTTAAATTTATTATCAATTCCTAAAAATCCGTTTTTATTTGAGAGATATTTCAATTTTATTAAAAAATTTTTGTAAAGTTTTTTCTTGTTCTATGTTTCCACTCACCTTTATGATAAGCATCACTAGCAATTAATGGTAAAACACTAGTTGCTTCTGCAAACACCATTTGTTCTTTCGTAATATCTACTTTTCCCCACGAACTAGCTTCTTTTAATGTGGAGCTGCTACATGCACCGTCTCTACTATCAGCAACAGTAATTTGAATAGCATATTTATGCATGTCCACATCTTTTCCTAAGAGTTCAGCACAAATAACAGTATCTTGAATAAAGTTTTTTGGCACACCACCACCAATCATAAATAATCCAGAACCTTTAGATTTGATTTTAATTTCTGTTAGTTCTCTAAATTCTCTAACCGAGTCTATTGTCATATGTTTTTTTGGATTTTGTTCTTGATGTATAACTAACCCAAATCCTGCACTCGAATCAGTAAAAGCAGGGCAGAAAATAGGAACGTTGTTGTCAAAAGCGGTTTCAATTAAAGAGTCTTTTTTCTTTGAGTTAATTTTTAAATATTTTCCCATTTCATAAATGAACTCTCTTGAAGTATAGCTTCTCGCTTCTAAGTTATTTGCGATTTCACATATTATTTTATCACACATTTGAAGCTCTTCTTCATCTATATAAGTATCATAAATTCTATCTATATAGTTGTTCCTCAACTCAGTATCATCTTGAAATTGTGAGCCTTGATAATGTTTGAAACCAAGAGCTTCGAAAAAATCCATATCTACTATTGAGGCGCCAGTTGCAACAATTGCATCTACCATATTATATTTAACTAAATCTTTATAAATATTCATACATCCAGCTGCCGAAGTAGAGCCTGCTAAAGTAAGGAAAATTGTACAATCTTTATCTTTAAGCATCTCGTTATAAATATTAGCAGCATTTGCAGTTTCTCTAGAAACAAATGACATTTTTTCCATTGAGGATATAATTTTTCTACTATCAAAAGAAGTTATATCAATGTGTTCAACAGGATTTTTTAAGAAATCTCTTTTACTGTTGTGACCTGGATTTTTTTGACCTGACATTAAGCTACCATGTGAGCTTTGTTAATGTCTTTATCATACATTGTCATTATTGGATTATCCTCAACTTCGTAAATTTCATTCGAGTAATAACCATTAAATTGAGTTCTAAATGTCAATCCGTATGCCCCAAGTTGACCAAGTTCAATATAATCATTTTCTTTAATATTATTTGGAAGCAAAAAAGGACCTTTCATATAGTCCATACTATCACATGTAGGTCCAAAGAAATCAAAAGCAGTTAATTTTTTTGAAATTATTTTGTTAGAATTTTCTTTAATCATTCTAGATGGAAAAACTATGTTTGGTGTACCTGCATCAAAAAGAGTACCATAGGTACCATCATTAATATAAAGCTTTTGTTTTTTTCTTAAATTAATCCTCACAATTGTTGAGCCACTTTCTGCAACAATAGCTCTGCCAGGTTCACAAATAATTTCTGGAAGTTTTTCAAGCTTTAAGTTTTCTAAACTCTTATTTATTTCATTAAAATAACTATCTAAAGATTGTGGAATTAAGTCAGGATAGATTGTAGGGAAACCTCCACCTAAATTAATATAATCTGGAATAATTTTTGTCTTTTTAATTATATTTCCAATTTCACTAATTCCTTTCGCATAAGAAATTGGATGCATACATTGTGAACCAACATGAAAACTCAAACCAATTTTTTTAGCATGTTGTTTTACAAGTCTTAACAAACCTATAGCTTCAGATGTTAAAGCACCAAATTTTTTTGATAAATCAATTTCTGCATGTTCATTTGAAACAGCAACTCTTACAAATAATTCTAAATCTTTAGCTTTATTTGTACTTTCAATTATTTTAATCAGTTCATCTTTAGTATCCAATGAAAAAGTTTTTACACCATAATTAAAATATGCTTCTTTTATACTTTCTCTGCTTTTAACAGTATGCATATAAGAGCATTTTGCTGTATTACTAAAAGTTCTAATATTTTTAATTTCCTCAATTGAAGCAACATCAAATTGCTCAACTCCACTTTCAATGATTGTTTTGATTACCTCAGAGTGTGGATTAGTTTTAACTGCATATAAAATTTTTCCTGGAAATTTATTTAGGAAAAATTTAACAGCAGATTTAATGGAATTCTTTCTTATACAGTAAACTGGTTTTTCAGGTTTCAGCTGATTAACTAATTCCTCAACTGATTTAAATTTTTGCATTTTAAATGCCTCCAAAAAAAATTTAATAAAAAAAAGTCTTTTAAAAAAAAACTTTCATATTTTGTCGCATATAAAGAAAACAACACTAATGTAAAGCAAATAATTTTGGGCACAAATGCCCCAATTTCGTGTATTGCAATATTCTGTTGAGTTCCCATATATGTGAAATGAAAGAAGAAGCAAAACTACAAAATTTAAGCGATTTTGAGAATAAATCATTACTTATAGTTGATGATGACAATCCTTTCCGTGAAAGATTAGCTAGAGCAATGGAAAAAAAAGGGTTTGAAGTTTTTCAAGCTGAAAGTGTGCAAAAGGGAGTTGAATCTGTAAAAACTAAAAAACCTGGTTTTGCAGTTGTAGACTTAAGACTTGCGGATGGTAATGGGCTTGAGGTTGTAAAAGAAATTCAGTCTTCAAATAGTGATAGCAGGATTATCATGTTAACTGGTTATGGAAATATTCCAACGGCAGTAGCTGCAATCAAAGAAGGTGCTATAGATTACTTAGCTAAACCTGCTGATGCAGAAGATGTAGAGAAAGCATTATTGGCAGATCCTGCAAAAAAAGCAGCCCCACCAGAAAACCCAATGTCTGCTGACAGAGTTAAGTGGGAACATATACATAGAGTTTTCGAGCTATGTAATAGGAATGTTTCAGAAACAGCTAGAAGACTTAAGATGCACAGAAGAACTCTTCAAAGAATTCTTTCCAAAAGATCACCTAGATAAATTTTTTAATTTTAATTATTTGCTTAGTCAAAAGAGCTAAAAGCATAATTTTAAAAATCTCGGCTAATAGAAATGGTTTAGCGCCTAAAGCAAAAATTGGCTTATCCCATCCAATCAATGTTCCAAGCCAAATTAGACCCAAAATATAGATCGTTGAAGTTGCGATAATTAACTTAAATAATACAACAAAAAAATTATCATCAATCTTTATTTTAGAAGCTAAGTAACAAGCCGTTAAAAAACCAATTAAGTAACCCATAGTTGGTCCTGTAAAGTAAACTATTCCAACACCCTTTTCTGGAGAATTTGAAAATACAGGAAGTCCTGCAATTCCTTCAATTAGATACAGACCAATTGTAACTAGCGCAATTTTATGCCCTAAACTTATTCCTAAAAATAATACAACAAATGTTTGCATAGTCATAGGAACTGGATAGAAAGGTATTTTGATCTTTGCTGATATAGTTAGCGCTATTGAACCAAGAACAATAACAACCAGAGATTTAAATAATTTAGCTTGAGTGAGATTTTTTGTTAATTCCATTGTTAAATAATACTCAAAATATAAAAAATAATCTACTTATAATTGTTATAATAATTGAAAGTAAATTTTTTTATATACAGAATATATTATCATTATAATATTTAATATTACTTCATGAATAAAATTCAAAGAACAGATCATTTTTATTTGATTGATGGCTCTGGTTATATTTTTAGAGCTTATTATGCTTTGCCTCCATTGACTAGAAAAAGTGATGGACTTCCAACAGGTGCTGTAAGTGGTTTTTGCAGCATGCTATTTAAATTATTAGAGGACTCAAAATCTGATCAAAACTTGCAAAAACCAACACATTTTGCAGTAATATTCGACTCAGCAAGAAAAACTTTCAGAAATGAAATTTATAGTGATTACAAAGCTAATAGGTCAGAGGCGCCTGATGATTTGGCCCCTCAATTTGAATATATAAGAAAATCAGTCCTAGCATTCAATTTACCATCTGTGGACCTTCCTAATTATGAAGCAGATGATTTAATAGCCACATATGTTGATCAAATCCTTAAAAAAGGTGCAAAGGTTACAATAGTCTCATCAGATAAAGATTTAATGCAGCTTTACAAAAAAGGGGTTCGGATTTTTGACCCCATGAAAAACAAATTTATAACTGATGATGATGTCTTAAAAAAATTTGGAGTAGATGCCTCAAAAGTTATTGATGTGCAATCTTTAGCAGGAGATAGTAGTGATAATGTTCCTGGTGTTCCAGGGATAGGTGTTAAGACAGCTGCAGAGCTAATTAACAAATATGGCACTTTAGAAAATTTACTAAAATCTGCTCATGAGATTAAGCAAAATAAAAGAAGAGAAACATTAATAGAGAACAAGGATAAAGCATTAATAAGTAAAAAACTTGTAACATTAGATCATAACTCTCCTGTTAATAGAGAGTTAAGTGAATTTAAATTGCAAAATATAGATAAAGATAAATTATATAAATTTTTAAGAGAAATGGAATTTAACAGGTTGTTAAGCTCTGCAATTTCAGCTTATGGAGAACCTGAACTAGAAAGTAACAAGATTGAAACTCAAAATACAGAAAAACAACAAAGAATAAATAACAAAAATTATTACTTAATTAATAGCTTAGATGAAATTGATAAATGGATAGAGGAGGCGGAAGAAGTTGGTGAAGTTGCTGTAGATACGGAAACGACATCATTAGATCCTCATCAAGCAGATTTAGTAGGTATTTCTCTTTGTTCTAAAATTGGAAAAGCATGTTACATACCAGTTGGACACAAGTCACCCAAGTGTCTTAAAAAAGACGCAGTAATTAAAAAATTAAAAAAAATATTAGAAGATCCTAGTATAAAAAAAATAGGTCAAAATATAAAATTTGATTTCATCGTACTTTATAAGTGCGGAATAACGCTTTCATCAATGGAAGATACGATGCTGATGTCTTATGTCTTAGATGCGGGGAAAAATAGACATAATATGGATACTTTATCAGAAATTCATTTAGGGCATAAAACTATTTCTTTTAAAGAGATGGTAGGCACAGGTAAGAAAGAAATTAATTTTAGTGAGGTTGAATTAGATAAAGCGAAAGATTACGCTGCCGAAGATGCTGATGTTACTTTTAGATTATACAAGAAATTTATCAAAAATTTAAAATCAGAAAAAATGATTAATATTTATGAAATTTTTGAAAAGCCATTAATTAAAATTCTTGCATTTATGGAAATAGAGGGAGTTGAAATTGATAGTAAGTTTTTAAAATCTCTTTCATCTAAATTTGAAAAAAAAATTAAAAAACTTGAAAAAGAAGTATTTAAAATTTCTAAAAAAGAGTTCAATATTGCATCTCCAAAGCAATTAGGTGAAATCATTTATAATGACTTGAAAATAGCTGGATTAAAAAAAACTAAAAAAGGAAGTTTTGCCACAAGTGCAACTGTTTTAGAGGATTTAGCTTTCAAAGGCCATGAGTTTCCAAAATTAATTTTAGACTGGAGACAAGTTTCAAAATTAAAAAATACTTATTCAGATGCTTTACCCGAACATTTAAACCCAAATACAAAAAGAGTTCACACTTCGTTTTTACTTGCCGCTACAACGACTGGAAGATTGGCATCTAGTGATCCCAACTTACAAAATATACCAATTAAATCAGAAGATGGAAAAGATATAAGAAAAGCTTTCACTGCAAAAAAAGGGCACCTATTAATTTCTGCAGATTATAATCAAATTGAGATGAGAATTTTAGCAGACCTGGCAGATGTAAAAGAACTTAAAAAAGCTTTTAAAAATAAAGAAGATATTCACTCTTTAACAGCTAGCCAAATATTTAATATTGATATTAAAAAAGTTAATCAAGATCACAGACGAAAGGCTAAGGCTATTAATTTTGGAATTATTTATGGAATTTCGCAATATGGATTAGCTAAGCAAATAAATGTTTCTAATTATGAAGCAGAAGAATTTTTGAATTCATATTTTGCTAAATTTCCAGAAATTAAAGTTTATATGGATAATACAATTAAATTTTGTAGAAAAAGTGGATATGTTAATAATATTTTTGGGAGAAGATCTCATTTTAATGGAATAAATGACAAAAACTTTAATGTCAGAAATTTTCAAGAGCGTGCCTCAATTAATGCACCGATTCAAGGTTCTGCTTCTGAAGTAATGAGATTAGCTATGATAAGATTAGATAAGAAATTATCAGAGGAAAAAAATTCTAATTCAAAAATGCTCTTGCAAATTCATGATGAATTAATTTTTGAAATTCCAAAAAAAGATGAAAAAGTAATGATTAAACTAATTGAGAAAGAGATGACTAGTGTAGCTGAAAGTGATTATCATTCTTTTTCTACACCTTTAACTGTCGATATTAATGTTGGAGATAATTGGGGAATGCTCCATTAAATTTATAACATTGCCCAAATTAGAACAATTTAGTATTTTTAAATTACTTTATGCAAAAACAAACAATAGCTTTGATAGATGACGATAGAAATATTTTAACAAGTTTAAGTATCGCATTAGAAAAAGAGGGTTTTAAAGTTCAAACATACATTGATGGTGAAAGTGCATTAATCGGTTTAACCAGAATGCCACCTGACTTAGCAGTTATAGATATAAAGATGCCTAAGATGGATGGAGAAGAATTACTAAAAAAACTTCGAAAAAAAACTTCCTTACCAGTAATTTTTTTAACATCTAAAGATGATGAAATTGATGAGTTGTTAGGTCTAAAGCTGGGCGCAGATGATTTTGTTAAAAAATCAGGAGGTTTTTCTATAAAAGTTTTAATTGAAAGAATTAGAGTGCAGTTAAGAAAAAAAGATTCAAATAATATTCTTGAGGAAAATAAAAGCCTGATATCTCATGGAAGATTAAAATTGGATCCATCACAACTCGAGTGTGAATGGAATGGAAAACAGCTACCTGATAAATTGACAACAACTGAGTTTTTAATCGTTAAAGAATTAGCAAAGAGGCCCGGTATAATTAAAGAAAGAGCTCAACTTATGGACATAGCTTACCGAGAAGATACAGATATTGAAGATAGAACCATTGATAGTCACGTAAAACGAATTAGAAAAAAATTTAAAAAAGTAGATCCTGATTTTTCAGCTATTGAAACTAGGTATGGTAGTGGATATAGATGGAATGTTAGCTAATGTTTAGTAAATACTTAAAAACTCTCTCTATATTAAAGAAATTTTTATTTATAAATTTTGTAATTTTTACAATTATTGGATTATTCACATTTATATATCTGAATAATATTCAACCAAGTTTGATAAAAAAAAAATCTCAAAATCACTCAAACATTATCAACAACACTATTGATAATATTTTCAGGCTAGATGTAAAATTCCAATCTGATGATATCAGAAGATTTTTATTTTCCACAAGATTTATTTTTCAAAATCTGGATAGAGTAATATTTTTTGACGATCAACTTAACCTTATTGGAGACACTGATACTTTAGATCTTGATCCAAGATCATTCTCCACAAGACTTGATAAAATTGAATTTGAAAATTTAGATAACGAGGAAATAGAAAAAACTACTGAGAAAAAAAATATAAAGATTGATGATAAAAAACCTATTTCATTCAAAGATATATTAAAAAATTATTCTAGTTCTGAAAATTTAGGAGTCCCTTACACATTTACTCAAGAAGATTTCAATCAATTTAATGTAACAACAATTAAGAATGTTACAAATAATGAAATTAATCTTGGTTATGTAGCTATTACAGAAAATGCAAATGAAATAAAAACAGCGATAGATGAGAGAAAAGCATTTGTAATAAGAACAGCTATATCTGTAGGATTTGTAATATTAATATTTTCTTTTGTGTTAAGTAGATACTTTATTAAACCAATACAAAATCTCGTTGGATATACAATTCGTATTAAAGAAAAGAGTCAAATCAAAACAGGTATTGAAAATCTTAAAAAAAGAAATGATGAATTGGGACTTTTATCAAATTCTTTAGAGGATATGACAAATGAGCTTCAAAATAGAGTTACACATGCAGAAAATTTTTCGACAGATTTGGTCCATGAGATTAGAAATCCATTAGCATCTTTAAAAAGTGCCTCAGAAATTTTGCAAGATACAAATGATGACGATCAAAGAAATAGACTATTAAATATACTAAGTCATGATGTGCAAAGAATAGAAAGATTAATTACTGATTATTCACAAATGTTAAAAGATGAAGTTGCTTTAAGTAAAGAACAAATGGAAAAAATTAACATTCAACCCATTATTCAATCTGTTGTTGATGATTATAATAATATTCATCAAGTTAAAAAAGGCATAAAAATTGAATATAAAAATGATGGAAAAGATAAATATTTAATAAATGGTATAGAAAATAGAATTGAACAAATAATTGCAAATTTATTAGATAATTCAATATCGTTTAGTAAAGATGGTGGTAATGTTTTTGTTGATGTTTCTATTAATGGAAAAAATCAAATATCAATCAAAATTATTGATGAAGGCCAAGGATTTAAAGAAAAAGATACATCAAGAATATTTAAAAGATTTTATAGTAATAGGCCTGAAAAATTTGGAGAACATTCAGGTCTAGGTTTAAACATAGTCAAAAATTTGGTTGAACTTCATGATGGTGAAATTGTAGCATCCAATCGTATTGATAAAGAAGGAGCTATGATTGAAATAAGATTTCCCAATGTTTAATCTTATGTTGATAAATAAAATCCTGCATGTATAAAGCTTGCCATGGAAGATTATAAAGTAAAAGATATATCTCAAGCAGATTTTGGTAGGAAAGAAATTTCAATAGCTGAAAGTGAAATGCCTGGTTTAATGGCTTTAAGAGAAGAGTATTCTAAGGAAAAACCATTAAAAGGTGCAAGAATTATTGGATGTCTACATATGACAATTCAAACTGCTGTATTAATTGAAACTTTAGTTGCATTAGGTGCTGAAGTAAGGTGGTCTTCTTGTAATATTTTTTCAACTCAAGATCATGCGGCTGCTGCAATTGCAAAGGCTGGGATCCCTGTTTATGCTTGGAAAGGTGAAACAGAGGAAGAATATCTGTGGTGTATTAAGCAAACTATAGTAGGAAAACCAGATTGGAAGCCCAATATGTTATTAGATGATGGTGGAGATTTAACAGCTATAATGCATAACGAATATCAGGATTTAATGAAAGATATTAAAGGAGTTTCAGAGGAAACTACTACTGGAATTAAAGCACTTAATAAAATGGAAAAAGATAAATCTCTTTTGGTTCCAGCAATAAATGTGAATGACTCTGTTACAAAATCAAAATTTGATAATTTGTATGGATGTAGAGAAAGTTTGGTCGACGGGATAAGAAGGGCTACTGATGTAATGATGTCTGGAAAAATTGCAATCGTTGCTGGTTTTGGAGACGTTGGAAAAGGAAGTGCCGCATCTTTAAGACAAAGTGGTGCTAGAGTTTTAGTTACAGAAGCAGATCCTATTTGTGCTCTCCAAGCTGCAATGGAAGGTTACGAAGTTGTATTAATGGAGGAGGCTATAAGTAGAGCCGATATCGTTGTAACAGCAACAGGGAACAAAGACATTGTTACCGCAGATCACATGAGAGACATGAAAGATAGAGCCATCCTATGTAATATTGGTCACTTTGATAATGAAATACAAGTTGAAGCTCTTAAGAATTATAAGTGGACTGAGGTAAAACCTCAAGTACATGAAATAGAGTTGCCTAGTGGCAAAAGAATTATTTTATTAGCTGAAGGAAGATTAGTTAATCTTGGTTGTGCAACTGGACACCCAAGTTTTGTAATGAGTGCTTCATTTACTAATCAAGTTATTGCACAAATAGAACTTTGGCATAATCATAAAAATTATGAAAATAAAGTTTATGTACTACCAAAACATTTAGATGAAAAAGTAGCAACTTTGCATTTAAAAAAAGTTGGTGCAAAACTAACAAAATTATCAAAAGAACAAGCAGACTATATAAGTGTTGAAACAGAAGGTCCTTTCAAACCAGATGCCTATCGCTATTAAAGATAGCAAAATAGATATCACTTCAGAGAAGTTAACTAAAGAATTAGCTAAAGAATTTACAAAATATCTCAAAGGTGGTGAGTTTGTTTTTTTATATGGAGAGATGGGTGTTGGTAAAACTACTTTTGTAAAATACTTTATAAATGAGTATCAAAAAACAAATAATTTAACACAAACAGAAATTACAAGCCCTACTTTTAGTTTATTAAATGAATATCAATTGAAAGATATTAGAATAAAACATTATGATCTGTTTAGAATTAATAGGAAAGAAGATATCAATAACTTAGATATTTTTGAAAAAGATAATAAATTAATAACACTTATAGAATGGCCACAATTAATAACTGATACTCAGAAGATAAAATCTATAGATTTAACTTTTAATTATTTAAATGATTTAAATGATAGAAGTGTAGATATAAAAGTTTAAATTAAAAATTATTCTGATGAAAAGCTTAACAAAATTGGAAAAAATAAAAGGTGATGCATCTTTTAGAGAATTTTATAGAAATAAAGATAACAAATCAATTGTAGTAATTTCTAAGAAAGAAAAGTTAAAAAATCTTCTAATTTATGATGCGATAAATAAAATTTTTATTAAAAATAAAATTTTAGCACCAAATCTATTAAGCGAAAATTACATTAATAACTATATAGAAATAAATGACTTTGGAGATCAAACTTTATTTCAAATTTTAAAAAACAAAAACAATAATAAATATGTCATTTTTAAAAAGATAATAAAAATTTTAAATAAAATACAATTAATAAAAGATAAAAAAGTAAAAAATTTTAAAAATAAATTATATAAAATTCAAGAATACAATAACAAAATTTTGCTTGATGAAACTAAACTTTTTTGTGACTGGTATGCACCAAAGAAATTAACTAAATTCAAAAGTATTAAATTTAAAAAAAAATTTAGATTAGAGATAAAAAACTTATTATCAAAATTAAATTATAAAAATGTTACATTTGTCCATAGAGATTTTCATGTTTCAAATTTGATGTATCACAACAAAAAAATTGCAGTGATAGATACTCAAGATGCACTAATTGGCAACAGAGCTTACGATTTAGCATCTTTAATTGACGACGTAAGATTAAAAACATCTAATGAATTTAAAGAGAAGGTATTTAAATTTTACGTCAAAACAAATAGAAAAATTGATTTAAAAAAATTTAGAAAAGATTTTGAAATATTATCTGTTTTAAGGAATTTAAAAATAATTGGTATATTTATGCGTTTAGCTGCAAGAGATAATAAAAAAAAATATCTTAAATTAATTCCCTACGCTTGGGAAATGATTAATCATAGAATTAAAGGGCAAAACGAATTCAATAATTTGATGTTGCTATTAAAAAATAATTTTCCAAAATTTATAAGGTAGAGTAGTGAGAATAAATACAGCTTTAATTTTATGTGCAGGTTTTGGCAAAAGATTAAATCCAATTACTTTAAATACCCCCAAGCCCTTATTGGAGATTAAAGATGTAAGTATGTTGGAGAGATGTATTAATTTAATTAAAAAACTAGGTATTCAAAAAATCTTAATAAATACTTTTTATTTAAAGGATCAATTTTCAATTTTTTTAGAAAGTAAAAATTTTAATATGGATATCAAAATAATTGAGGATGGTGAGCATATTTTAGATACAGGGGGAGGTATTCAAAATATGATCCAACTATCTAATGAAAATGATTTTATAATTTTTAATCCTGATACAATCTGGAGTAATGACTATAAAGACGAGATATTAAAAATGGAAAAAATGTATTTTTCTGAAAAGTTAGAAAACATCCTTCTCTTAGCCAATAAAAAATTAAGTTTTGACAAAAAATTAAAAGGAGATTTCAATTTGAAAAATAATTTAATTAACAAAGAGGTACAAAAAGAATTAATTTATATTGGGTGTCAAATTATTAATAAAAAATTATTTGTGAGAAATAAAATAGAAAATTATTCTATTTTGGAAATTTGGAATAAACTATTAGATCAAAAAAAGTTGTATGGTTTTGAAAGCCAACAAGATTTTTATCATTTAACTGATCTGGATATTTTTAAAAAACTAAAAGATCTTTAGCTCTTTCTTGATCAAGATATTTGCAATTAGAAATTTTGTTATTTTCTAAATCAATTAAAAGAGGGTTTCCTGTAGGTATTTCAAGTTTAGAGATTTCATTGTCATTTAAATTGAACAAATATTTACAAAGAGCTCTTATAGAGTTTCCATGAGCTGAAATAAGAATATTTTCAGTTGTTTTATTTTCTATCTCCTTTTTATAAAATTTTATTACTCTTTCATATGTATCTTTTAGTGATTCAGTGTCAGGAATTTTTTCAGGAGGAACTTCTTTGTAAGTTTCAATATTGAGCGGATGATAAGGATTTTTTTTATCTAAAGGGTCGGGTCTTTGATCCCAAGAACGTCTAAATTGATGAACTTTTTCTTCTCCAAGTTTTTTTTTCATTTCTTCTTTATTTAATCCAGTAAGAGCTCCATAATGTCTTTCGTTTAATTCCCATGCATTCTTCACTTCTTTAAAATCTTGCAATTCTTCTTGTATAATTTTTAAAGTATTTTTAGCTCTTAGTTGAAAGGACGAGTAATAAAGATTAACTTCAATTTTTTCTTGTTTTATTAATTCACCAGCTTTTTTTGCTTCTGATTTCCCATTTTCTGTTAGATTTACATCAACCCATCCAGTAAATTTCTTCTCAAGATTCCATACACTTTGACCGTGTCTTACTAAAATTAAATAACTCATTTGTTTATCTTTTAAATTAATTTGATAAATAAAACTATATTATTAATGATTAATTACTTTTCGAAATATAAATTTATTTTTTATTTATGCAATTTGATTTTAATTTTTTTATATTTGTTTCCTGGTAGCGTGCTAGGCTGGTTTTTATATAAAGATATAAGTTTACAGCCTCAAATAACTCCAGATTTTATTATTTCAACAAATCACTTATATGCATACATAGTTCTTTCAGTTATTGGTTTTTTAACTTTTAGAAAAAATAATCAATTTAATATTTTAAGTTTATACTTGATATTTTTATCTATTTTACTTGAGGTATTACAATACTTTGTACCCAATAGAAGTTTTGAATTTCAAGATTTCTTTGGAAATCTAGCAGGTGTAATTATAGCCATAATTATATTTTACTTTTTTAAAAAAAATGAAAATTTTAAAAATTAATTATTTATTTATTTTAATAATTTTTATTTCAGGATGTTCGTCTATTCCAAAAAATACGTCAAATAGTTGCTCAATATTCGATGAAAGGTATCTTTGGTATAAACACGCAAAAAAAGCTGAGAAAAAATGGGGTACTCCAGTTTATTTACAACTTGCTATTATAAAAATGGAGTCCAGTTTTAATAGGTTTGCAAAACCTCCAAGACAAAAACTATTTAAAGTGGTGCCATATAAAAGGCCGTCGAGTTCTTTTGGGTATTCACAGGCTGTAAAAGGAACATGGAAACAATATAAAGAAGAAACTGGAAATAAGTTTGCTACCAGGACAAGATTTAAAGATAGTGTTGATTTTATTGGTTGGTATACAAACAAAACCAAAAAAATTTTAAAGGTTTCAAAAAAAGATGCTTTCAAGCAGTATATTGCTTATCATGAAGGGTGGGGCAATTATAAAAATTATAAAAATAATAAAAAAGTTATTAATTTAGCCAAAAGAGTGGAGAAACAGTCAAATATTTATAAGCAACAGTTATCAGAATGTAAAAATTCTTTATCAACTTCAAAATATATTATTTTTTAGAAAGTTGTTTTTTTAGTTCAACATCAACAGCATCAATTCTTTTACTATTTTTTGCAAGAGTTAAGTACATTGTTGGGGTTACATAAAGTGTGAAGAACGTTGATATTATCATTCCTCCAAGTATTGTCGATCCAACAGCTAACCTAGAAGCTTCCCCAGCACCTGGTCCAATATTTCCAATAACTAGAGGCAACATTGCTATCATTGTACTTATAGATGTCATCATAATAGGTCTAAACCTTAGTTCGCACGCTTCTTTAACTGAAGCTTGAATTTCTTTTCCAGTAGTTCTAATTTGATTTGCATAATCAACAATTAGAATACTGTTTTTTGTCGATATACCGATTAGAATTACTAAAGCGATTTGAGAAAAAATATTTATCGAACTATTTAAAAATAGAATAAATACTAATCCTCCAAAAACAGCCAATGGAACTGTAAGCATAATTATAAATGGGTGGACAAAAGAGTTAAATGTTGCTGCCATAACTAAATAAGCAGTCAATAACCCAAGGGCAAATATTAAATATAGTTCATTTGTGGTTTCTTTTATCTCTTCTGACTCACCTTTCCAGGTAATTTGATTATTAGGCGCAACTTCTGCCATAATATTTTCTAGGTATTCAATTGCTTCAAACAAAGAGTAATTTTCATTCACATTTGCAGAAATAGTTACTGCTCTTTGTCTATCATATCTTGCCAATTCTTTTGCAGATCCCTCTTCTTTTAAATCAACTAAATTTGATAGTGAGATCAATTCACCAGTTATGCTTGATCTGACAAATAATTTACTTAAGCTATCTTTATCTTTTCTATCCACTAGATATTGCTGGAGAATAATTGGATATTCTTTTCCTAATTTGTTAAATGTAGTAACTCTTTTACCACCATATAAAGTTTCCAATGTTTGACCAATAGATCTAGTCGATATACCTAAATCTTTTGCTTTATTTTTATTGATCACTAATTTTACTTCTGGTTTATTTCTATTATAATCTGATTCAATTCTTGATAATCCTCTATTTCTTCTTAGTTTACTTATAACTTCTTTTTGAATGCTTTCTAATTCTTCATAAGTGCTTCCTAAAATTACCATTTGGACTGGTTTATTATAATTGGAAACCCTTATCCCTTGAGGAGAGATTGGAAAAGCTAGAGTTTGAGGAACAGTTACTATCTTGCCTATAGCTTGTCTCATAATTGTCAAAGCATCTTTGTCTCGTTTTTTCCAATCGTCCAGTAAAGCAATAATAATAAAACTATTAAATGAATTTGCAGAACTACCAAAACCTGGAACTCTCATTATAAATCTATTATAAGGACTATCCTCAGCTTGTAGCAATGGAAGTAATCTCTTCTCTACATCTTGAGCTCTTTGTTGAGTATAGTCAAATGAACTTCCTTCATCGGTGAAACCAATAACCAAATAAACACCTCTATCTTCTTTTGGAAGCAGCTCTTTAGTTGTATACACGAATAAAGCTACAGATCCAGCTATGATTAAAAAAATAAAAGTTATTATAGTTTTTTTTTTATTAATCCAATAATTTAATGTTTCTTTATAAAAATTTGAAAAACCCTGAAAAAAAATATTAAATTTTTTTACAAAAAAACCATTACTTGATTTTTTTTTCAAAAATTTACTCGCAAGCATTGGAGATAAAGTTAAAGCAACAAAAGATGAAACTACAATAGAGAAAGATAAAGCTATAGCAGTTTCTCTAAATAAAGTTCCAGATATTCCTTTGATAAATATTAATGGAATAAAAACAGCAAGTAAGATTAAAGTCGTTGCAATAATTGCAAAGGTAATTTGTTTTGAACCGTTGTAAGCTGCTGCTAATGAGTTTTCTCCATTTTCTATTCTTCTGTAAATTGCGTCAGTCATTATGACCGAGTCATCAGTAATAATTCCAATTGCAAGTATAAAGCTAAGTAAAACAAAAATATTAATAGATAGATCGAACAGATAAATTCCAAGAAAAGATGCAATTAAACTTACGGGCAGTGCAACTGCAGGAACAATCACTGCTTTAATATTACCTAAAAATAAATAAATTATTATTACAACTAAAACAAAGGCTATTGCTAAAGTTTTATAAACTTCGTTAATTGCTGCATTAACGTATGTGGCTCTATTAAATGAAACTTCTAACTTTAAGCCTTCGGGTAATGTTTTTCTTACTTCAATAATTTTTTTTTGAATTTCTTTTGAAAGCTCAACTGTTGAGGCACCACTTTTTGCGTAAATTCCTATACCAACTGTTTTCTGATTTAAATTATTTTTACTTTGAGCTTTAAATAATGTTTTTTCAGAAACAGGACCAAATTCTACATTTGCAACATCTGATAATCTTACAACTTTATCTTTTGTTCTTTTAATAGGTAAAAATTTTAATTCTTCAATATTTGTATAAGATTTATCTAAATTAATCGTTAAATCTATATTATCTGCTTCTAAGGTCCCCGCGGGCAAACTAATATTTTCATTCCTAAGTGCACTTTCTACTTCTTGAATAGTCATGTTATTTGCGGCTAATTTAATAGGGTCAATCCAAACTCTAACACTAAGCTCTCTAAGTCCACCTAGTAGAATTCTTCCAACATTTTTTACACTTGAAAAAGAGTCTATAAGATATCTATCTGCGTAATCACCAAGCTCTAAATCTGACCAGGTTGAAGATGAAACCGAAAGCCACATTGTTGTGGTAAATCCAGCTGCTTGTTTTAAAATTTGTGGAGCATCAGCTTCAGAAGGTAGATTATCAACTACTCTAGCTACTCTTTCTCTTATATCATTAGCAGCATCATCTAGCTCTATATCAGTATCAAACTCTATGTTGATACTACTTCTGCCGTTTTCAGACTTAGAGTCTATATTTTTTATTCCCTCAGCACCACCTATAACGTCTTCTATCACTTGAGTTATTTCCTGATCTATGATCGGAGCTGAAGCAGATTTATAATCAACTTTAACTTGTACTACAGGTGGCTGTAAACCATCGGGTAACTCCCTAACTGGTACTTCTGAGTAAACAAATAGACCAAACACAATAAGTATTAAAGATAGTACCCAAGCTACAACCGGCCTTCTTATGCTAACTTCAGTTATATACATTTAGTTTCTTAATTATTATTACTTCTTATTTTCTTCTTTAGTTGATTTCTTTTTTTTACCCCAACCTGATGAATTTTGTTTTGAGCCATATTTTATTGGTTTAATCTTTCCATTAGGTCTTGTTTTTTTTAAACCTTCAGCAACCACCGTGTCACCATTTTCTAGACCAGATGTAATTTCTACAATACCTTTTTTTCTTAAGCCTATTTCTACGGGTACTTTTTTTATAGTATTTTCTTTGTCTACTTTATAAACGTAAACATTATCACCCTCCATTATCAGACTAGTATCAAGAATACTTAACGAATTTCTTTCATTATAATTAATAGAGATTTCTAATAACGATCCAGACAAAAGTTCATAGTTAGGGTTATTTAATTTAATCCTTACTGGTAGAGATCTTTTATTTGTGTCAATTCTACTTGCAGTAGACTCTACAGTTCCAGAATATTTTTTAAGAGCATTTCCAGAGAATTTTATATCTACGTTTTGACCTTTTTTTACATAAGGTGCAAAAGTTTCGGGTATATCTACATCAACAAATAGAACAGAGGTATCTTCTAAATTTAATATAATGGAGGTTTGAGACACATCTATATCGTTTGAAAAATCTCGTTTTCCAATAATTCCATCAAAAGGAGTAGTTATATCTCTATTCTTTAACTTTGCGATTACATCTCCTTTTTTTACTTTCGTATTAAATTTAATTGGTTCTAATATTTCATATTTTTCAATATTAAATGACTTAATCTGCGCAGGAACAGCTGTACCAAATGTTTCGATAGTATTTTGAAATAATTTTTGCTCAACCACTTTAACGATTATTCCTGGAGGAGGTCTTTTACTAAATTTTTTTTTGAAATGATTGCCAATCATTGTTCTGGCAATGATTACAGCCGCAATAATAAAGAAGAATATAAGTATTATCGATATAATTTTTGTTGATCTTTTCATATTTTAACTCTTTCCATACTCAGACCATGAGCCATCGTATATTGTGGGCATATATTTAGCATTTATTAAAGAATATGCTAGTGCCAATACGCTTGCTGTTACTCCAGAACCACATGAAAAAACAACATTTTTATTATGGTCAAATTTAAATGACTTAAACTTTTCAATTATTTTTTCTTTACTAACGAAAGTGTGGTCATCATTTATTAATTCAGAAAAAGGTAGGCAATAAGAGTTTTTTATTGAACCACTTCTTAAACCTTTCCGTGGTTCAGCAACTTTTCCCTCAAATCTTTCTCTACTCCTTGCATCAACAATGTTAAATTCTTTATTATTAATATTTTCATCTATCTGTTTTTTACTTTTAACAAGCTCTTTATTTTCTTTACTAGAATATTTAGAAACTTTAGCGATTACTTCTTTGTCATCTGTGGCTTTATTCTCTTTTTTCCATTTTTTTAGTCCACCATCGAGCACATGAACTAGTTTTGGATCATGGCCATAGTAAATTAAATTGTACCAACATCTGCAAGAACTAATTACATCAGAATTATCGTAAATTACTATTTTATCATTATTTTCTATACCCATATTGCTCATTATTTTTTCCCAAGATTTAGGATCAGTAAGCATATGAGGCAAATCTGTATCTAATTTTGAATTTTTATCTAAATCAAAAAAAATTGCATTTGGGATATGTTCTTTACAATACTCCTCAAAACCATTTCTTTGAGTTTGAGGCATATGCCATGAACAATCAATAATTTTTACTTTATCAATATTACTTTCTAACCAACTTGTATCAATTAGAGACATTTTATCTTTTTTCCAAATATCTCTGATGATATTCTTCAGCTGGGCAATAATTTTTGACTAAAGAAGTTTTTGTTACAACTTTTCCTGATAATTTTATGTTTACTTTTTCTATAATTTTTTCAGCAATAATTTTTTGTTGATCATTTAAATAAAATATCTCACTTCTATATTGGGTTCCAAAATCTGGTCCTTGAGAATTTAAGGTTGTTGGATCATGAATTTCAAAAAAATATTCAAGAATTTTCTCGTACGATATTACTTTAGGATCAAAATCTAATTTTACTACTTCTGCATGATTTGTTTTACCTGTGCATACTTCTTTGTAATTTGTTTCAGCGTTATGACCTCCACAATAACCTACTTCTGTTTTAATAACTCCATCAAGTTTACTAAACTTAATTTCTGGTCCCCAAAAACATCCTAATCCTAAAATTGCTATTTCCATTGATAATTAACTTAATTAATCTAAAGTTAATCATATGCTATCAAAAAATCAATTAGGCTTTTTTTACATGTTCATATCGGTATGTGCATTTTCACTTATGGATGTGATTGTTAAATGGTCTGAGGATTATCCCGTTGGACAAGTATTATTTTTCAGAGGATTTTGTGGAATAATTCCAATTTTATTTCTTATTCCTAAAGGTAGATATTTAGATTTTTACAAAACAACTAGACCATTTCTTCATTTTAAAAGATGTTTAGCAGGATTAATTGCTTTGGTTTCTATATTTATAGCATTAAGAAATTTGCCTTTAGCAACAGTTGTAAGTATTTCTTTTGCAGCACCGATATTTATAACAATATTTTCAATTTTTTTACTAAAAGAAAAAGTTGGTATTTATCGATGGTTAGCAGTTTTAGTAGGATTTGTTGGTATAATTTTCATCACTGAACCAGGTTTTAGCTCTTTAAATTTATATTATATATATCCAATAATTTTTTGCTTAGGCTTATCTTATGTAGCTATTGCTATAAGAAAATTATCATCAACCGAGCCTGCTTGGTTAATTAGTTTTTTCTTTTCATTCTCGATAATGCTTCTAAGTTTTTTATCTTTTTATCAGGGATGGATCTTGCCAAGTTTACTAGATTTATTTTTGTTATCAATGGTTGGTATATTAGGTGGTCTTGCAAATTTATGGTTATCACAATCTTACAAATACTCAGAAGTAAGTTTAGTTTCCCCTTTAAAATATCTTGGATTAGTCTTTGCTATAATATTTGGATATTTTATTTGGAACGAAATACCAACTTCTAAAACATTATTAGGTGCCTTATTAGTTATAGTTTCATCAATTATTATATTTAGAAGAGAGATGTATTTGAAAAAAAAGTCATCTATTTCACGACATGAGTAAAACCCCATCATATTGGAATAAAGCAAAAAAATATTTATCTAAAAAAGATAAAATCATGTCTTCTTTGATTAAAAAATATAAATCCCCTTCAGAGACAGTGTTAACTTCAAGAAAAGATGTCTTTTTCTCTCTCTGTAAAAGTATAATTGGGCAACAAATTAGTGTAGCTGCTGCTAATTCAGTTTTTTTAAAATTTAAGAAAAAATGCAAAAATAAAATTAACGCAAAAACAGTAAGCAAGTTATCTACTATTCAGCTCAAAAGTTGTGGTCTGAGCAGACAGAAAGTGAGAGGAATAAAAAGTTTAGCCCAAAAAATATTAAGTAAAGAGTTTAACGCAAGACTTATTTCAAAAATGTCTGATGAAGATGCTATAATTTATTTGTCTCAATTAAGACAAATTGGAAGATGGTCTGCAGAAATGATTTTATTATTTACTTATAATCGTCCTAATATTTGGCCAATTCAAGATATTGGTTTGTTAAGAGCTATTTCAAAAAATTTTAATAAAAAATATCTTCCACCTGAAAGTTATGTGAAATATTTAAACAAAAAGTTTTCCCCTTACTGTTCTGTAGCAACTTGGTATTTATGGAGAAGTATAGATCCAGAACCTATTCAGTATTAAGCCTTTATTAGCTTACATTCCCTCAAAAATTATGTGTTCTCTAGTAGCATTATTTTCTAAATGTTTTCTAGCCTCAACATACTCTTCGGAATTGTAACAATTTTTTGCTGTTTCAATATCTGGAAATTCTGCAAGAGCTACTCTAATCATTTCCCTACCTTCCAGAGTTACATTATTTGCACTTCTCGCTATTATTTTTCCAGAATATTTTTCAACCGCTTCTTTTGCTTTAACGGCATATTTTTTAAGTCGTTCGTCGTCCTTTATTTCAGTATAATTCGCAATCCAGTAAGCTTTTTTCATTTCAATCTAACCAAAGTTTATATTTTTCTCTATTCTCTTGCAAGTAAAGAGGTAATTTTGATAGCGGATACACTTCTAGTTGACTTCCATTTCCTATTTTATTCACTCTTTTGTCAACTTTCAAATCATAAATTGCTTGTTTATTTTTTATTATATTTTTTATTTCTTCTAGTGATAGGGGATTAACGTCAAACTCTAAATGATGAAGATATGATTTTAGTTTATGCTCAATTTCTTCTGGCGTTTTTATATTAGAAAAATGCCAGCCACCGTTATCAATAAATTTTAAATTCATATATTTTTTTTCTGAAAAAAAGGTATCTAATCTGTAAATGGGATATTTTTGATCTTTAATATTTCTTAGCCATTGCGGATTTTTAAAATTCTTTTTTTTGCATCCTTTAGTACCGGACCATACCAAGTCTGGCAATTTTAAATTTAATTTATAATAAAACATATCTTGTTTGAATAGGATTATTTCATTTTTAATTTCTTTCAGTTTTAAATTTTGTAAATTAGGAATTTCATCAACATCAGAAATTAAAACTAAATCATCATCTTGTGCATTTCCTAATCCTTTAGAAATATAATTTCTTTGCCCATTTTCTCTATGAGCAGCATTAAATATAAGTTTTCTTGATTTTTCATCTTCACTGTCGTTTTCAAATACTTCTTCTATATCGCTTGGTATCTCATCAAAAGTTAGATAAATAATTTTCTCTTTAAATCTATCAAATTTTTTTATGTCAAATTTTAAATTTCTTTTGTCCCCTTTATGTGTGTACGAGCTCTCAACTATAATAAAATAATCAATATATGGATTAAGGATATTTAATCTAAGATCTAAAATAACCTCTTCATCAAAATACATAAAACAATCGAATATTTTCATATTTATTTTTTTTACCTTCTTTATTACTTTTTTGATGAATTTAATTCAACAAATTACTTTTTCTGTAATTTTTAACTCATCCAATCTTTCCATTTAATTTTTCTTTTTTAATTTTTTTATTTATGATACCAAATTTGAAATGAAAAAATTATTTTTAAATTTGAAGAATGTGATATTGATTTTAGTATGTTTATCAATTTTTCAAGCTAATGCAGATGAATTATTTAATAAGGGAAAAGAAGTTTTTCTGGGTGCTGGAAATTGTGCTGCATGCCATATGCTCTCAGATGCTGGGTCGAACGCAATGGTTGGTCCAAATTTAAATGAAATTAGACCTGATATTCAAAGAATTATAATGGCAGTTAGAAACGGTATAGGAGTAATGCCTGCGATGGAGGGCATACTAACTAATGAGGAAATTGAAGCAGTTGCTCACTATACTTCTATAGCTGCGGAACAATAATAAAAATTTTAACTATAATTTCTTATCCAATGTTTAGCTATATCTACTCTTTTACATATCCAAATATCCTTAAATTTTGAGATGTAATTTAAAAATTTTTTAAGAGACTGTATTCTACCAGGTCTTCCAATTAATCTACAATGCAATCCAACGGACATCATCTTTGGTGAAGTTTTTCCTTCCTCATAAAGGGCATCGAAACTATCTTTTAAATAATTATAAAATTGTTCACCTGAATTAAATCCTTGATTGGTTGCAAACCTCATATCATTGTTATCAAGTGTGTAAGGAACCATTAGTTGTTTTTTATTACCTTTTTTTATCCAATAAGGAAGATCATCACTGTATGTGTCGCTACAGTATAAAAAACTGCCATTATCAATTACTAAATCTAGAGTATTTTCACTACACCTGCCAGTGTACCAACCAGCAGGTTGATTGCCAAAAATCTTTTTTATAGATTTTACTGCAAGTTTCATATCATTTTTTTCTTTTTTCTTTGATACATTTTGATAGTCAATCCATCTCCACCCATGACTAGCAACTTCGTAATTTGCTTTTTTTATTGCCGAACAAACTTCTTCATTTCTTTCCAATGCCATACCAACTCCAAAAATAGTAAGTGGAATTTTCTTTTTATTAAATAGGTCGTGAATTCTCCAAAATCCTCTTCTTGATCCATATTCATAAATTGACTCCATATTTAAGTTTCGACCTTTAATTGGTTTTGCTCCTATAATTTCTGATAAAAAAATTTCTGAAGTTTTATCACCATGAAGAGTACAATTCTCTGCTCCCTCCTCGTAATTAAGCACAAATTGCAAAGCCAACTTAGCATTACCAGGCCACTTAACCTTAACTTTTTTGGAACCATATCCCACTAAATCTCTTGGGTATTTTTTTTTCATTTTTTCAAAATAATTTTATCTTTTTTAAATTTGTAAATAACAAGATTGTTTCCTTTTCCTTTTCTATCAACAATTAGAAAATTCATATTTTTCATAGAAATCAACGGAAAGTGCCAAATACCAGCATTGTAGTTAACGCCAGTTTGTTTTGGGACTAAAAAGGATCGGATTTTATTTACATCTGGCTTATCTCCTTTTGGTGCTACAAACACTAAAAATTTTGTATCTTCCATAGGTATAAAGGCTTGGCTTCCCAAAGGATGTTTTTCCATCATATCAATTTTCATAGGAAACTTTCTTTTTTTTGCTTTAAAAATACTAACAATTGCTTTCCCTTTGTTTTTAGATGCATCTAAATTTATCAAATTATCAAATCTTTTTGCATATCCATCATTAATATTTATAGGTTTTTTTTTTGACGTATCTATTAATTGACCAAATTTAGAAAAATTTTTTTTAGTAATTTTTTTTGCTTTTATTACTTTCATTTCACAAATTTTCCAAATGCCCTTATTCTTGAAATTCCACCGTCTGGATAAATATTTATCTTAAGATAGTTTTCCTTACTTCTTTTTATTAAGAATTTTTTAAAAATATGTTTCTTGTGAGCTGATAGTTTTGATTTATTTAAAATAAACTTCCAATTTTTTGAATTATTGACAATTGATTTATTGGATAGATCTTTTGAAATACTTGCAGTTTGAATTGAACAACTATCGGGATAGTTTCCTTTAAAATGATGGGTATCAATCTCTAGTTTTTTTATTAATCCTGGTTTTCCAAATTTTATTATAAGCCAATCAAAGTTTTTTCCTCTACTTCTTCTAGTTTCCCAACCATCTCCCATATTTTTTCCTTTGCCTGGTGCAATGATATTTTCAGCTCTGCCAAAATGTTCATTATTACAACCAATAATTGAAGCTCCATTCAAAACAGATGTAAGGTTGATAGTTTTATTGCTTAAAAAGTTTTTCTCCATTTCAATTTTTCCATAAAGTCTTAGTCTTGCAACTCCGCCATCTGGAAAAATGTTTAGTCTTATATAATTAAAAACAGATTTGTTTTTTGATTTGAAGCTATGGTTTCGGCTTGGCCCAAGTTTTTTTTTGCTTAGTAAAGAAATCCATTTTGTTTTCTTATTAGGCTTTGTTTTACTTAAGCAACCCTCTAACGAAGCATGTGTGGGTTGGTTTCCATTGAAGTGTGTTGTGTCAATGTCTATATCAAATATTTTTCCAGGTTTACCAAGTTTTAATATTAAATAATCAAAACCTTTTGATCTTCTTCTCCTTGTTTCCCATCCATCCATCCATTTACCATGTTTGTCAAATAGTCCATCTTTAAAAACTGGATTATCTAATTTTAAAATTCTATCAGCAGCTGCAAAAAAATCGTCAGTCTTATAAATAATTTTAGATCCAATTCTTGAATCTGCTAAGTTAATCATTTTTGCACTTATAAATTTTTTCATTTTTTATTTATTTCATTTAAGCGAAAGGTTGCAATTTTTTTTACTTGTTTTTTTGCTTCAAGAAATTCACTTTCTACATCACTTTGTATTCTTTGTCTAAAATTATTCAAAATTTCATTTTTATCTTTACCTTTTACGGCAATTATAAAAGGAAAATTAAACTTTTTTTTATATTCTGAATTTAATTTTTTAAATTCCTCATATTCGTCATTAGAACATTGGTTTAATTTTGCTGAGGCTTGTTCTGATATAGATTCAGATGTCATCTTTTTTGCCACAGCAAGCTCTGGATGTGCATTTAAAATCTCTAAAATTTTATTCTTTTCGTAATTTTCATAAATATCAAGCATTTTAAACACGATATCTTCGAAGTTTTTAAATGGTTTTAACTCAAAAGCTTCCAAAGCAACTGATTCAGTTTTTTCAAAAACATTACCAAATATAGACAAAAAATCAGACTTGTTTAGATCGTTAATGTTATCTATTGTTCTCATATAACTTTAAATAATTTAAGTTTAAAATTAAATGATACTATAATTTTATGACAAAGCTCACAACTCATGTTTTAGATGTGTATTCTGGTAAACCTGGCAAAGGTATCTTGGTTGAGTTGTTTTATATTAATAATTCAGAACGAAAAAAATTAACGTCAACAAAACTCAATGACGATGGCAGAGCTAACTCACCACTAGCAGAGGGAGATGTTTTTATTAAGGGCAAATATGAATTAGTTTTTCATATTGGTGATTATTTTAAAAATATATCTTCAGCTAGCGATGTACCATTCTTGGATGATGTTGTTATAAGATTTGGTATTTCAGATCCCTCACAACATTACCATGTTCCTTTGCTTGTTTCACCTTGGAGTTATTCTACTTATAGAGGTAGTTAAGTGATATCGAGTTCTGTTAAATTTCTATTAAATGACAAGCTTATAGTAATCAAAAACCCCGATCCTAATCAAACGTTACTTAATTATATAAGAACTGAATTAAAAAAGACAGGAACTAAAGAAGGATGTTCAGAGGGTGGTTGTGGTGCATGTACAATTGTTTTAGGTGAATTAGTTGATAATAAAATTGAATATAAAGCAATTAATTCCTGTATTTCATTTGTTCCATCATTGAATGGTAAGCAGCTTCTAATTGTTGAAGATTTAGTATCTCAAAATGGAAAACTTCACCCAGTGCAAAATGCGATGGTAAAATTCCATGGTTCTCAATGTGGATTCTGTACACCAGGATTTGTTATGTCTTTATTTTCAATGTTTAAAAATAATAAAAGGCTTGATGATGAATTAATAACAGACTCTATATCTGGTAATTTATGTCGTTGTACTGGTTATAGGCCTATAATTGATGCTGCCAAAAGTTTAAATAAAATAAATAAAAATGATCAATTTACAAAAAATAAAAATAAAATTATTCAGCAATTAAAAAAAATTAAACCAAAAAATATTTATATTAAAAAAGATGATAAAATTTATTTTTCACCAAAAAATATTAAAGATTTAAAAGATATAATTAAAAAACATTCTAATTTTAGTTTTCTTGCTGGAGGTACCGACTTATCTTTAAAAGTTACAAAAGAGAGAAAAGAAATTCCATTTATAATTGATTTAAAAGAAATTAATGAATTAGATTTTATCAAAGTAAGTAAAAATTATTTAGAAGTTGGCTCTGCCACACCTTTAATAAAATTTGAAAAAGAAATTAAAAAATATTATCCAGATTTTTATTTAGTTCTAAAAAGATATGGCTCTGTTCAAATTCGAAATGTTGGAACTATAGGCGGTAATATTGCAACAGCATCTCCAATTGGCGACTCACTGCCAATTCTATTATCCTTAAATGCAGAGGTTTTAATTGAAAGTTATAATAAAAGAAAAGTATTACCTTTAAATAATTTTTTTCTTGATTATAGAAAAACTAAATTAAAAAATAATGAATTTATTTACTCAATAAAAATACCATTATTTAAGAAAAACATTTTTAAGGCATTTAAGATTTCAAAAAGATTTGATGATGATATTTCATCAGTTTGTGGATCTTTTAATTTTGAGATTAATAATAATAAAATTAAAGAGGTTTATATTGCATATGGAGGCATGGCTGCTGTACCAAAAAGAGCTAAAGCATGTGAAAAAATTCTTAAAAATAAGCCTCTTACCATCAATACTTTTGATCAAGCAAAAAATTATTTAGAAAAAGATTTAAGTCCCATTGGTGACATGAGAGCCAGTAAAGAATATAGACTAGAGATAGCAAAAAATTTATTGATGAAATGTTTCGTAGAAATAAATTCTAATAAGTTATCAAGAGTAAATTAAATGAGTAAAGAGAACTACATCGAGGAAATAAGACCACATGATAGTGCCTATAAGCATGTGAGTGGATACGCTGAGTACACAGATGATATTAATGAGCCAAAAAATACAATTTATGGCGCCATTGGTTTAAGCAAAAAAGCTCATGCAATAATCAAAAATATAGACCTCACTGAAGTAAAAAAAAGTGAAGGAGTGATATCGGTAGTTACTCAAAGAGATATCCCTGGTAGAAATGACGTAGGTCCAGTTTTTGAAGGTGATCCAATTTTTCCAGAAAAAAAAATAGAGTTTTTTGGTCAGCCATTATTCGCTGTAGCTGCCACAACTACAGAACTTGCTAGAAAGGCAGTATTAAAAGCTAAAGTTACCTATGAAGATTTAAAACCAGTTATTACAATAAAAGAAGCTTTAAGTAAGAAGCAATTTTTATTTAAACCTAGAAAAGTTAAAAAAGGTAACCCTTCTAAAAAAATAAAAAACTCAAAAAATAATTTAAAAGGAAATTTTACAACTGGAAGCCAAGAGCACTTTTATTTAGAGGGTCAAGCAGCTTTTGTTGTTCCTAAAGAAGATGATAATTTTTTAGTCTATAGTTCAACGCAACATCCATCGGAAACACAACAATTAATTGCAAAAATGTTTAATCAAAAAAGCAATTCAATAAATGTTGAAGTCAGAAGAATCGGAGGTGGGTTTGGTGGCAAGGAAACAAATTTTATGACGGCATGTATTTGTGCGTTGTTGGCAAAAAAATCAGGGCAGCCAGTCAAATTAAGATTAGATAGAGATGACGATATAATATTGACTGGTAAAAGACATGAATTTTTATCTGAATATGAAGTTGGTTTTGATGATGAAGGAATTATTGAGGGATTAAAAGTAAACCTATCTTCAAATTGTGGAATGTCACCTGATTTATCAGCTGCAATAAATGAGAGAGCTTTGCTTCATATAGATAACGCATATTATATTTCAGATATCGAGGTAACAAATAATTTATGTAAAACAAATATTCCAACCTCAACTGCATTTAGAGGTTTTGGTGGAAATCAAGGGATGATGGCTATAGAAAATATTATAGATAATATCTCAAGGTATTTACAAAAAGATCCTATAGAAGTCAGAAAGAAAAATTTTTATCAAAAAGATAAAAGGAATGTAACTCATTATGGAATGACTGTTGAAGATAATGTCATTAATGAAATATTTAAAAAGTTAGAAAGTAAATCTAATTACAAGAAAAGATATTTGGACATAAGAAAATTTAATGAAAAAAATAAATTTAAAAAGAAGGGTATAGCTATTACACCTTTAAAATTTGGTATTTCATTTACAACAATTCATTTAAATCAAGCTGGAGCATTAGTTCATATTTATACAGATGGAAGTGTTCATTTAAATCATGGAGGTATTGAAATGGGTCAGGGGACCCATACAAAGATAGCTCAATTAGTGGCTAATTCTTTTGGATTACCTTATGGTTTAGTTCATATTTCATCAACAAATACGGCTAAGGTTCCAAATACTTCAGCTAGCGCTGCTTCATCAACTACAGACCTTAACGGAGCTGCAGCGTTAAATGCAGTAGCAAAAATTAAATTAAATTTAGAAAAATTTATTAAGAAAAAATATAAGATCTATAATCAAGAGGCAGTCTATAAAGATCAATATATAATATTTGGAAACAGACAATTTGAATTTAAAAATATAATTCAAGAGGCATATTTAAATAGAATTTCTCTTTCATCATCAGGCTTCTATTCAACACCAAAAATAAATTTTGATAAAAAAAAATTTAGAGGGAGACCGTTTTATTACTTTTGTTACGGAGCAGCTGTTTCGGAAGTAACTGTAGATACATTGACGGGTGAAAATATATTGGAAAGAGTAGATATCTTACATGATGCTGGGAAACCAATAAATCCAGCACTAGAACTGGGCCAGATAGAGGGTGGTTTTGTACAAGGACAAGGTTGGCTGACAATAGAGGAATTGAAGTGGAAATCAGATGGTCAGATTACAACCTTTTCTCCATCAACTTACAAAATACCTGCAGTAAGTGATATTCCAAAAAAATTTAATGTAGAAATTTTTAAAGAAGGATTAAATAAAGAAAAAGTTGTTAATAAAGCAAAAACAACTGGTGAACCTCCTTTGATGCTAGCCATGAGTGTTTTTTATGCAATTAAAGATGCAGTTGCTTCAATTGGAAATTACCAGTTTATACCTGAACTTAATGCACCTGCAACACCTGAAAGAATTTTAATGAGTATTAACAAAATTAAAAATAAAATAAAAAATTAAAATGAAAGATAAAAAAAAATTTATGGCAAAAGCTATTGAACTTTCAATAAATAGTGCAAATACTATTGGAGGCCCCTTTGGAAGTGTTGTAGTTAAAAATGATAAGATTATTGCAGAGGGCTCAAATAAAGTTACTTCTATAAATGATCCCACTGCTCATGGAGAAATAGTAGCAATTCGAGAAGCCTGTAAAAATTTAAATACTTTTGATCTTTCTGGATGCGAGATTTATACTTCCTGTGAACCTTGCCCGATGTGTCTTTCAGCAATTTATTGGTCAAGACTAGATAAAATATATTATGCAAACACTAGAGAAGATGCAAAAAATATAGATTTCGATGACTCATTTATTTATACAGAAATTCCAAAAAAAATTGATGATAGGAAAATTGAAATGGTACAAATGCTTAGAGATGAAGCTTTAAAAGCATTTGAAATTTGGGATAAAAAAGTAGATAAAATAAAATATTGATGGAATTTTTACCTTATACAATAAAATGGTTAGAAGTTATTCTAAGATGGGGCCATGTATTATTCGCAATATTATGGGTAGGTAATAGTTTTTTATTTAATTACTTAGATAATAATTTAAATAAAAATATAACAAGCGATGATATCGATGGTGAAGGATATCTGATGCATTCTGGTTTTTTTTACAAACTTTCAAGGTTAAAAACATCTCCACCCCAAGATTACTTGAATAGATTAGTAATCTTCAAATGGCAAAGTTACTTAACTTTTGTAACTGGAATGTTGCTATTAGTTGTAATTTACTACTATAACGCTGGTGTATTAATGGTTGATAAGCGAGTTCTATTAATACCTCCTAGTTATGCGATTATTATCTCACTCTTATCATTGATTGTTTCTTGGTTTGTTTACGATCTTTTATGTAAATCAAAATTAATTGAGAATAATATTTTATTTATATCCTTGGGAATAATTTTGCTAGCAGTTGTATCATTTGGACTTACAAAATTATTTGGTCCGAAATTTGCAATTTTAAGTGTTGGATTAATTATTGGATCTAATATGTTTGGTAATGTTTTCACAGTAATTATCCCTAATCAAATGAACATAATTAGTAGTAGTGAAAGAGGCGAGAAATTTGACATGAGTTTATCTCTAGCAGCTAAACAACGATCAATTCACAACAATTATTCAACTTTTTTAGTTTTGTTTATAATGCTTTCTGGGCATTCGAGCTTTTTAGTTTATCACCAATATAATTGGTTAATATTATGTGCTATTGCAGTTATTTCTGGTGTTGCAAGACATTATTTTAATTTAAGAGGAAGAAACATTCATAGGTTGTATATTTTAATTTCTTCAATAATAGCACTTATCATTCTTGCAGTTTTAGTTTTATTATTTAAATAACTAGATATAAAAAAGTATGTCTGAAAAAATGATTGTTAGCTGGGACGAATATAACAAAACTGTTGAGAAACTGGCAATCCAAATTGATGAGAGTGGATATGAACCAACAATACTAGTTGGCATCATGCGTGGAGCAGCGCCGATGATAGATGTTCTAAGTAGAATTTTTAAATTAAAATGTGCGTATCTTGCAGTTGAGTCTTACAGCGGTAAGGGAGTAGAGGATGAGCAGGGTGACATTGTGTTTTCAAGAGAAATGAGTTCTATAGCACCTAATATGGGTGGAAAAATACTTTTATGTGATGATTTATCTGACACAGGAATAACTTTTAACAAAAGTATAGACTGGTTAAAAAAATACGAACCCATTAAGGATAAAATAGAAGATATTAAAACAGCAACATTGTTTAAAAAAAAGAAGTCAACTTTTGAGCCAGACTTCTGTGCAAACAGACTTCCTGATAATCCTTGGATAGTCCAACCCTTCGAAATTTATGAAGAATTAAGGATCGAAGAAATAAAAAAAAAACACCAAATATAAAAAAGGCCAGTTAAAAAACCGGCCTTTTAAATTTCTATAAGTTTAAAACTTACTTAGGTATATCTCCTTCAACACCTTTGACATAAGTCATCATACCTGCAAGCATTCCATCATCTGCAGTTTTGCCTTCAGCAACCATCAAGTTACCTTTTTGGTCGTAAATAGGACCCGTAAAAGCATGAACTTTTCCAGACGCTAAATCTGACTGAAGTTTTTTAACTTTTTTCTTTAAGTTAGAAGGAATTGCTGAGTCAAGATCAGATATCACTACCATACCATCACCGATACCATGCCATGTATCTTTTTGGCTCCATGTACCATTGGCCACAGCTTTAACTCTTTCCACATAGTAAGGTCCCCAGTTATTTTCAACTGAAGTTAATACAGCTTTAGGAGCAAATTTATCCATATCACTGGCTTGACCAAAAGCGTAAACTCCAGCTTTCTCTGCAATCTGAACAATCGCAGTACTATCTGTATGCTGTGCTATAACATCAGCACCTTGATCAATTAAAGCTTTAGCAGCCTCTGCTTCTTTACCTGGATCATACCAAGTAAAGGCCCAAACAATCTTTGTTTTGATATTTGGATTTACTTTTTGAGCAGCTAAAGTAAATGAATTAATTCCTCTTATCACTTCTGGAATTGGAAAAGATGCTACGTAACCAATAACATTAGATTTTGTCATTGATCCAGCTATTGTTCCCAAGATAGCTCTACCTTCGTAGAATCTAGCAGCGTATGTTGCAACATTTGGATGTTCTCTTTTGTATCCAGTTGCATGTTCAAATTTTACGTTTGGAAACTCTTTTGCAACTTTGTTTGTTGGATTCATATATCCAAAACTAGTTGTAAAGATTACATCATGACCAGAATTTGCCAATTGTCTAAGAACTCTTTCAGCATCAGCACTTTCTGGAACACCTTCTACGTAAGTTGTTTTAAATCCGGCAGCTTCTACAGCTTTTCTACCTACATCATGCTGATATGTCCATCCATGGTCACCAGTTGGACCAATATAAACGAATGCTGCTTTAACATCTTTTGATACAGCAGCTACAGTTAATGTAAATAATAAAACTAAAGAAGAGACGAAAGAACGAATAAATATTTTAAGCATAAATTTATTTCCCCTTTTGATTTTTTAATAAAACTAAATCTAAATTAATTTGTCTAAAAAAAAATAATTATTTTTTAATTAATTGTCTTTATGAAAAGATTTCCCCAAAGAACTGGGTGTACTTAGCCTTATTTTTCTACTATCACGAGAAATTACAACTAATACTATTATAGTAACAATATAGGGTAGAGCTGTTAAGAATTGTACGGGAATTCTTACTCCAATTGCCTGCATATGAAATTGAATAATAGTCAATCCACCAAAAATCATAGCACCAATTAAAATTTTAATTGGGTTCCAAGTTGAAAATACTACTAGAGCAAGAGCAATCCATCCCCTACCACCTGTCATGTTTTCAATCCATTGCGGAGTATATATCATTGATAAATATGCACCAGCAAGTCCACACATAGCTCCTCCATAAAGTATACAAGCGTAACGAACAAATTTTACATTTATTCCTTGATTAGACGCAGACTCAGGTGAGTCTCCTACAGCTCTCACAATTAATCCAATTTTTGTTTTTTTTAAAAAGTAGCTAGTTATGAATGGTAGCGCAAAAGCAAAATAAAAAACAATTGAGTGTCCAAATAATATTGGGCTCAAAAGTGGTATTGTGTCTTTTAAACCTTCAAATAAAACTGGAAACTCTTTTCCAGGAATACCTACGAAATTTTTTCCTATCATAGCAGAAATACCAATTCCAAATATGGTAAGCGCTAAACCAGTAGCAACATGATTTGTAATTAATGTTTGGGTTAGAAATGCAAAGATTGTTGAAATTAAAACTCCGGCTATCATTGCACCAAGAACTGCAATGATCAAACTTCCTGTAACGGTCATTAATGCGAAACCAGAAATAGCACCAATAATCATCATTCCCTCAACACCAAGGTTTAGAACACCAGATCTTTCTGTAATAAGTTCACCACAAGAAGCCAAAATCAAAGGTACTGCAGAGGCCATTATGGATGCAATTATCAGTCCAATAAAATTTATATCGATGATCATTTTTTTGAACCTATAAATTTAAATTTGAAAAAGAGTAAATAGTCAGAAGCAAGAAGAAAAAATAAAATCATTCCTTGAAAAACCTGACCGGTATATTTTGGAATTTGCATAAATATTTGTGCTGTTTCTGCACCCAGATAAGTAATTGCAACAACCAGAGATGCAAAAATTATTCCAACAGGATGTAAACGACCCAAAAACGCTACAATTATTGCAGTAAAACCATAATCTGGAGATACTTCTCTATGAAGTTGTCCGATAGGTCCAGTTATTTCACCAACTCCTGCTAAACCTGCGCAAGCACCACTTATTAAAAAAACTAGGATGATCATTTTTTTACCTTTGTACCCGGCATATTTTGCTGTCTTTAAACTAAAACCTGAAACTTTCATTTGGAACCCCAAATATGTTTTATAAAAAACAAACCAACTCATAACTACTGCAGCTAAAGCTAAAAATATTCCTGCGTGAATTCTTAGTCCTTCAAATAACAACGGAAGTCTTGCAGAGTCACTGAATTGTCTAGTTTCAGGAAAATTAAATCCTTCTGGATTACTCCAAGGACCAACAACAAGATAATCCAAAATTAATTTTGAGACATATACAAGCATAAGACTTACTAAAATTTCATTCGTATTAAAGTAAGTTTTTAAAATTGCAGGTATGGATGCATATAGCATTCCACCTATTGCTCCAGCCAAAATAACTATTGGAAGAATATAAAACCCTTCTTGTTCATAAAATAATAATGCAACACCCCCTGAAACTATAGCTCCAAATGTTAATTGACCTTCAGCTCCAATATTCCAATTATTACTTTTAAAACAAAAAGATAAACCAATTGCTATTAAACAAAGTGGGGTGGCTTTTAAGAGTAATTCACTGAACCCATACATATCTGCTATTGGAACTATGAAAAAAAACTTTAGAGCTTCAAAAGGTTTAAAACCTAAAACATAAAAAATTAAACCTCCTGCTACTAAGGTTAGAAAAATTGCTAAAACAGGTGTTAGGAAAAATATAGCTTTTGAAGGCTGGTCTCTTTTTGTAATTTTAATCAATTTCTCCTCCACCCATCAGTATTCCAAGTTTCTCAGATGTAACCTCGTCAGAATTCATAATTTTTGATAATTTTCCTTTATGTATTACTGAAATTTTATCACTTAATTTTAACAACTCATCAGTATCAGTAGAAATTAGTATTATTGATTTATTTTGTTCGTTGATATTGACCAATGTTTCATGAATATAATTTATAGCCCCAACATCCAGTCCCCAAGTTGGATTAAAACAAATTAATAAATCTGGAGATGTGATTAATTCTCTTCCCATAATTAATTTTTGCAGATTACCACCAGATAAAAATTGACTTTTCAAATCTATGTTATCTGTATTAACATTAAAGTCCGAAATTATTTTTTTGGAATGTTCCCTAATTTTTTTTTCATTTATTAAACCATTATTAAAAAAATTTGAGGATTTAAAATTGTTTAGAGCTACATTTTCAAAAATTTTCATTTGAGGAACCGCTGCTTGTTCAAGCCTATCCTCTGGAGAAAAAGCCACCATATACTCTCTTCTCTCTTGAGGATTTAAATCTCCAATATAATTTTTATTAAATTCTATTGAATTCTTGTCTGATAAAATTTCACCACTCAATACTTGGAATAATTCACTCTGGCCATTTCCTGATATACCAGCAATTCCTAAACATTCACCACGATTAACAGAAAAATTAATATCGCTCAAATTTGTTTCAAAAGGATCCTCACTTATAAAATTAAGATTTGTAATATTTATTAATTGATCTGATGATGTGCTTGCTTTTTTTTTCTTAATTGTTTTTAAGTTTTGACCTACCATTTTTGTAGCAAGTGATTCTAAATTTTCATTCTTAATTTGGCTTACAGAAACTAGCTTTCCTCTTCTCATTACAGCAACTTCATCACAAAGCTGCATAACTTCCTTTAGTTTATGAGTTATATAAATAATTAAAATTCCCTCTTCTGAAAATTTTTTCAAAGATAAGAATAATTCACTTGTTTCTTGCTCTGTTAATACAGATGTTGGTTCATCCATAATTAAAACTTTTGGATTCCTTATTAAACATCTAATTATTTCCACTTTCTGTTTTTGACCTGCTGAAAGATTTAAAACAGGAATATCAAGATCAATTGAAAAATTGTATTTTCTCATAATTTCTTCAATTTTTTCTCTTAAACTTTCTCTTTGTTCATCTGAGTCTATTATTAAGTTTTCAAATACAGACAAAGTTTCGAAAAGGTTAAAATGCTGAAAAACCATTCCAATATCATTTTTTTTAGCATCTAATGGCGAATTAAGTTTAAGATTATTTTTATTTAAATAAATTGAACCTTCATCAGGAATGATGACTCCAGAAAGAATTTTAACCAGGGTAGATTTACCAGCACCATTTTCTCCAAGCAGAGCATAAATTTTACCACTATTAAATTCGAGTGAAACATTATCGTTTGCAATACATCCTGGATATATTTTGGTTACATTTGAAATTTTAAGATTTGTATTCATTGATTAATTTAATGGTATAGAATTTCCATCTTTATTTTCCTGATATTGATTTGATAATGTTTGATATTTTTTTTTAATTTCGTCTAATTGATTTAGAATCTTTTCTTTTTTTGCAGGAGGTAATCTTTCAATAAGTAAATTTATATTTTGACTTTTCCAATAGGAATTTTCTTTATTATATTCTCCATCATTAATTTTAAATACTTCTTTGAGTATATTTAAATCATGTGGAATATTAAATTCCTCATTAGTGGCAGCATATGGAAACAAATAATAAAAATTATCAAATCCAGAAAAGGTAATTCCACTCAAGCACATGCTACAGGGTTCATGTGAACTTAAGAAAATACAGTCTTTTTCTTTTGGTCTTATATTTGTGTCTAATTCATAAAATTTTTTAAGAGCATGCATTTCACCATGCCACAATGGATTTTCTATCTCATTGTTTGTTTCTGCAACTACAATTGAAAAATCTTCTTTTTTAATTATGGCAGCACCAAATATTTTACTACCTTTAGCGACACCTTTTTCAGTTAAGGGTAAAACTTCTTTCGAAAATATATTCAGTATCTTTTCTAGGGCTTTTTCATTCATATGCTTGAACCATCAAATAAAGAACACAATTGTTACTATAATTAAACTTAAAAGTAATAAGAAATAAATTATTTATACAACTTAAAAGTTAATAATTTATAAAACAAAAAAAGTTAGTTTGAACTTATGTCAAAATTAAAATCAGCAATAAGTCTTATAATTATATTAATTTTTTTTTCAGGATGTCAAACTGTTAAAGATAAAACAGATGCTATTGTTGAAAAGGAAAATGAAAAATTAAGTAAATTTCTTGGAAAATCAGCTACCGAACTTCAGATGGAGCTTGGAAAACCAGATGAAGACTTTAAAAATGCAAAAGGGAATTTTGAGCTAGTTTATAATAGTAAAAAATACCTTGTTCCATGTGAACGAAGGTTTGAAATAAATTCAGATAATATAGTTATAGGCTTCGTTTCAAACGGATGTTTTTAAAGTTTATAACTGGAAATAAATTTGCTCATTATAGGTTTTTTTTACTATCTAAAGAGAAGTTGTTCTAAACTAATCAGTTTTTTTATATTAATTCATAGCCAATAATGTAACGTCTATTAAGTTAACGACGGAGGTTATATGGCTTCAAGAAAAACAAAAGCGGGCTCTACAAATAGTCCAGACAAGAAACTTCCATTAAATAAATCCATACCTTTAGGAATTCAGCATGTACTAGCAATGTTTGCTGGTAATATAACTGTTCCTATTATTGTGGCTGGAGTTTTTGGTCAAACGCCTGAACAAAAAATATTTTTGATTCAAATGGCTTTGTTTGTAGCGGGAGTTGCAACAATCATCCAAACTGTTGGATACAAAGAAATTGGTGCAAGACTTCCTATTGTTCAAGGAACAAGTTTTGCGTTTATACCAATTATGCTACCATTTAAAGCAGCAGGATTGGGTGCAGTATTTACAGCCGCATTCATTGGAGGAATTTTTCAAATTTTTATTGGAAAAGTTTTAAAACCAATAAGGCATCTATTTCCACCATTAGTCACTGGTATAGTTGTATTAATGATCGGATTTAGTTTGCTTAAAGTTGGTTTTATGTATGCTGGTGGAGGTGGATGGTTAATGAACAATAAACCTGAAATCTTTGCAAATGCAAATCACTTAACAGTTGCTGCTTCAGTATTTATAGTTGCTATCTTTTTTAATCTTAGAGGTAAAGGGATGGCTTCTGCAGCTTCAATTTTAATTGGAATAGTAGCTGGCTTCATAGTTGCAGCAGCACTAGGAATGGTTAACTATGGTAAAATTGCTTCTGCAGCATGGTTTGCATTTCCGATGCCACTTCAATATGGAATTGATTTTGTACCTGGTGCAATAATTCTAATGTTGTTTATGTCAATTGTTACAACAATTGAAACAATTGGAGATATTAGTGCTACGACAATGGGTGGTGCTAAACGAGAAGCAACGGATAAAGAAATATCAGGTGGAATTATGGCAGATGGTGTTGGCACTGCATTTGGTGCAATATTTAATGCGATGCCAAATACATCTTATTCACAAAATGCTGGACTAGTTGCTTTTACAGGAGTTGTAAGTAGACACGTTGGAACTATAGCTGGAATAGTTTTGGTTCTAATGGGATTATTTCCAAAATTAGGTGGAATAATTGCTGCAATGCCAGAGTCTGTGATAGGTGGAGCAGCAATCATTATGTTTGGTATGATTGTAGCTGCTGGTATTAAATTGATTTCAAGGGCAGAAATGGATCAAAGGAATTTATTAATCTTAGCTCTTTCTTTGTCTTTTGGAATTGGAATGTCATTGTTACCAGACTTTGTGAAAAATATTCCTGATTTTGGAATAAGTTTAAAACTACTGTTAACAACCGGACTTATACCTGCTGGATTACTAGCATTTTTTTTAAATGCTATAATGGCAAAAAAATAATAAATTTAAACTTGTGGGGAGAAATCCCCACAAGCAAGGTTTAATACTTATTTAATTTCAATAAGCTTCTTTTTTTTATGTTCTGGAATTATTCTTTCACAAGATATTGTTAAAAGACCGTCCTTAAGTTCAGCACCATTAACCTTTACATCATCAGCTATAGTGAATGATCTTGCAAACTGTCTTTGAGAAATTCCTTTATGAATAATTTCTCCATTAAAATCACTGTCCTCAGATTTAGCAACTTGTTTAGTTCTAACAGTTAATAAATTGTCTTCGAACTCAACCTCAACATCTTTTTTACTAAAACCGGCTAACGCTACTTCGATAGCATAATTATCCTTACCAGTCTTTCGGATGTTATATGGTGGGTAATTTGACTGCATTGTCAAATTTCCATTACCTAGCATATTTTCAAATTGGTCAAACATATCATCAAAACCAATTGAAAAAGGTCTAAGTGAGTTAAATATAGATAGATCCTTACTTGTCATAATATCCTCCTTTGTTAAGCAAGTTTATTTATGTAAGCCCCATTAGGCGACTTACTAAGCTTATATGGTAATTAATTTGATTTTTTCAAGATTTAAAGTGTACTAAATTTTTTTTGAAATTTTTAATGCAAATGCATAGTCAATAGCAATTTCCTCTATTGCGCCATCTCTTCCCGATTTTCCACCATGACCAGCATTCATTTCGGTTTTCAAGAGAAGCAAATTATTATCTGTTTTATAGTCTCTAAGTTTTGCTGTGAACTTTGCAGGTTCATCAAATAAAACTCTATTATCACTTAAACTTGTTGTAATAAAAATATGTGGATAATCCATATTTTTAATATTGTTGTATGGTGCATATGAAAAAATATAATCAAAATGTTCTTTATTCTCTTTTGCATTTCCAAATTCGTCAAATTCTCCCACAGTTAAAGGTAGAGAATGATCAAGATTTGTTGTTAAAGAATCTACAAAAGGAACAGCCATTATAATTCCTAAAAATAATTCAGGAGACTGATTGACTACAGCTCCCATTAATAATCCTCCAGCTGATCCACCCATTCCAATAATATTTCCTTTTGACGTATAATTCTTTTCGATCAAATACTTTGCTGCGTAAATATAATCTTCAAAAGTATTTTTTTTGTTTGTTAATTTTCCTTCTTTCCACCACTTCATACCTTTTTCCATACCACCTCTGATATGAGCTGTGGCCCAAATTATATCTCTGTTTATAAGACTTAATCTTGTGGAAGAAAAACTTGGGGACATGGAATTTCCATAAGATCCATATCCATATAATAAAATATTTGCAGATCCATCAATTTTTGTTTTTTTGTGTCTTGTGATTGTTAATGGAACCATTCTCCCATCATGAGATTTAAACTCAACTCTCTCAACAATATAGTCATCTTTATTGTGACCAGAAGGAATTTCTTGCTCTTTCACAAGTTCTTTAGATTTTGTTGCTAAATTATATTTAAACACTCTAGAAGGAGTTTTGGGTGATGAATATCCCAAATAAACTTCATCAGTATTTCTATCTTTTTGAGTTAAGCTTACTCCTGGAACATAAACAGACTCATCAGAAAAAATTAATTCTTCCTCTATATTTGTAGAAATATTTTTAACAAATAATTTATCTAGTGCATCCGATGTTTCACCTCGAATAATCCAATTTTTAAGAAATGTTAATCCACCAATTAAAACTTCATCTTTTGCCGAGATATAAGTTTTCCAATTTTGATTTTCTAAATTGTCACAAATATCAATTTTAAAGTCTTCAGCATTTTTATTTGTATGATTATAAAATTTATCATCCCATGAATTAACAGAATATAGAACACCTCTTTCTCTCTTAATAATAAGTTTTGGAGATGGATTTAATTCATCAGATTTAAAGTAATATTGCTCTGAAGTATTATGGTCAGAAGTATTTATAAAAAAATATTTTTCATCTGAGCTTTTTCCAATTCCTACTGTAAAAGCCTCGCTTTTCTCCTCAAATATTAATTCATCTTTGCCATCAAAATCACCTATTTTGTGCCTGTATATTGTTCTTGCTCTATGATTTTCATCAAGTTTTGAATAATAAATAAATTTATCATCCAAACTAAATGTTATTCCACCAGATGTTTCAGTAATTTCTTTTGAAATAATTTTGTTTGTTTTTATATCTCTTAAATAAATTGTATAATATTCAGAACCTTTAAGATCTAAAGAATATCCTAAATACTTGTCATTATTACTTACTTCTAAATCTCCCACACCAAAATATTCGGTTTTGAGATTTTCTTTTTCTTTATCACCATTCCATATTTCTTCTATATTTTCTGAACCAATTTTTTTTCTCAGTTTTATCGAATAATTTCCTTTTGTTGTAGTTTTTGTCCAATACTCATACGTATGATCTTTATAGGGTAAAGACTCATCTTCTAATTTAATTCTTCCTTTGATTTCATCGAATAATTTTTTTTGAATATCTTTTGTATCTTTTAAATGGTGTTCTGTGTAAGCATTTTCATCTTCTAAATATTTTTTCACTTCAGGGTCTAACTTGCTTTTATCTCTGAGAACATCCAAAATATTATCTTGATGAATCCAGCTGTAATTGTCTTCCCAATCAATATTGTGACAAGTTTTTATCTCTAGTTTTTTTTTAAGTTGTGGTACTTTCATCTAATAAGGAAATATATGAATATTATTATTTATCTATTTGTAATTTTAGTCATCTTATATTTTTTATTAAGATGGTGGTCAAATATTTCTCCAAAAAAAATGTCAAAAGGAGTGAGATTAATAACAATTTTATTATTGGCTTTATTAGCAGTTTTATTTGCTATTGGAGGAAAATTTTTGCTTACATTGCCATTAACTCTTGCAAGCCTTGCTTTAGTAAAACTTAAAGGTTTATCTTTGATTCAATTGCTTTCTCTTTATAGGCTTATTCAAACTCTAAGAAATTCAGGAAGATTTTCTTTTAATCAATATCAAAATAATAATTCTTCATCATTATCAACAAATGAGGCATATAAGATTTTAAATTTAGATATTAATAAGAAACCAACCAAAGAAGCACTTAACAAAGCTTACCAAAAAATTCAAAAAAAAATTCATCCAGATATTTCTCCAGAAACCTCAAGATTATCAGCTATAGTTAATGAAGCAAAAGAGATAGTTCTTAAAGATATCACTTAGTTAATTATTGATAATAGCTTTTCGTAGATCTTATCTGGATTAATTTTGTCTTTACCAAGCGTATTATGAGAAACTGTTATTTCTCCATCAGGAATTATTGGATACATATTTGTACTGTAAGAACCATAAATTAATGGAGTATCTGCCATTAATGTAATTGTTTTAATTCCTAATGCTGATGACAAATGTGAGAAACTTGTATCATTACAGATTGCAACATTACAATTTTTAATAACAGGTAATATTTCTCTTAAATTAAGATTGTCTAGGGCAACACATTTTTCTTTAAATTTTGTATCATATAATTCAGTTAAAATTTTTTGTTCATCTTCATTTTTACCTGTTGCCAAAAAAAATCTACATTTTTTTAAAAACACTAATCTTTCCATTACGTTTAGAAAAGTTTTGGATGGTATTCTTTTTGTTGGACCTGAACCACCTATGCCCAACAAAACATTGAGTTCATCATTATTTATTTTAAAGTTTACTGCTGATTCTTGAACAATTTTATTGTCAATTTGAATTTCTGGATTATCAAAAGTTTCGATATCTAAATATTTTTTCATTATAGCTTTAGCTGGTTCTGTAATGTGTTGATTTTGTTTTTCAAATAATGGGTATTGAAATATTTCTTTAATACCTGCTAATTTAGAAATTAAGTTATATCTTAAAGAAGAATTGAATATAAAAACTTTATCGAAATTATATTTTTTTAGATCACTTGCTAATTTGAAAAATCCTTTAAAACCATCATGTTTTTGATTTATTTTATTATCTCTTTCCAAGTGAATTATTTCATTAATATAATTTGTTTTATTTAAAAATTCGTTAGCTTTTGAATTTTCCTTTACCAACAAACTAATTGGCACACCAAATTTTTTTGAAATAGCTTTAATAAAAGGTAGAAAAATTACTGTATCACCTATACCCATCCTGTTTTGAATAGCTAATATTTTCATGGTTAATTTATAAACTTTACTAATTAATATTTTTATATAAATTTTTACTATGAGTAAAATTAAAGGCATTTATGCGGCCTCAATGTCGATTTTAAATGATGATTTGACGCTTGATATTAAAAAAACCATTCTGCACGCAGAAATGGTTATTGATAATGGGTGTCATGGAGCAGCTATATTTGGAAGCACAGGGCAAGCTCAACTTATACCTGTCTCTGAAAAAATTAATTTATTAAATCATCTGACTTTAAGTAAACACAAAGAAAAGTATATTATCGGAACTGGATTAAATTCTTTAGGTGAAACAATTAATTTAATGAGAGTTTCCAAATCTTTAGGTTTTAATCGATTTTTAATTATGCCTCCTGCATACTATAAATATGGAGATAATGAAGTAATAGAATTTTATAGTAAAATAGTAGAGGTAATTTCTGATTGTGAAATTGTATTATATAATTTTGAAAAACTATGTGGCTATAAGTTTAGCATTGAATGCATTGAAGAATTAGTAAAAAAATACCCAAAAAATATTATTGGAGTAAAAGATAGTTCTTATAATCTTTTTGAAAACTTAAAAATTGAAAATTTTTCAGTTTTACCTGGGTCAGAATCAAAATTATTTAAAGGACTTCAGTTAGGATGTTCAGGAATTATTACAGCTACATGCAATGCTACTTCTGCACTGGCAAGAAAAGTATACGATGATTTTAATGATGGACGTGATCAAACAGTAAACCAGAATCTTTGCGATGTAAGAGCTGAATTTGAAAAATATAATTTGATTTCAGGTTTACATGCCTATTTTGGTAAAAAAGAAAAATATTATAAAAATCTTTTACCACCGCTCAGCATGTTAAATGCTGAAGATGAGTCAGGTTTAATTACTAATTTAGAGAAATTAAATTTTTCATATAAAAATACTAAGGCGGCTTAAATGCAATTAGCTAGATTTTTAAATAATGTTTTTAAAAAAGACGGATTTATATTAGTTGATGCAAATTCAAAAAGTTACATTATTGGAAACCCAAAAAGTGAAAATCCTATAAAATTAAAAATATTAAATAAAAAACTTCATTATAAATTATTATTTCATCCAGACTTGTATTTTGGGGAGGCCTACACTGATGGGGAAATAATTATAGAAAATGGAACTCTAACTGAATTTTTAGATCTTTCTTTAATGAATTTTGGTAGAGGAGATTTAAATTTTTTCAGTTATTTAATAAACAGATTAAGAGGTTCTTATAGATATTTAACTAATTTTAATTTTATAAAAAAATCTAAGATGAATGTTTCGCATCACTACGATATTTCCGATGATCTTTATGACTTATTTTTAGATCCTAAAAGACAATATTCATGTGCATATTTTAAAAGTGAAACAGATACATTGGAAACTGCCCAAAATAATAAAATTCAACATATAATAAAAAAACTTAACATAAAGCCAAATCAAAAAGTTTTGGATATTGGATGCGGATGGGGTTCTCTAGCAATAGATATTGCAAAAAGTGCAAACTGTGAAGTAACAGGCATTACACTTTCAGAAAATCAATTTAATTACTGTAAGAAAAGAGCAAAAGAACTTAATTTAGAAAATCAATTGAACTTTAAGTTAATGGATTATAGAGAGCTCAATGAAAAATTTGATAGAATAGTCAGTGTTGGGATGTTTGAACATGTAGGAAGAAAATTTTATAAAAAATTTTTTTCACAAGTTGAAAAACTTTTAAAAGATGATGGAGTATCATTAATTCATACTATAGGATCAGTAAATCCGCCAAGAGATCCACATCCATGGATTACTAAGTATATTTTTCCAGGAGGCTATACTCCGAGCTTAAGTGAGGTAACAACACCAATTGAAAAAGCAGGCTTAATCGTTGCAGATATTGAGGTTTTGAGACTTCATTATTCACATACACTAAGACATTGGAAAGAAAATTGTATTCGAAATAAAGAAAAAATAATTGAAATGTTCGATGAAAGATTTTTTAGGATGTGGGAATTTTATCTTGCTGGTTGTGAGATGGCATTTAAATGGGGTGATCAAGTTGTATACCAATTTCAATTAACAAAAAATTATTCTTCTACGCCTGTTACAAGAGACTATATTTATCAATAAATAATTGGTAGAAACTATCTCCCTTAAAATGAAAAAAAAGAAAAAAAAATTAAAAAAAAGTATTTCTAAAAATCAAAATAAAGCCAAAAAAAAAATAAAAAAAACATCTAAAAAATCAAATAAATTTTATACCAAATTTAAATCTGTAAAAAGAATTAATAATCGAAGAAAACGGAAAAATAAAAAATCAAAAAGATTAAAAAAGATTTCAAAAAAATTTAAATCTATCTCACCAAAGAAACCAGATTTTATTTTAAAGTTAGTTAACTTTCAAAATTCTCTGAAGCCTGAATTTAAGTTTAGTTTAAATTTTGGTTTTGAAAAATATATTCAAGCATTTTTTGATAAAATAGCGGACACAATTTCACAATATAAAACTCTAAAAAAAGATGAAGCAAGAAGATTAAAATTAGAAAAACAAGAACAAGAAAGATTAGAAAAGATTGAAATTGCAAAAGAAAGACAAAAAGAGGCTGAATTAAAAGTTAAATTAAAAGAACAAGCTTTAAAAGATGAAATTAAATTAGAAAAACAAAGAACAAAAGAAATAAAATTATTCTTAAGAAAAGAACAGGCTCTTTTAAGAATTGAACAAGCAGAAAAACAAAAGCAATTTTTACAACAGTTAAAATTAGATAAGCAAATTGAAAAATTTAGAGTTAGAGAGGTTAAAGAATTAGAGAAATTAGAAAAAATTTCTTTAAGAGAAAAGAGAGAGGATTATGCTGGCTTACAACAAAGAATAGAAAAACTAAAAGAAAAATACCGAATTATTAGAGATCAAAAGATTAGAGAAAGAGTAGAGGCCTTAGGAGTAAAAATTCAAGGAGATGAAGATAGAGAAACACTTTTACAAAAAGAAAAAGAATATACTTTAGCTAGACAAAAAATTGAGTTTGCTCTTGAAAGTTTTTACAGAAGTGCAAGTAGTTTAGTATTTCAATTAAACAAAAGACATATAACTAGACACATGTCAATTTTTAGATGTATTGACAGAAGATTTGAAACTGGAGAAATATTCGTCAAGTGGGATGAAGCCTCGGATGATGAGTGGCTTTTGTTAATTTATATAAAGAATAATTCGCCTGATGAAGGAATAGTTATTGAAGACAAAACAAATCCGGAAAAAAATATTTCACATGAATTTAAAAATAATGAAATATTTAAGGCTTCAGATACTATGGTTGACGCACTCACTCAACTAATTGGAAGAAAACGAGCCAAAAATATCAATTAAATTATCTTAAATTATTAAGTATCATTTAGGATGTTATTTTCTTCTGCATTAATGATCATTTTATATTTAATATTTAGATATGTTATTGCATGGATAAGATATTTTAACAGTCTTGACTCTAGGTTAGGTCAGTCTACCTGGCGATGGAGTTATGATTATCCAGTTATAGGTGAAAGAGATATCTCAGATCTTGATGATAAAACTTTTGTTAGACTGAGGAGAAAAAGAAATAGAGTTATAACTCTAATGTACTCAATTTTATTAATAATGTTCTTGTTATCTATGTCTTTACTAAGTGAATTTTTAATATTTTTCTTAACTTAGTTTTTGAGTTGATTCTTATTTTTTAAATATAAAAAAAAGGCAATTATTTCATACCCATATTTAAAGATTGTGAAAATTATTGGTAGTTTAAAAAATTTATATAAAAATTTATATTTTGGAATTTTTTTCCAAACATAAAGAAATGCCTCTGCACCCTGAATAATTTTACCATTTTCTTTAACATGCAGTCTCCTTAACAATTCTTTCTCATTTCTTGATGTTTCTTTTTCAGCATCTGAATTATTAGTTATATCTATCCAGTCGATATCTTTAATATTTTCTTTTTTATATAAGTTAATTTCCGATCTACAGATTTTACAAGAATTATTAAAATATACTTTCATCTAATAATAATTAACTTTTAGTAAGAAATTGTACATGCGTAAAATGATCAGTTGAAATTTATTAACAAACCACTATTTAAGATGGATGAGTAATTTCTTTAACAAATCTGATTTAACAAGACAAGATGCAGATAAATTAGTATCTGAAACACTCAACAATTGTGATGATGGTGAGCTTTATTTAGAGGAGTCCAAATCAGAGTCAATTTTGCTAGATGATAATAAAATAAAAAGCTCTAACTATAGTTCTGATTTAGGATTTGGTTTTAGGGCTATTTCAAATGAGGTTGTTGCTTATTCATATTCAAATGAAATATCAAAAGATTCATTAAAAAGTTCGTCAGAAAATCTTAAATCAACTCTGAAATCAATTAAAGGCACATATAACCATGAAATCCCAAAATCTAATAAAAGATTTTATAACGATATAAATCCAATTGAACAAAAAACGTTAGATTCAAAATTAGAAGTCTTAAATAAAGTAAATAAATTTTTAAGAAATAAAGATGGATCGGTAAAACAAGTAACGGCTAGTTTTGCTGGTGAGCAAAAATCAATAGAGATCATTCGATCAGGTGGAGAGTCGCTTACTGATATACGTCCATTAATTAGATTTAACGTTTCTGTGATGTTAGAAAAAAATGGAAGAAAAGAAACAGGTGTATATGGAATTGGTGGCAGACAATCTTATGATGATTATTTAAAAAATGACAATTGGAAAAATGTTTGTGAAGAGGCTTTTAGAATAGCATCAGTAAATTTAGAAAGTAAACCAGCGCCTGCTGGTGAGATGAAAGTAGTTTTGGGACCTGGTTGGCCAGCTATATTAATTCATGAAGCAATTGGTCATGGTCTAGAAGGAGATTTTAATAGAAAAAAAACATCAGCATTTCATAATCTTATGGGTGAAAAAGTTGCAAGTGAAGGAGTAACAATTGTCGATGATGGTACAATAGATAACAGAAGAGGTAGTTTAACAATTGATGATGAGGGAACACCAACTGAGCGAACGGTTTTGATTGAAAATGGTATTCTTAAAAATTTTATGCAAGACAGGCACAATGCAAGATTAATGGATACAAGATCCACTGGGTCTGGAAGAAGAGAAAATTATAGACATATCGTGTTGCCAAGAATGAGAAACACAATGATGTTAAGTGGAAATCAAACTCAAGATGAAATGATCAAATCTGTTGATAAAGGAATTTTCGCAGTAAGTTTTGGAGGCGGCCAGGTAGATATTACGTCTGGAAAATTTGTATTTAATTGTACTGAGGCTTACGAAATAAATAACGGTAAAATTGGATCTCCAATTAAAGGTGCAACACTTATTGGTGACGGACCATCAATACTAAAAGAAGTATCGATGGTAGGAAATGACATGATGTTAGACCCAGGTATAGGAACTTGTGGAAAAGCAGGACAAGGGGTTCCGGTGGGTGTCGCTCAACCTTCAATTTTGATTGATAAAATGACAGTTGGTGGAACAAAACTTTAAATTATGGTTAAGAATCAAGAATTTCTCAAATCAAAAGCTTCGTATTGTTTGGATTTGGCAAAAAAAATGGGAGTAACTGATGCAAGTGTTACAGTTGGTCACTCAATTTCAGAAACAGTTAATTTTAGAAATAAATCCCTAGAAGCCTCAGATAGATCGGATGGATTGGCATTAAGTATAGAAACTTATTTAGGTAAAAGAAGATCATCAATTTCATCATCAAATTTACTAGATGAAAATATAAAAACTTTAATTGAAAAATGCTTTGAGACTACAAAAATTACACCAGAGGATGAATTTAATTCTTTACCTGATAAAAATTTATTAGCCAAACAAATTAGTAGCCTTAATTTGTATGATCAAACAAGATTTGAAAACGATAAAAAAATAAAATATTTAAAAGATTTAGAGGAGGCTGCTTCATCAAATAAGAAAATTATAAATACAGAATCTAGTTTCACTGAAAATAAATCAAATTTTATATTAGCTAATAGTGACGGTTTTTGTGACGGTTATAAAACTTCTTCTTTTACTACTTCTTGTGTAACAGTTGCAAAAGATGAAAATAGCATGGAAAGAGACTATGAATTTTCTAGCAAACGTCATTTGTCTGATATTAAGCAAGCATCAGATCTAGGAAATAAAGCTGCCGAACAAACTATCAGAAAATTGAGCCCTAACAAAATTGGAAGCGAGAAGATAAACATAATTTTTGATAAAAGAATTTCAAAAGGAATGTTAAGTGTTTTTGCAAGTGCAATATCTGCATCTGCAATTGCAAGAGGCACTTCATTTTTAAAGGATAAAATTGATCAAAAGGTTTTTGCCAATTCGATAAATGTAATTGATAAACCAGATATAATCAAAGGAATGGGTTCTCAAAATTTTGATTCAGAGGGCGTAAATTCTAATACATTACAACTTATAGAGAATGGAATACTTAAAAATTACCTTGTCGACACTTACAATGGAAAAAAATTAAATTTACAATCAAATGGAAGAAGTGGTGGAACTACTAATTTGTATTTTGAAAATGGAAATATAAGCTTCGAAGATCTTCTAAAAAAAAATTCAAAAAGTCTTTATATTACTGAAACTATTGGTCACGGATCTAATCTTGTAACAGGAGATTATTCAGTAGGGGCGACTGGTTTTTTGGTTGAAGACGGAGAATTTAAATATCCTGTTAATGAAATAACAATTGCTGGTAATTTTAAGGATATGTTTAAAAATATAACTTTAGCTAATGATTTAGAATTCGAATATTCAGTCAATTCACCAACTATGATGATAGAAGGTATGACTGTTGCAGGAAAATGAGCAGTTATTGTGTAATTGGCTCTGGAATTTCGGGAGCGACAATAGCTAATCTTTTAAGCAAAAAAAATTCTGTACATATTTATGATAAAGCTCGAGGTCCAGGTGGTAGATCCTCCTTTAAAAGATTAAACAAGTCAAAAGGATTTGATCACGGGGCTCAATATATTTCTCCAAAATCAATCCAATTTAAGAAATTTATTACAAATTTACGTAAAAAAAAAATTTTAAAAAAATGGAGTGGCAAACATATTTTTTTAAACAAATTAAAAAAAGAAAATAAAAATCATATTAAAATAATTGGTTGCAAAGGTAATAATGATATCAGCAAACATTTGATAAAGAATATAAAATGTAACTTTCAAAGTGAGTTAGAGAAGATTAAATTTATAAATAATAAATGGAAATTAGATTTTAAGAACAGCCAAATAAAATATTATGAAAAATTAATATTAACTTGTCCATTCCCGCAGTTAAAAAAATTGTCAAAAAAATTTATAAAAGATCCATTCATCAAACAAAAAATTAAAATGGATGCAAATATTACAGTCATGATTGAAATTAAAAAAACAAATAAAAACATATCGAGTTATTTGTTTGATGACAAAATTCTAGGATGGGCTGCTAAAGAAAATAGTAAAAAAAGATTTAAAAATAATAATGATTTATGGACTTTACAAAGCACAAATTTGTGGGCAAACAAAAAAATAAATAAAAATAGAGAAAATAAAGAAAAAAACTCAAAGATTTTGATTGATCGATTTTTTAAACTTACTGGAATTAAAAAAACAAAAATATTAACTTCATTAAATCATGGTTGGAAATATTCCTCAAATTCTAGATCTTTAAAAGTTAAAAGTTATTGGAATACTAAATTAAATTTAGGTGTGTGTGCAGATTGGTTTGTAGGTCCTAGAGTAGAGGCTGGATGGATAAGTGCAAATGATCTTTATAAAAAAATAAATAAATAAATAATTTTATTCAAGATTTTTTAAACGATATTCCCAATTTCCCATTCTCTTATATGTAACTTTGACAATAACTGAAGTCTTATTATCAAGCCAAATATCAAAATTTAATTTTTTATCCTCAGGAAGAGATGTATCTTTGGATGTAAGTTTGAAATGATCCGTTTCGTATTGTTTGCCATTAATTGAAATATTTTCCTTACCAATAAAAGTAACTATTTGTTCTTTTATACTTCCAGAAATAGGGCTTATTTGGCTTTCTGCTTGTAAAATTCTATGACTCCACCAATTTCCGATAATATTTTTTATAGAAGCTTCACCTGAATATGAAGACCCTCTGATGTCAAACTTTTTATTATTTTTATCTAATTTTAAGTTTACAAATTTTTCTTTTTTATTTTGAAGTGTCTTTGATTGAAAAGATATTAAATCATCTTTTAAATAAATTTCTTCTCCATACCCATCCACTTTAAATATTGTTGCAGATAGTAATTTTACCTCAAATTTGTATTGATTTTTTACTATCGTTTTTTCACCATCTCTTTTAAAAAAATAATTGTTATAGCCAATTACTTCATCATTTCTCAAGATCTCCATTTCTATTTTGTCAAATTTGTTATAATGACCTATATGAGCCAAAGAAATTGATGAGAAAAATACAACTAGTAAAATAATTGCAAACTTTTTCATTTGCTGGTTACAATATTAGAATTTTTCATTAATAGATATAGCTTATTACAATTATGTTTTTAAAAATAAAAAAAATTCCAAAAGTAAAATGGAGCTCAGAAAAACCATTTAATTTTAAACCAAAGTTTTCTACATTTTTTTTCTTATGTTTTGGTTTGTCTTTATTTGGATTAGGTGAGGGATTGTTGATTGTTTCATTCACAGGAGCCTCTCCTTGGAGTGTTTTAGCGCAAGGTATTTCTTTAAATGTTAATTTAAGTATTGGAACTATCACATTATTAATAAGTGTTGCTGTTTTAATTTTGTGGATACCTCTAGGTCAAAAACCAGGAATGGGTACAATATTTAATGCTCTGATAATTGCAATTATGATTGATCTTTGTATCAAGTATGTTCCAACACCATCAAATTATATTCATCAATTATTATTAGCTGTAATTTCTGTTATCATGGTTGGAATAGGTGGGGGAATTTATTTGGTGTCAAATTTAGGAGCCGGTCCTAGAGATGGACTAATGATAGGATTACAAAAATTAACTAATTTTCCTATAGCTGTTGTAAGAGCAACATTAGAAATTTCAGTTGTTAGTATTGGATGGTATTTAGGAGGAACAGTAGGGATTGGAACATTATTGTTTGCATTTGGCATAGGCCCTTGCGTTGCGTTAGGACTTTATTTAGTTGATAAAACTTTTGATTAGGCTGCAGCTATAGCTTTTTCGCTTTTCTTTCTTTCATGTGGATCAAGAATTGCTTTTCTCAGTCTACAAGAGTCTGGAGTTATCTCTAAAGCTTCATCAGTATTTAGCATACTTAATTGTTCAGCAATAGACATTGTTCTTACAGGAGTGAGTACAACATTTTCATCAGTACCTTGAGTTCTCATATTAGTTAATTTTTTACCCTTCATTACATTAATGATCATATCTCCAGGTTTAGGCGAAAGACCAACAATCATTCCAGGATAAACAGAGTCATTATGTGTAACAAACATTTCTCCTCGTGCCTGTAAGTTGAAGATTGCGAATGCAACTGCCTTTCCTTGTTCCATAGAGATTAAGGCTCCATTTCTTCTACCTTCCATCTCTCCTTCAAAAGGACCATAGCTATGGAATATTCTGTTGATCACTCCATTTCCTTTTGTAAGTGTAAGAAATCTACTTGTGTACCCCATTAGGCCCCTAGTAGGTGCATGAAAAATTAATCTTTTTTTGTTAGTTCCAGTATCTTTTAATTCTATAAGTTTACCTTTTCTTCTATTCATAGAATCTATCACTTTTGACGAATGTTCTTCATCAAGGTCCATTGTAATTTCTTCAATTGGCTCAAGTTTATTTCCACTTTCGTCAGTTTTGTATAAAACCTTTGGAGGGCTTACTGTCATTTCAAAACCCTCTCTTCTCATTTGAGTTAAAAGAATTTCTAACATTAATTCTCCTCTACCACTTACAACAAAAGAGTCTTTTCCTTCGTTTTCAGAAAATGTAATTCCAACATTATTTTGAGCTTCTTGAACTAATCGATCTCTTATTTGAGTACTAGTTAGTTTTTTACCTTCAGTTCCAGCCAAAGGTGAAGTATTTACAGTTATTGTAATTGACATTGTAGGAGGATCTATCGGTGTAGCAGAGATTGGTTCATTTACCTCTAAGTCACATATTGTATCAGCAACGTTTGCTTTTTCTAATCCAGCAACAACTACTATATCTCCAGCTTCACCAACATCTATTGGAACTTTTTTTGTTCCTTCATATCTAAAAATTTTTGTTAATTTTCCTTCATCAACTTTTTCACCATTCAAATTGATTGCTTTTATAGACTGATTAGCTTTAGCGGTACCTTGTGTAATTCTTCCAACCAAACTTCTTCCTAAAAAACTATCTGCATAAAGTAGTGTTGACAACATTGCAAAAGGTTTAGTTTTATCAAGTTCAGCAGGTTTTACATGATCAACAATTAAATCTAACAAAGGATTTAAATTTTCTCTTGGACCATCAACTTCATGATCTGCCCAACCTGATCTTCCACTTGCATACAGAACTGGAAAATCTAATTGTTCTTCATTTGCATCCAAGCTAACAAATAAATCAAATGTTTCATCTAAAACTTCATTAGCTCTTTGATCAGCTTTATCTAGTTTGTTAATAACAACAATTGGTTTTAATCCTTGTTTAAGTGCTTTTGACAATACAAATTTTGTTTGAGGCATGACACCTTCTGCAGAGTCAATTAACAATAATGCTCCGTCTGCCATGCTTAAAACTCTTTCAACTTCAGCAGCAAAATCTCTGTGGCCTGGAGTATCGATTATATTTATTCTTGAATTGTTCCAATTAATTGAAGCAGGTTTTGCTAAAATTGTAATTCCTCTTTCTTTTTCGAGCTCACCCGAATCCATTAATCTTTCATCAACTACTTCATTATCTCTAAATGAACCACTCTGTTTCATTAAATTATCAATTAGAGTAGTTTTGCCATGGTCAACATGGGCAATTATTGTGATATTTCTGATATTATTACTCATAAATTCTGGCTCTTATACATATTTAAAAGGATATTAAAACTCAAAAAAACTCATAACTGGCTTGAATAATTTTCAAAATTCAGGATTAATTTGTCTTTTTTTGCTTATCTTTTTTAAGTTTTCTTTTTTCTTTAAAGCTCAATTTAGGTTTTTTTTTAATACTAGAGTCTTTAAATGATTTGCCGCTATATCTTTTTGACATAATTCTACATAACATAAAAAAAAGGCCATCTTGAGATGGCCTTTTAGAATTTATTTAAGAAAGTGAGGGATTACATTCCCATTCCACCCATGCCTCCCATGCCGCCCATACCACCAGGCATTCCACCAGGCATTCCACCACCAGCATCTTTTTCCTCTGGTTTGTCAGCGATCATTGCTTCTGTAGTTACTAATAATCCAGCAATTGAAGCAGCGTCTTGTAGAGCAGTTCTCACAACTTTAACTGGGTCTATGATACCTTTTGCAAACATATCACAATACTCTTCGTTTTGAGCATCGTAACCGTTAGTTTTTTTCTTCTGCTCTAATAATTTACCAACTACCACCGAACCATCTACACCAGCATTTTTAGTAATTTGTCTAATTGGAGCTTCCAATGCTTTTCTCACGAGATCAACCCCTGCTTTTTGGTCATCACCTTTTGCTTTAACTTTATCAAGCTCTTGAGCAGCATAAAGAAGAGCACATCCACCACCAGTTACAATACCTTCTTCAACAGCAGCTCTAGTAGCGTTTAAAGCATCTTCAACTCTATCTTTTCTCTCTTTAACTTCAACCTCAGTTGCACCACCAACTTTGATTACTGCAACTCCTCCAGCTAACTTAGCAAGTCTCTCTTGAAGTTTTTCTCTGTCGTAATCAGAGGTGGTTTCTTCAACTTGTTGTTTGATAGAAGTACATCTAGCTTCAATGTCAGATTTTTTTCCACTACCATTAACAATAGTGCTGTTATCTTTATCAACTTTGATTTTCTTACAAGATCCAAGATCATCAAGTTTAACATTTTCAAGTTTAATACCCAAGTCTTCAGATATAACCTGACCGCCTGTTAAAATTGCAATATCTTCAAGCATAGCTTTTCTTCTATCACCAAAACCTGGAGCTTTAACAGCTACAACTTTTAAACCACCTCTAAGTTTGTTTACAACTAAAGTTGCTAAAGCTTCACCTTCAACATCTTCAGAAATTATCATCAGTGGTCTACCAGCTTGTACAACAGCTTCTAAAAGAGGAACCATTGGTTGTAAATTAGTTAATTTCTTTTCATGTAACAAAATAAAAGGATTATCTAATTCTGTAGTCATCTTATCACTATTAGTGATAAAATATGGAGATAGATATCCTCTATCAAACTGCATACCTTCAACTACATCTAATTCTGTTTCAATACCTTTATTCTCTTCAACAGTAATTACCCCTTCATTCCCAACTTTTTGCATTGCTTTTGCAATCATCGTCCCAATTTCTTTGTCACCATTTGCAGAAATCGTTCCTACTTGAGCAATTTCATCACTGTCTTTTACTTTTTTTGCAGATGCAACTAGGCTTTCTTTTACTGTTTCTACAGCAGCATCGATTCCTCTTTTTACATCCATAGGATTCATGCCAGCTGTTACATATTTCACACCTTCTTTGACAATTGCTTGCGCAAGTATCGTTGCAGTAGTAGTTCCATCACCAGCTTCATCGTTAGTTTTGCTAGCAACTTCTTTAACCATTTGTGCACCCATATTTTCAAATTTATCTTCAAGGTCTATTTCTTTAGCTACAGACACACCATCTTTAGTAATTCTAGGTGCACCATAAGATTTATCCATTACGACATTTCTTCCTTTTGGTCCTAAAGTTACTTTAACAGTGTCAGCTAAGATATTTACACCTCTTATCATTGCCGCTCTTGCTTCAGCATCAAATTTAACAACTTTTGCCATTATTTTTCTCCTTTAAATTAAATTATTTACCTGAAATACCCATAATGTCAGACTCTTTCATTATGCTGTATTCTTTGCCATTAATTTTGACTTCAGTTCCAGACCATTTACCAAATAAAACTTTATCACCAACTTTAACATCCATTGGAATTATTTTTCCATCTTCAGTTTTTGCACCACCACCTACAGCAACAACTTTGCCTTCTTGAGGTTTTTCTTGAGCTGTGTCAGGTATGATTATTCCTCCAGCAGTTTTTTCACTGCCATCTAATACTTCGATTAAAACTCTGTCATGTAACGGTTTAAACTTCATAAATTCTCCTTAATAAATCTTTATAAATATGAGCTTCATATAGATATTTCACCGCCTATTTCAAGATCAGAAAATCTTTAGGATATTAAAATTGTTAGTAAATTCGGGTTTTTATGGTTTATACCTTAAAATATGACCAAAAATTTAGATTTAAATGGCTTACAATCAATTGCTGATAATTATGATCTTTTTTATGTAGACTTATGGGGTGTTGTTCATAATGGGGTTAATCTTCACGAAAAGGCAATAGCTGTTTTAAATGAACTTTTAAAAAAAAAGAAAATGTTAGTACTTTTAACAAATGCTCCAAGACCAAATAAAACTGTTCAAAATTTTTTAGAAAAGATGGGCATGCACAAGGTACTCAGAGATCACGTATTTACCTCAGGAGAGGCAGCTCTGAATTATTTGAAAAAATCATACTTATCGAAAAAGTTTTATCACATAGGTCCACCAAGAGATTTTGATTTATTTTATTTATTTGAGAAAAATAAGTGCGAAGATATTAGTGATAGTGAATATTTATTGTGCACAGGGTTATTTGATGATCATGACAAGGATTTAAAATTTTATAAAGACTTACTTGAAAAACATATTACCAAAAAAATGATTTGTACAAATCCTGATTTAATCGTTGATCGTGGTGAAGTTAGAGAGTTGTGTGCAGGTTCTGTCGCAATGGTTTTTGAAAAAATGGGTGGAGAGGTAGTGTATTTTGGAAAACCACATCCAGAAGTTTATAATCAATCGATTGATAACAATAATAAAAAAATATTAGCAATTGGTGATAATTTAAATACTGATATTAAAGGTGCAAATCTTTTAAATTATGACTCTTTATTAATTAGTAACGGAATACATAGAAATGAAATAAAAAAAAAAGGCATCCAAGATGTTTCAAAAGAGTATGAAGCGATAGTTAATTTTATTCAATCAGATTTAAAATGGTAAAACATTATACAAATTTTAATATTAAAAAAATACACAGAGGATCAATTATTCTAATAGGTAATTTTGATGGTTTGCATTTAGGACATCAAAAATTATTTCAATTAGCGCAATCATATAAGAAAAAATATAATTTAAAGATTGGTGTTGTAAATTTTAATCCAATGCCAAAAATGTTTTTCAATAAAAAATTAAAAAATTTTCGACTTTCTAATATTGATCAAAAAATTAAATTACTTGGTAATTTAAAAGTAGATTTTGTTATTACAAAAAAATTTGATAAAAAATTTTCAAAAACTAAAGCGCTAAACTTCATTACTCAAATTTTAAATAAAAAATTAAGTTCCAAATTTATTTTTGTTAGCAATAATTTTAGATTTGGAAATAAAAGAGAGGGAAATGTTAATTTATTAAAAAAATACGAACAATTGTTTAATTATAAAGTTGTTAAACCAGAACCATATATTAAAAATAATAAGATCGTATCATCATCTTTAATAAGAAATCTTTTAGAAAAGGGTCTTTTAGACAAAGCTAACAATCTTTTAAAAAGAAACTGGTCAATACAAGGAGTAGTTAAAAAAGGAAGACAAGTAGGAAAAAAAATTGGTTTTCCAACCTGCAACATAGATATCGATGATTATGTTTTGGCAAAACCAGGAGTTTATGCCGTTAAGGTTTTGAGAAAAAATAATGACAAATATCTTAAAGGAATTGCTAATCTTGGATTTAGACCAACATTTAACCAAAAAAAAATATTATTAGAAGTTCATTTATTTAATTTTTCTGGAAATCTTTATAATAAACTTTTATCAGTAGAGTTTTTAAAGTTTATAAGAAAAGAAAAAAAATTTAATAATGTTAATCAATTAAGAGCTCAAATTAAAAAAGATTTAAATATCGCAAAAAAGACTAAATGACTAAATCTCAAATAAATCTCCCAAAAACAGCTTTTTCCATGAAAGCTAACTTACCTATTAGAGAGCCAGAAATTCTTGAATATTGGAAAAAAATAAATCTTTACGATGAATTAAGAAATCAAAGTATAGGAAGAGAAAAATTTGTCTTACATGATGGACCTCCTTATGCGAATGGAAATATTCACATGGGAACAGCTTTAAATAAAATTCTTAAAGATATAATCGTAAAATTTCACCAAATGGACGGAAAAGACTCTATTTATGTTCCAGGCTGGGATTGTCATGGCTTACCAATTGAATGGAAAATTGAGGAACAGTATAAAAAAAATAAAAAAAACAAAAACGAAGTTCCAATTGTTGAGTTTAGAAAAGAATGTAGAACATTTGCAGAAAAGTGGATTGAAGTCCATAAAAGTCAATTTAAAAGGCTAGGTGTTGTAGGGGATTGGGAAAATTATTATTCAACGATGAGTTTTGATGCAGAAGCACAAATAGTTCGTGAGCTTGGTAAATTTTTAAAAGAAGGAAGTTTATATAAAGGTTTTAAACCCGTGTTATGGTCAACAGTTGAGAAGACTGCGCTTGCAGATGCCGAGGTAGAATATCAAGATCATAAATCAGATACAATTTATACTTCGTTTAAAGTTAAATCATCTAATTTAAAAGATTTAGTTGGAAGTGAAATAGTTATTTGGACAACAACTCCGTGGACAATACCAGCTAATAAAGCTTTAGCATATAACGAGACTCTTGATTATGTAATATTAGAAATTAATGACGAAAGTGATTTTAAAAATAGAAAAATTGTTATTGCGGACGCTCTGTTAGAATCAGTTGTTAAAGATTGTAAACTAAATAATTATAAAAAAATTTATAAATTTAAAGGAAAAGAATTTAATAACACTACTTGTAGTCACCCTTTTTTTAATCTTGGCTATAGTCATGATATCCCAATGCTTGAGGCTAGATTTGTAACTACCGAGCAAGGAACTGGAATAGTTCATTGTGCTCCAAGTCATGGACCTGATGACTTTAACCTTTGTTTGAATAATGATATTAAAGCGATAGAGACAGTTGATGGAGATGGAAAATACACAAATAATGTGAAATTGTTTGAGGGAATTCACATTTTTAAAGCAAATCCAATTGTAATTGAAAAATTAAAAGAGCAGAAAAATTTATTAACTAATGGTGAGCTAGTACATTCTTATCCACATTCTTGGAGATCTAAAGCACCTCTGGTTCACAGAGCTACACCACAATGGTTTATTTCAATGGAAAGTCATAAATTAAGAGACAAAGCATTAAAGGCTATTGATGAAACAACTTTTTACCCAAGCAAAGGTAAAGAAAGATTAAAATCAATGATAGAAACAAGGCCTGATTGGTGTGTCTCAAGACAAAGAGTTTGGGGAGTGCCCCTTCCAATTTTTGTAAATAAAAAAACAAAAGAAATATTAGTTGATGATGAGGTTACTGAAAATATTGCTTCTATTTATGAAAAAGAAGGTTCGGATTGTTGGTTTTCAGATGATCCTCAAAGATTTTTAGGCAAAAAATATAAAGCTGAAGATTATGAAAAATTAAGCGATATTGTTGAGGTTTGGTTTGATAGTGGCTCAACTCATTCATTTGTTTTGGAAAAAAGAGATGATTTAAAATGGCCAGCATCAATGTATTTAGAAGGTTCAGATCAGCACAGAGGGTGGTTTCATTCTTCTTTACTGGAATCATGTGGAACCAGAGGAAGAGCACCTTTCGAGTCTATTTTATCTCACGGCTTTGTAGTGGACGGTAAAGGCTTAAAAATGTCCAAATCTCTAGGAAATGTTATTGCTCCTGAAGATATTTTAAAAAAATATGGAGCAGACATTCTAAGAATTTGGGTGGCATCTTCAAATTATTCTGAAGATCTAAGAATTGATTATTCTATTTTAGATCAGCATGCTGATTCATATAGAAAAATAAGGAATACATTCAGATATTTATTAGGAAATATAAATGATAAATTTGAAATATTAGATTTAGATAAAATAAAAATAAATGAATTGCCAGAACTAGAGCAATTTATGCTTCATAAAATTTATAACTTAAATAATAATTTTGAAAAATATTTTAAAAACTATGATTTTCATAATTTGTATAAAGAATTATTAAACTTTTGTACCGTAGATCTTTCTGCTTTTTATTTTGATATTAGAAAAGATACTCTATATTGCGATCCTATCGATTCACAAAAAAGAAAATCAACAATTATTTTATTGAATATAATTCTAGATTCATTGCTTAAATGGTTTGCCCCTATTTTATCATTTACAACTGAAGAAATTTATAAATTATTATTAAATAATAACAAAAGTATTCATTTAGAAAAATTTAAAAAATATCCGCTAAAATTTAAAAATGAAAATTTAAATGAAAAATGGAAAGAATTAATTAAAATTAGAAATATTTGTAATATTAGCATTGAGGAGAAAAGAGCAGCAAAAGAAATTGGATCAAGTCTTGAAGCAGAATTAAAAATTGAATTAAATAAAAACCTAAAGGATAAAATCGATAATATAGATTTTTCAGAATTATGTATTACATCAAAGGCCGAGGTGGTTTATAACGATAATTTAGAAGTTTCAGTTAATACTAGTAAAGCTCAAGGATCAAAGTGTCCTGTGTGTTGGAAAATTAACGAAAGTTCTTGTCCTAGACATCCATAATGAGTTTAAAAGATATTATTATAGTTTCATTAATTTTTTTATTAGATAGAATTTCTAAAATTTATGTAATTCATTTAGATGAAATATTATTAAATTCTGAAATCATTACTTCAAAATTTATTAACATCCAGCTAATCTGGAATGAGGGAGTAGCTTTTGGGTTATTTGCATTCGATGATAAATCTTTTTATAATTTGATAACAGGATTTATAATTATAATTATACTAACATTGATTTATTTTATCAGGAAAACGAAAGGAATTGAAAAATATAGTTTTATAGTAATTCTAGGAGGGGCCTTAGGAAATGTTTTTGATAGATTTATTTATTCAGCCGTACCAGACTTTATAGATATTCATTATCAAAATTTTCATTGGTTTATATTTAATGTTGCTGATATATTTATTACATTAGGAGTATTATTATTAATATTTTCAGAACTATTAATGAAAAAAAGAAATTAATTATGAAAAAAATTATTCTAATTATTTTAGTATTTAATTTCGTTTATAGTTGCGGATCTGTTTCAGAGGGATTTAAATTAAAAAAAGGTAATACAGGTGATGAATTTTTAGTTGAAAAGAAAAATCCTTTGGTACTACCACCAGAATATGATGATTTACCTAAACCTGGGAATACACAGGATATAAACGAAAACGAAAGTAGTTCGTTTGAAATTAGCATTGAGGATGACAATAATTTAAGTGAAACTAATCAAGAAGTTTCTGAGACCAAGTCCACAGAAGAATTAATTTTGAAGAATATTAAAAAAAATGAATCTAACTGATAATATTTTTTTTAAGAATTTTAAAAAAACATCAAATAGCAAGAATTTAAAAAAAATATTATTAAACATACTTAATCAAGAAAACCAAATTATTAATTCTTTAAGGAAATCCTATCAAGATTCATGGAAAAAGGTTGACATAAAAAAATATAAGAAATTTTCAAATATCAATTTGATTGGTATGGGTGGATCTATAATGGGTTCAAAATCAATATATAGTTTTTTAAAAAAAAAAATTAAGAAAAATTTTTTTTTCATAGATAATTTTGAGCATAATGAAATTAATAATTTAGATAAAAAAAATAGATTAAATTTAATCATTTCTAAATCAGGCAATACTTTAGAAACAATTGTGAATTCTAATATATTAATGAATCCTAAATGTAAAAATATTTTTATTACAGAAAATAAAGATAATTATTTAAGACATCTTGCAAATAAAATGAAATCTGAGGTAATAGACCATAATAATTATATTGGGGGTAGATACTCAGTTTTATCAGAAGTAGGCATGCTGCCCGCACACCTTATGGGTCTTGATGTTGAAAAATTTAGAAATTTGAATCAGTTAATTAAAAATAAATACTTTTTAGAGGGATTAATTAAAAATGTTAAAAACATTATTGATTTATCAAAAAAAAAAAAATCAAATTCAATAATATTAAACTATGACGAAAAGTCATTAGATCTATTTTATTGGTATCAACAATTAGTTGCTGAAAGTTTGGGTAAAAAAAGTAAAGGAATTCTTCCAATTGTTTCAAAAATGCCACAAGATAATCATAGCTTGATGCAATTTTATTTAGATGGAAGAAAGGATAGTTTTTATACTTTTTTTTTCACATTAGAAAAAAAATCAAAAAAAATTATAAACAATCAGCTCTTAAAATCGAGAAATTATCTTAAAAATAAAGATTTAAATTCTATAATTTATAGTCAATACATTGCTACACAAAATGTATTTACTAAAAAAAAAATTCCTTTTAGAAGTTTTTTGATAAAGAAACGAAATGAGCAATCTTTAAGTGAATTGTTTACTTTCTTCGTTTTAGAAACTATTTTACTCGGCAAAGCTCTTAAAATTAATCCTTATGATCAACCATCAGTGGAGTTGATTAAAACTGAGACAAAAAAAAAATTAATAAATCTCTAATTACCAATTATCACCTTTGAAATACCATAATTTCTTGCTTCAAGGATATTTAGACTTTCGCTAATTTCTATTTCATCTTTTTTGTGACGATGTAATATTATAATTCCATTTTTTTTTAAAATTTGACTTTCTTTAATTTTATCTATCAGTAAATTAACTTTTCTCTCTTTATATGGTGGATCTAAAAATATAAAATCATATTCATTTGTTAAACTCTGCTGAGTATCAAAATACTGGAAACAATCTTTTTCTATAATTTTTGTAGAGTTGTTTGCACTTATACTGGCTACATTTTTTTTAAGTATTTTTAAAACAGAAAAGTAATTTTCTACAAAAGTAACATGCTTAGCCCCTCTTGAATAACACTCTAATCCAAATGAACCAGTACCAGAAAATAAATCTAAAATTCGTGAATTTGCTAATACACATGTAAATTTATTTGAATGTAAAATTAAATTGAATATTGACTCTTTTACTAAATCTCTTAAAGGTCTTGTTTTTTCATCAGTAGGTAGATCTATTTTTTTACCTTTATTTTTGCCACCAATAATTCTCATTAATTAATAACTTTGTAGCCAATGTCTTTTCTAAAAAATCCATTATCCCAGTTAATTTTATTTATTAAACTTATTGCTTTTTCTCTATTTTTTTTAAAATTTTCAGACCTAATGACAATATTTAAAACTCGCCCTCCATTCGATACAATTTTGTTGTTTATTTTTTTTGTACCTGCATGAAATATATATTCGTTATTTGCTAAATGAATTTTATCCAAATTTTTTATCTCAATATTTTTTTTATATTCATCAGGATATCCCATAGAACACAGCACAATACATAAACTTTTATCTTCATACCATTCTAAATTAATTGACTTTAATTTTTTATTAATACAAGCATTTATAACTTCAACTAAATCAGTTTTAAGTTTTGGTATTATAGTTTGACATTCAGGATCACCCATTCTTACATTGTATTCTATTAAATAAGGTTCATTATTTATAATCATTAAACCTGCATATAAAAATCCTATAAATTTAGTATCTATATCTTTTAATCCCTTTAAAGTTGGATTGATAATTTTATTAATTATTTTATTATTTAATTTTTTATCTTCTAACCTGGAAGGAGAATAGGCACCCATACCACCAGTATTTTTACCTTTGTCACCTTCAAGAACTCTTTTATGATCTTGGGCTGTACCAAAATTATAAAACGTTTCTCCATCTGAAATAACAAAAAAACTCATCTCCTCTCCATCAAGAAATTCTTCAAAAAGGATATTTTCTGCTTTTCCAAATTTTCCACTAAAAATTTCTTCGCAAGCAACTTTAGCATCCTTTCTCTCTTTGCAAATATAAACTCCTTTTCCTGAGGCCAAACCATCAGCTTTTATTACAATTGGAAAATTACAACTATCAAGAAATTTATTTGACTCTGATAAATTTTTAAAAACCCCAAAATTTGCTGTTGGGATATTATATTTTTTACAAAAATTTTTTGTAAAAATTTTTGAACCTTCAAGTTGTGAAGCTTTTTGGTTGGGCCCAAATACTTTAATATTAAATTTATTTAAATAGTCAACTATACCGTCAACCAATGGCTGCTCAGGTCCAATAATAACTATATCAACTTTACTTTCTTGAATAAATTTTCTTATTTTATCAAAGTCATTAATTTCTAATTTTACATTTTTCGCAATACTCTCAGTACCAGCATTTCCTGGTATACAAAATATTTGATGTGAATTTGATGATTTTTTACAAGCCAATGCCAGAGCATGTTCTCTACCACCACTTCCAATGATTAAAATTTTCATATAATATTATATAAACTAAATATGTATAAAAAATTAGCAAAATTAAAATATTTACCAAATAATTTTGAAATTGTAGAAAAAGGGGATCACGTTATATGTTCTGTTAGTGGAAAACAAATTCCTATTGAAAAATTAAATTATTGGAATGTAGAGTTACAAGAACCATATTTCTCATATATTGAGGCATCTAAAAAAAGGCCATAAATTTTAATAATCTATCTCCACCGATTATGGGTCCATATCCATTGATCTGGATTTTTCAATATCATCTTTTCTAAATTTTGATTAAGTTTTAAAGTAATTTTTTCGATGCTTTCATCTTGATTAAAGATTAGAGGCTTATTAAATTTAATTTTAAAATCATCATTTTCTAATCTTTCAATATAAACAGGAACAATTTTACAATTAAATTTTTTTACAAATTGAGCTGGTATTGTTGTGGTTAAGGCCTTTTTTTCAAAAAAATCACTTTGAATACCTTCAGATACCCTTTGATCTATCATAATAGCAATAGATGAGCCGTTTTTATAACTTTTAAGCAAATTTTTGGTCCCTGATATTCCTTTTTGAATTTGATTCCTGCAAATATATTTTTTTCTTATATTTACCATTATTGGATTTAAAAAATAATTATTTAAGGGTCTGTATACTGCGGCCAAGCTAATTCCAAATTTCTCTATAGACATTGCCATCAATTCAAAGTTGTTGAAATGACCAGAAACAAAAATTACGGGTTCAGATTTAGATTTTACTTCATTTAGTATTTCATTATTCTCTAACTTAATGTTTTTTGAAAACTTTGGATTTAGACGAAAATCTTTTATAAACATGTACTCTGCAAAAATCTTTCCATAATTTTTCCACATACTTCTTATTATATTTTCTTTTGATTGATTACTTATATTTTTAAAAGCATAAGATAAATTTTGTTTGCTTATTTTATTTTTTTTTATGATGGGACCTAATAAACTAAAAATCGATGATGAAATAATTATAGATAATTTAATTCCTAAAATTTTAAATATAGAAAATAGTATAAGAATTAAAACATATTGGATAAAATAATTAATTTTTTTCATTTATTTTTGATTTTAAATAATTAATAAAATTTTTTTCTTTTTTAAAGTTTAATTCAACTTTTAAATATTTAATGTTTTTTTGCTCAGATTTGGACATTTTAACATAATCTTTTTCAGTGGTTATAATTTCTAAGTTCATTTTTGCGGCTATTTTTTTTATTTTAATAATATCACTTTTTTTGTAACTATAATGATCTGGAAAATTAAACTCTTTAACTATTTTAATTCTATTTTTTAATAAAATATTTTTAAAAGTATTTGGGTTTCCAATTCCTGAAAAAATTAAATATTTTTTTGAAGTTTTAAATTCATTTAAATTTTTAATTCTAAAATTCGTGATAAAAATTTTAATTTTATTGTTAATTTTTTTTATAGCTTTAGTAATTTTTTTGATATCGCCATTACTATCTTTTATAAGTGCACAATCATATTTTGATAAACTTTTTAATTTTTCTCTTAATGGGCCAGCAGGAATTAAAAAACCATTACCAATTGGGTTTATTGAGTCAAAGCATACAATTTGTAAATCGTAACAAATGTTTTTATCCTGAAGACCATCATCGAATATTAATACTTTATATTTATTTGTTTTTGCTTTTTTTAAAATTCTACTTCTTGATTTATCAACTATTATTTTAGCATAATTTTTAATGACTCTAACCTCATCAATTTGTGATTCATATTCTTTTTTACCAATTACAGTTGAAATTTTTAATTTTTTTAAAATATTAAATATTTTTATTGTTGTAGGTGTTTTTCCAGTACCTCCAACATAAATATTTCCAACACATATTGTTTTAATTTTCTTATTATAAATTTTTTTTTTATAATTAAGGTAAAAATTATTTAATCTAATAAATAATGTAAATGGTAGTAGCAAATATGATAAAAAATTGGGTTCTTTATAATCCCAAAATATAGGCTTTTTAAAATTCATTTTTAATAGAATTTGTTAATTTCTTTATAAGATCTTTTTAAAATATTATATCCAATTTTTTTTAATTTAACCTGTATTTTTCTAGAATTATTTTTATTGGTAAATAATTTTTCTAACATATTAACTGTTTGTAATTTATTTGAAATTTTATGTGATAATTTTAAAGATGATAAATAATTATATATTTCTCTGAAATTATTAATATTTGGTCCATGAAGTACTTTGCATCCATATCTTGTTGCCTCTAGTGGATTTTGGCCACCATGTTCAATTAAGGAGCCACCTAAAAAAACATTTTTGCATATATTATAAATTGATTTAGTTTTACCATATGAATTAACAATATAGACATCTGTATTCTTATTTATTGGTTTAGATGACTCAGATGTATGTGTTATTAAATTTAATTTATTAAGATCTTGTACAATTCTATTAGCTCTTTCTATATGCCTAGGAATTATAATTGTTAATATATTTTTATTTTTTTGCTTTAATTGTTTGTGAACTAATCCGCAAAATTTTTCTTCATCATAATGAGTGCTTGATGCACACCAAGCTTTTCTTTTAGAAATTATTTTTCTTAAATCGTTAAATTTATAAAGCTTATCATTTTCTGATTGCGAAAACTTAAGATTTCCAAAATATTTTAAATTTTTTACACCTAATCTATTTAAATAAAATTTTGAAACCTTACTTGATGATAAGCAAAGATCAATTTTACTAAAAATAAAATTCGAAAAATTTGAAAAAAATTTCCATCTTTCAAAAGTTTTTTTTGTGATTCGTCCATTCAAAATTATTATTGGAATATTTTTTTTTTTAAGATTAATAATCATATTTGGCCAAATCTCTGAATCTATAAAAAAAGCAACTGAGGGTTTCCAATAATTAATGAATTTATTTGAATGGTAATTTGTATCTATAGGGAAAAATTGGTGAATTACTTTTTTAAATTTAAATTTTTTAACAATTTTGGAAGAACTTAATGTGTTTGAAGTAATTAAAATTTTTTTTATATTTTTATTTTTCTCAATTTTTTCTATTAAGGGTACAATACTTTGAATTTCACCTACACTAGCTCCATGAAACCATATCAATTTTCCTTTATCTTTATTTATTGAAAAAAAGCAAAGCTTTTCCTTAAATCTTTTCAAATCCTCTTTGCCTTTAATTAGTCTAAATATAATAATTATTGGAGATAAGATTAAAATTATATTAATTAAAAACCTGTATATTTGTAACATTAAGATTTTTTTATCTGTTTTTGATAAAAGTTTTTATAAACATTTGAGTTTTTTAATAACTCTTCATGAGTTCCTTCGCCACTGATCAATCCAGAATCAATTACATAAATTTTATTTGAATTTAGTATTGTAGATAATCTGTGAGCAATTACAATTGTGGTTCTACCTTGGGTTAAAATATTTACTGCTTTTTGAATTTTATCCTCAGTTTCAGCGTCTAAAGAAGAGGTGGCCTCATCTAGTAATATAATAGGACTTTTTTTTAAAAGTGCCCTAGCAATTGAAAGTCTCTGCTTTTCTCCTCCTGACAATCTTATTCCATTTTCACCAATGAGTGTCTCATATTTATTTGGTAATTTTTCTATAAATTCGTTTGCAAAGGATAAATTTGCAGCCTCTTTAATTTCATTTTCTGAAGCCTCTGAATTAGCATATGCAATATTATTTCTTATAGTATCATCAAATAAGGTGGTGTCTTGACTCACAAGTGAAATGTTTTTTCTTAAAGAATTTATTTTGCATGAATGAATAGATTGACCATCAATTTCTACTTCTCCTTTAATAGGATCATAAAACCTTGGTATTAAATTTAATATAGTTGATTTCCCTGCACCACTGTGACCAACCAAAGCTGTCATATGACCTCCAGTAAATTTTAAATTTACAGACTTTAATATTTGTTTTTCAGTCTTAGGATATTTAAAATCTACATTTTTAAATTCTATTGAACCATGATTTATTGTTAGATTTTGTGCGTTGTTTTTTTCACTAATTTTTGGTTTTTCATCAATAATAGGTAAAACCCTTATCGCACCAGATATTCCTTGCTGGATAGATATGTTAATTGTTGCTAGTGACCTTACAGGTTGATAGGCCAACATCATTGCAGCGAGGAATGAGAAAAAATTACTTACCTCCAATTCATTTTTTGAAATTAATTTTGCTGCAAAAAAAATAAGAAATGCAATCATAATTCCTGTCAAAAATTCCATTATTGGAGATGCTCTTACAAAAACTATAGCTATCTTTTTTGTGGACTCTTTAAGATTTTCTATAAATTCAAATGCTCTATTTTTTTCGTAATTTTCTTTTTGAAATATTTTAATTAATTTATGATTTTTAAACATTTCCATTAAATATGCTGTAAGAGCACCGGCTCGATTCATTTGTTGAGTAGCAACTTTGCTTATTCTTTTCCCCAATGATTTTGCAGCAATGCTCGCAAGCGGTATCATAATTATAGCTATCAAAGAAAGCTTCCAATTTTGATAAAACATTACAAAAAGTAATCCAACCAGAGTTAGAGAATCTTTAAATAAATTTAATACGACTGTACTAAGCAAATTAGTTATCATACCTACATCATTTGTTAAATTAGCAATGAATTTTCCCGAATGTTTGTCGTCTATAATTTGTGTATCTGCTTTTAATAGTGAGGAAAATATATCTTTTTGAATATCTTTCTTAACCTCTTCTGAGACTCCAATCATTGTAACTCTTGCAATATAAAGTGACGCTCCTTTAATGGTAAAAGCTATGATTATTAAAACAGGGATTACAAATATTAGTGATTGATTTTGTTCAATAAACAGTTTTTTAATTGCTGGATCAAGTAGGTAAGCAACTGAAGAAGTACTTCCAGCAAGCAAAAGTGAAAATATGAATGCTATTAAAATATTTTTTAAATATTTCTTTGTATAGTTTTTGTATAACCTTTTAACAATTTCTATTTTTGTCATATTAAATTTTACCTACTAGCAAAACAAAGAATACGGTAAATCCCAATAAATTATTTGATTTAAAAGTTTCAAGACAACTAGATGATTTTTTTACATTTAACTTTTTCAATTGAAAATAAAATAATTGTATAGCTACTAGCAATAAAAACATAAGACTTATTTTATTTAAATTTATTAAATGACTCATAATCAATAAAGATGAAAAAAATATTGAATAACATAAATATAAGAAAATAAATGGGCTCTTTTTAAATTTAATTGATGTTGATTTAATTCCTATTATTTCGTCATCTTTTATATCTTGATATCCGTAAATTGTGTCATACCCCAGTGTCCAAAATATGGCTCCTATATAGAATATAACTGGTATAATATCTATCTGACCTTTAATTGCTGTCCATCCTAGTATAAGTCCATAATTAAAAGTTATTCCTAAAAATAATTGTGGCCAGTATGTAAATCTTTTCATTAGTGGGTATGTAAAAGCTAAAGGCATTGAGCCTATTGCTAAAATAATTGTGAATTTATTGAAATTTAAAAGAACCAATAAAGCTAAAAAACATAATGTTAGTGAATAAAAAATTGCAAGCGTTATAGAAATTTTACCAGAGGCAATTGGACGTTTTTTTGTTCGAAATACTTTTGCATCTAATTCTTTATCTAAAATATCATTAACAATACATCCAGCCGATCGCATCAAAACAGATCCTAAAAAAAATAAAATTAAATAAAAAAAATATTTATTTAAACTACCTGAAAAATCATAAGCTAAAGTTAGTCCCCAAGCACAAGGCCAAAACAAAAGCATAAAACCTATTGGTTTAGTTAATCTTGTTAATTCGATGAAAAGTTTTACTTGGTTCATAATATTTTACTTGTAAATAACAAAGGGTGGTTTCATAATCAAACTGATTCGTATGAATATAGATTACACTGTTACCGCCTTGATGTTCCCAGCAATTCCTTTACTTATGAGTGTTTATAGCAACAGATTTCATTCTTTAAGTATCTTGATTCGTCAGCTTCATGATGAGCACGTTTATGAAAAACATATACCACCTGAATGGAAAAAGCAGTTTATTAATCTAAGTGGTAGAATTACCCTTCTTAGATGGACAATTTTATTTGCTTCATTTGGCTTTTTATTTAACATGCTTACAGTTTTTGCACTTTATTTGGATGAAGTTTTTCTTGCTAGAGTAATTTTTGGATCTTGCTGTTTATCAATGATTGTATCTATCATTTTTTTTATAAGAGAAATTCAAATATCTACAAATGCACTTAAACTTCATATGTCGGATATGGATGTTGATGTTAATTAGGAACCAATATAGCTGGGCCTAAAATCTTTCTTCCTTCAAGATCTTGGTGCGCTTCAACAACTTCGTCTAGCTTATATTTTTTGTAAATATTAATTTTTACTTTTCCAGAACTAATTTTTTCAAACATTGTTTTTGAGGCCTCTTCTAATTCTTCTCTTGTTGAAAGGTATTGTTGCATAGAGGGTCTCACAAGATACAAGCCTTTTGGCTGAATAACTTTTGGCACATTAATATCTGACAAGGGTCCAGATGCATTTCCAAAAGAAACCATCATTCCTCTAACAGCTAAACATTCAATAGATCCATCTAATGTATCTTTACCAACACCATCATAAACAACTGGGACGCCTTTACCGTCAGTAATCTCTAAAACTTTTTTCGCAAAATTCTCTTTATTATAATTTATTACGTGATCATACCCGTTTTCTTTTGCTATATTTACTTTTTCATCAGATCCAACTGTGCCTATAACAGTACATCCTAAACTCTTTGCCCATTGTCCAAATATTTGACCAACGCCACCAGCAGCTGCATGAAATAAAATTGTTTCTCCTGATTTAACAGGATAAGTTTTATGCAAAAGATAAAAAGTTGTTAATCCTTTTGTCATTAAAGTTGCTGCTATTTCAAGATCAACACCATCTGGTACCTTTACCAAATTCTTAGTTGGATAATTTCTGTGTGAACAATAAGATCCTAAAGGAATACCTGCGTAGGAAATTTTATCACCAACTTTAAAGTCTTTTACGTTATCACCAACATTAGTAATAACCCCAGCACCTTCTAAACCTATACCAATCGGTAGTTTTAAAGGATAGAGGCCTGATCTATGATAAGTATCAATGTAGTTAAGACCAATTGCTTTTTGTTCAATTGTTACTTGATCAGGATCTGGCTCATCTAAAGAAATATCTTTAACCTCTAAAACCTCAGGTCCACCAGTTTTATTTATTTCTACAGCTTTCATAATTTATTTTACAAACGTACCATTATGATAATCTTGAACTGCTTGCAAGATTTCTGCTTTAGTATTCATAACAAATGGTCCACCTCTAGCTATTTCCTCATTAATTGGTTTGCCTGAAATTACCAAAAATTTAGCATTTGAATTAGCTTTAACTATTAAATCCTCACCTTTTGTTAGTAGTATTAAAGTACTATCTTTAACACTTTCGTGTTTATTTTTACCAATTTCAATTTCACCGTTAATTAAATAAATAAAAGTATTGTGGGTAGATGGTAATTTAAAATTGAACTCTTTATCTTTATTTAATTCTACATCAAAATAAACAGGCTCAACGTTATGACCTTTTACTGGTCCTTCAGCTTTTTCATATTTTCCAGCTATCACTTTAATTTGTTTATCATCATCTTTATGAACACTCATTTTATTTGCATCAATATAAATGTATTCAGGCTTACTCATTTTTAATTTAGCTGGCATATTTATCCACAATTGAAATCCATGAAGTTTACCTTCTTTCATTGCAGGCATTTCTGAATGGATAATTCCACTTCCAGTTTTCATCCATTGAACGTCTCCTGCAGTCATTCTACCTTCACCACCTGTACTATCTTTATGCTCAAAATCTCCAGCCAACATATAAGTCACCGTCTCAATACCTCGATGAGGGTGAGGTGGGAAACCCGCAATATAATCCTCGCTATTTTCAGATCCAAATTCATCAAGCATTAAGAAAGGATCAAAATAATTTGGCTCAACACCAATACTTCTTTTTAATTTAACTCCAGCACCGTCAGAAGCTGGAATAGGTTCTATAATTTGATTTACTTCAATATTTTTCATTATATTTAAATAATAATTTAGACAACTAATTCAAGATTACTTTTTATCTAAACAATAACCTTTAGCACCGTTTACAACTAAGAATAAAAAGCCACCACATAATGCAATATTTTTCATAAAAGAAATAAATTGCATTTGATCTGAAAAATCATTGTGAAAAATAATAGCCGTTGATAGACAAAACAAACTTAAAGCTGCAGCAGCAATCCTAGTTTGATATCCAATTATGATTAACATTGGTGCAAGTATTTCTAAAATAATTGCTGGTATTAATAAAAATCCTGGAAGTCCGAAACTTTCCATCCAACCAACAGTTCCTTCGTAGTTTCCAATTTTATTAAATCCGCTTAATAAAAATACGGTCGAAATAAAAATTCTTCCGATTAAGTCTAAAATTTTAGTCATAGTTTCTACCCACATCTATTACAACGAATTGTTGCAAATATATCATCCCAATTTTCTTCTTTTTCCTCAACATAATCCATTAAGCATCTTAATGCTTTTGATTTATCTGGTAGTTCATATTTATCAACTATTTGTTCTAGCATTTCTTCTGAGTCAGAATATATTTCAAAAGAGATCTCTTTTTTTTCACTCATATTTATTCCTTCCAAGTGAACAGTATATTTTTAAATAACTTTTGATATAAGCCAAATGACCGCTTCAAATTAAAGGCAGTAGCTCTGATAAATTTTCTATTTTATGATTTGGATCGTAATCTAAATTATCAAAAATACTTTGATTTCTATTTACCCAAATAGAATTGTAACCATAATTACCAGCACCTGATACATCCCAGGTATTAGCACTTAAAAAAGTAACTTCATTTTTTTGAATTTGATATTTCTTTATTGGAATATCGTAAACTTTAGAGTCTGGTTTATAAACTCCAACATCTTCAATTGAAAAAATATCATCAAATATATTTTCTAAATTATTGCTCTTAACTAACTCATCAAGAAGTGCAGGTGTACCATTTGAAAGAATAGCAAGTTTAAAATCTTTTTCTTTTAATGATTTTAAAACTCCTGGAACTTCTTTAAATGGTGAAAGAATTTTATAAAGATCCAATAATTCATTTCTCATTGAAGAATCTATTTCATAAGCTTTCATTGATTTATCTAAACTATCCTCTGTTACTTGCCAAAAATCTCTATGACGTTTCATTAAACTTCTTAGCCAGGTATATTCTAATTGTGTGGTTCTCCAATAATTGGCAAAACCTTCCCACTTATCACCTATTTTATCTTTACATTTTTCAGCAGCTGAGTTGACATCAAATAAAGTTCCGTAAGCATCAAAAATTATTGCTTTAATATTTTTCATAAACTAACTTATCAATATGAGTAACATTAGATTATTTTATTCAAAAAGTTTATCTCTTAATTTGACTGACAAACTTGATAAATCTCAATCTCATTATGTTTCAAAAGTTATGAGACTTAAAGAGAAAGAAGTTTTTTCTCTTTTTAATAGCAGTGGTGAATGGGAAGCTAAAATTTTGAATATAACCAAAAGCATAGTTGAATTTAATGTCATGAAACAGTTAAGACAGAAAGAAAATACCAAAGATCTCTGGCTGGCTTTCTCTCCAATCAAATCAAATTACTTTAATTTTATGATCCAAAAAGCTACAGAGCTTGGTGTAACTAAGTTTTTACCAGTAATCTTTGAAAGAACAATTGTTAGAAAGATTAATAAAGAGAGATTGAAAAAAGTAATCATAGAAGCTGCTGAACAATCAAATAGAATAACTGTTCCAATAATTGAGGAGACTCAGAAATTAAAAAATTTTCTAAGCAATGATATGGATTTAATATTTACTGATCTCAATACTGCTAATACAAAAATTGATCTTACAAAGTTAACAACTAAACCCACTTGCGTAATCATAGGGCCTGAAGGAGATTTTTCTGAGGAGGAGAGGGAAGAGATTCTTAAATTTAATGGTGTTCAGCCTATTAAAATCAATGAAAACATATTGAGATCTGAAACGGCTGTTATTTCTGCTCTATCGATCATAAATTACGCCATTAATTGATATTTTGTCGCTAAAAGTAAAAGTGTATTTTTTTAAAAGACGCTCTATATAGGGTAAAAAAATGAAAAAAATTTTATATATATTTCTATCTTATTTCGTTGCACCTAATGCTTTTGCTAATCAACCAAAAGATTGGCAACTAGGCTTTCAAGAGGCAGCATCTTCAACAATGAGAGATATCGTGAATTTTCACGACAAGCTGTTGTTACCAATTATAATTGCAATTAGCGTTTTCGTATTATTTTTGATGGTATATGCTTGCATTAGATTTCGAGCATCTGCAAACCCAGTCCCATCTAAGAGAACTCATAATGTTGCAGTTGAAGTATTATGGACTTTGATCCCTTGCTTAATTTTAATAGTGATGGCTGTTCCATCTTTTAAAATTTTATACTCGCAAGATACAATTCCAAAAGCAGATGTAACTGTTAAGGCAATAGGTTATCAATGGTATTGGGGTTATGAATATCCTGATGAGAATATTATCTTTGACTCTTATATGATTGAAGACAAAGATCTTAAAGCAAACCAACCAAGATTGTTAGCAGTGGATAATGAAGTTGTTGTGCCAGTAAATAAAGTAATAAAAGTTTTAATTACAGCAAATGATGTTCTTCATGCGTGGGCATTACCATCTTTTGGTGTAAAAAGAGATGCAGTACCAGGAAGAATAAATGAAACGTGGTTTAAAGCTGAAAAAGTTGGAACATACTACGGGCAATGTTCTGAGCTTTGTGGAATTAAACATGCTTTTATGCCAATTACTGTAAGAGTTGTTTCTGAAGAAGATTACGCAGAGTGGCTAACAGGTGCTAAAATAAAATTTGCAAAAGAAATTATCGAAGAAGATCAATTTAAAAAACTAGCGAGTAAATAACATGTATACACAAACTGCATCACACGACGATCATCATACACCAACTGGTTGGAAGCGTTGGGCTTATTCAACTAACCATAAAGACATTGGAACAATGTATCTTATATTTGCAATTATCGCAGGTGTTATTGGTACAGCATTCTCAGTTTTAATGAGAATGGAATTGATGCATCCTGGTGATGGAATTTTAGGAGGTAACTATCATTTATATAATGTCTTAGTTACAGGTCATGGTTTAATCATGATCTTCTTTATGGTAATGCCAGCAATGATTGGTGGATTTGGTAATTGGTTTGTTCCAATTATGATTGGTGCACCAGATATGGCTTTTCCTAGAATGAATAACATTTCATTTTGGTTACTACCTACATCATTCATTTTATTAATAATGTCAATTTTTATGGATGGCCCTCCAGGTCAAACAGGTGTTGGAGGTGGATGGACTATTTATCCTCCCTTATCATCTACTGCAGGACAACCTGGTCCAGCTATGGATTTTGCAATTTTAAGTCTACACTTAGCTGGAGCTTCTTCAATTTTAGGTGCGGTAAACTTTATTACTACAATTTTAAATATGAGAACCCCTGGTATGACACTGCACAAAATGCCTTTATTTGCATGGTCAATACTAGTAACTGCCTTTTTATTATTGTTATCATTGCCAGTTTTAGCAGGAGCAATTACAATGCTACTTACAGATAGGAACTTTGGAACAGCTTTCTTTGATGCACAAACCGGAGGAGACCCAGTTTTATTCCAACATTTATTTTGGTTCTTTGGTCACCCAGAAGTTTATATTTTGATTTTACCAGGTTTTGGAATGATCAGTCATATTGTTTCAACATTTTCTAGAAAACCAGTTTTTGGATACTTAGGAATGGCTTATGCAATGGTTGCAATTGGAATAGTTGGTTTTGTTGTATGGGCTCACCACATGTATACAGTTGGTTTAAGTACAGATACAAAAGCTTACTTTCTGGCTGCAACGATGATCATTGCAGTTCCAACCGGTATAAAAATATTTTCATGGATAGCAACTATGTGGGGTGGCTCTATTTCATTTAAAACTCCAATGGTTTGGGCTTTAGGATTTATATTTTTATTTACTGTTGGTGGAGTTACGGGTGTAGTTCTAGCAAATGCTGGAGTGGATACTGCAATGCATGATACTTACTACGTTGTTGCGCACTTTCATTACGTTCTATCTTTAGGAGCTGTATTTGCAATCTTTGCAGGGTTTTACTACTGGTTTGGAAAAATGTCTGGTTACGAATACTCAGAGTGGATGGGTCAACTACACTTCTGGTTAACGTTTATTGGAGTAAACTTGGTTTTCTTCCCACAACATTTTTTAGGTCTTGCAGGAATGCCAAGAAGATATGCTGATTATCCAGACGCTTTTGCTGGATGGAATTACATTTCTTCAATTGGTTCTTATATTTCTGTAATCGGATTAGTAGTATTTTTTATAAACCTAGCTTATGCGTTTTATAAGAAAAAGGCTGCAGCACAAAACCCATGGGGAGAAGGCGCTACAACTTTGGAATGGACAGTACCATCTCCACCTAATTTTCATACTTTTGAGGAATTACCAAAGTTTGAAGATGAAGAGGGTGTTGAAAAGTCTACTAGCTAAATATAGCAAATAAGATTTTTTAACTTTAAATTAATGATTAAGTCTAAATTAAAAAATAGAAACTTATCTCAAGAAGACGCCTTTAATTTATCTGAATTATTTAAATTAATGAAACCAAGAGTAATGTCTTTGGTTATCTTTACATGTGCGGTTGGTTTATTAATGGCACCGAACATTATCCCAACAAAGGATGCAATCATTGGAATTATTTTAGTTTCAATTGGAGCAGGCGCTGCTGGCGCTTTAAACATGTGGTATGAGTCTGATCTTGATGCATTAATGACAAGAACTTGCCTTAGACCGATTCCGACAGGCAAAGTAAACAAAAACCAAGCTCTAGTTTTTGGAATTTTCCTATCAATATTTTCTGTAATTGCGCTAGATTTTTACTCAAACAGAATATCAGCTGCCTTGTTACTATTTACTATTTTGTTTTATGTATTTGTTTATACAATTTGGCTTAAGAGAAAAACTCCTCAAAACATAGTTATTGGCGGTGCCGCAGGAGCATTACCACCTGTCATTGGCTGGACTATAGCCACTAACTCTCTTTCATTAGAGCCGCTTACTTTCTTTTTAATTATATTTTTTTGGACTCCCTCTCATTTCTGGGCATTAAGTTTGTACAAATCTGACGACTATAAGAAAGCAAAAATACCAATGCTACCACTTACCAACGGTGTGGAGAGTACAAAATTAAACATATTCATTTATTCACTTACAATGCTACCAGTCGTAATTTTTCCATATACCATCGGTTTCGTAGGTTTAGCGTTTTTAATACCATCTTTGATTTTGACAATTTACTATAATTATTTATGTTTCGAACTTTACAAGTTTAAGAAAAATAAATTTGATGCAAAAAAAGCAAAAACAATATTTGGATATTCAATTTTATATTTATTCTTAATATTTGTTCTGTTTTTAATAGATAAAATTTTATGATAACACCTGATAAAAAGACAAAGAAAAAAAATATAATAACTGCAATAGCAATTTTAGCTTTTATGGTTTTTTTATTTGTCTTTACTCTTTATAACGTTGGAGTATTTGATAGGCAGATATGATGAAAGGCAAAACATTAACCCCAATATTGTTAGCAGGAATTTTTGTTCTGATGTTAGGCTTGTCATTTGCTGCAGTACCTTTATATGATTTATTTTGTAGAGTAACCGGATTTGGTGGAACTACACAGGTTTCGAAGGAAGCACCTGATATAGTATTAGATAAAGTAGTAAGTGTAAGATTTGATACAAATGTAAATAATCTAGAATGGGATTTTAAGGCAAAATCAAATGTAATTGATGTTAAAGTTGGTCAGGTTAATAGAATAGAGTTTGAGGTAGAAAACTACGGCGATGACACTACTTTTGGAGTAGCTAGCTTTAATGTTTCACCTGCTAGTTTTGGTAAATATTATAGTAAATTAGGATGTTTTTGCTTCGAAAAACAAGAGTTGAAGGCTGGTGAGAAGGCTACATATGTGATGACTTTTTATTTAGACCCTGAACTTGTAAACGATCCAACAACAAAAAATCTACAAGATGTAACCATGTCGTATACTTTTTTCTCGACAGATTACTATAAACAATCATAATCACGAAAAATGTCAGCAGAAAAAAAACACGATTACCACTTAGTTGATCCCAGCCCTTGGCCAATCTATACATCTTTTGCATGCTTAGTTTTAGCAATAGGTGCGATTTTTTATATGCATAACGGTATTTCGTGGGGAATGTATCTTGGCTTAGCTTTATTAATTTATGGTGCATATATGTGGTTTAGAGATGTAGTAATCGAAGCTGAACATCAAGGTCATCATACTCCTGTTGTTCAAATTCATCATAGATATGGAATGACTTTATTTATTGCTTCAGAGGTAATGTTTTTTGTTGCATGGTTCTGGGCTTACTTTGATATAAGCTTGTTTCCAAATGAATTTGTTGGAAATGTATGGCCACCAAAAGATATTGAAACATTTGATCCTTGGGATATTCCTTTAATAAACACATTAGTTTTACTATTATCAGGAACAACTGTTACTTGGGCTCATCACGCTTTATTAGAAGATGATAGAAAAGGGTTTATACAAGGTTTAACACTAACTGTTATTCTTGGTTTCTTTTTTACATTATTGCAAGCATACGAATATCATCACGCTACTTTTACTTACTCAGGCCATATTTATGGAGCTGTATTTTATATGGCAACTGGCTTCCACGGCTTCCATGTGATTGTTGGAACAATATTTTTGGCTGTATGTTTGTGGAGAGGAAGACTTGGTCATTTTACTAAAGATCATCATTTTGGATTTGAAGCTGCTGCTTGGTACTGGCATTTCGTTGACGTCGTGTGGCTATTCTTATTTGCTGCAATTTATATTTGGGGAAGTTAATATTTATCCTTGAAGAATAAATTACTATTTTCAGTTTTTGTTTATTTTATTATTTTAACTCTGCTTTCCCTTGGGTTTTGGCAGATCTATAGATTAAATTGGAAATTAGATTTAATTGAGCAAATTGAAAATTCTTTAAAAAACGATCCTGTAGAATTATCTAATATTGAAAAAAAAAATTATCTAAGAATAAAGACAAGTGGAGATATTGATTTTGATAAACAAATGTACTTATATAATTTAAATGATACAGGCACACCTGGATTTGAAGTAATTAATCCAATTAAAATTGGTGACGTCAATTACTTATTGAATAGGGGATGGATATCTTTTGAAAAAAAATATTTACCTGAAATAAATTTAGTTGATCAAAATCAAATAGTTGGCACTCTTATGCTGCAAAGTAAAGCAAGTACATTCAAGCCAGAAAACGATGTTGAAAAAAATTATTGGTTTACTTTGAATAGAGAAGATATTTTCAAATTTACTGGAAGAAATTTTTCAGAGTATGTCATTTATTTAAATGGGGATTATAAAATCCCAAAACCAAAAGTGATCACTGCTAAAATTTCAAATAATCACAAGAAGTATGCGATTACTTGGTTTTCTATGGCGATTTCAATTCTTTTAATATATTTATATTTTAGGAAAAAAAATTATTAAATGAAATACGTAAGCACAAGAGACACATCAAAAACCTTCGAATTTAAAGACGTTTTTATCAAAGGTCTTGCTGATGATGGAGGCTTATTTATTCCAGAAACCTTGATGAAATATACTGAAAATGAAATTAAAGATTTTAAAAAACTAAGTTACTCAGAGTTGGCTAAAAAAATCGTTTATCCATTTATTGGTGATTTCATGTCACAAGCTGAATTAAGTAAAATTATTGATAATTCTTACTCTGCATTTAGACGAGATAATGTTGTAGATTCCATAAAGCTTGAAGATAGAACTGTATTAGAGCTGTTTCATGGACCAACTTTAGCTTTTAAAGATGTTGCCATGCAACTTTTAGGTAACTTTTACGAGTATTACCTAAATAATGAAAATCAAAAGATTAATATTGTTGTTGCTACATCTGGAGATACTGGTGCCGCAGCAATTGATGCAATTAAAGGTAAAAAAAATGTTAATATTTTTGTACTTCATCCAGATAATCGTGTTTCACCAGTTCAAAGAAAATTAATGACAACAGTTAAAGAAGAAAACGTTTTTAACATAGCTATAAAGGGAAATTTTGATGATTGTCAAAACTTAGTTAAATCCATGTTTGCAGATAAAAAATTTTCAAATGACATTAAAATGTCAGGTGTAAACTCTATTAATTGGGCGAGGATTATTGCTCAAAGTGTTTATTATTTTTACAGTTATTCATCAGTTGAAGATGTAAGTGAACCAACAAATTTTTCAGTACCAACAGGAAATTTTGGAGATGTGTATGCAGGATATTTAGCCAAAAAAATGGGCCTACCTATAGATAAATTGATTGTTGCAACTAATCAAAATGATATTTTACATAGAGCAATATCAAAAGGTGGTTATGAAGCAGAAAAGGTTTCAGAAACTATCTCTCCAAGTATGGATATTCAAATAGCAAGTAATTTTGAGAGACTTATATTTGATCTTAACAATGGAGACGATCAACAGACTTCATTAGATATGAAAAATATCAAAGACAAAGGAAAGTATTTAATAAATAAGGATAAATTAAAGAAAATTAGCGAAAATTTTTTATCAGCTAGAATGAGTGAGGATGAGACTTTAGAGGTAATTAAAAATGTATATGAAAAATTTTCCGTAGTCTTAGACCCACACACTGCTATTGGATATGGAGCGTTTGATAAACATAATTTAAAAGGAAATAATATCGTACTAGCAACTGCGCACCCCTGCAAGTTCCCAGGCGCAATTCAAAGTGCAATTAATGTAAAAGCAAAGTTGCCAAATGAATTAATTTTTATTTTAGATCAAAAGGAAAATTATGATATTATTGAAAATGATATTGAAAAAGTAAAACAACATATTAAAGACAGGGTATAATGAAAATAAACGAAAACGATTTACTGCCAAATTCAGAAGTATTTGTTTTAGAAAATGGTGAGCCTACTAAAAAAAAAATTGAAGATTTTTTCAAAGACAAAAAAGTAGTTTTATTTGGGTTACCAGGCGCTTATACCTCGGTATGTTCTGCTAAACATTTACCCGGGTATGTTAAGTTGCATGATAAATACAAAGAAAAAGGTATTGATCAAATTATTTGCATTTCTGTAAATGATCCTTTTGTTATGAATGCTTGGGGAAAAGAAAATAACGTAGGTGATAAAATTGTTATGATGGGAGACCCTTTTTTAAACTTTACTAAAGATATTGGTGCTGATGTTGATAAAAGTGGAAGAGGATTAGGTATAAGATCAAATAGATACACCATGTATGTTGAGGATATGAGGGTTATTAAGTTACAAGAGGAAAAAGATACTGGATCTTGCGAAATTTCGGCGGCAGAAAATTTTTTAAATTTAGTCTAAATTTGCAGCTTTTTTAGCTAATAAGTCCACTTCTTCATTCATAGGATTTCCATCATGAGCCTTTACCCAATTCCATTGAACATTAAGTGATTTATTTAAATTGTATAATTCAATCCACAAATCTTTATTTTTAACGTCTTCTTTTTTAGATGTTTTCCAATTATTAGTTAACCAAGTATTAATCCATTCAGTAATTCCATTTTTAACATATTGAGAGTCAGTATATATTTTTATTTCAACACCAGGCTTCATATTCTTCAGTGCATTAATCGGAGCCAGTAGCTCCATTCTATTATTCGTAGTGTTTTTTTCACTACCACTAATTTTTCTTATTTCTTTTTCATCTTTTATGATTGCAGCCCATCCACCATTACCTGGATTTGTTAAACAAGATCCATCTGTATAAATTGTAATCATTAATTTAAATAATTTTTAAATGAACTTAAATTATTGTGAGAAAGTAATTTTTGATAATATTCATTAGGATCTTTAATTTTAATCAATGCTGTCTTTGGTGTATTTGAGTAGTCATACAATCTTGTTAACAAATATCTTAATGCTGCCCCTCTACATAAAATATTTATAGATTTTTTTTCTTTCGTTGAAATTTTTTTAATACTTTCATATCCTTTGATTAAATTTTTAATTTTTTTGTTATTTATTTGGAATTTTCTCTTTTTATAGTCAAAACATAAAGCATTAATACATATAGCAATTTCATACATAAAATAATCATTAGCAGCAAAGTAGAAATCAATAATTCCTGAAAGTTTATTTCTTTTAAAGAAAATATTATCTATAAATAAGTCACCATGGATAATACCTTTGGGTAATTGTTTGGGCCAATTTTTAGTAATATCTTTTAGGTTGTTTTTTAAAAATATTTTTAAATTTGAAAACTTTTTTGACTTAAATTTAATGCTTTCCAACAAAGGTTCTAAATTCCTAATACCCATCGAATTTTTTCTATTAATCTTCATTTTATTTGTTACCATATGCATTTGAGCAATTGTTTTACCAATTGCATAACAATCATTTATATTTAGTATTTTTTTATCTTTACCCTCTAAGAATGACACAATACATGCAGTTTTATTTTTTAATTTAATAAGATATTTATTATTTCTAGTTTTTAGTGGCTTAGGACAATTTATTTTTGAACTATTTAAATTATCCATTAATTTCATGAAAAAAGGTATTTCTTTTTGTAAAACTCTTTTTTCAAAAATAGTTAAAATAAATTTTTTCTTTTTTGATTTAATAAGATAGTTTGTGTTTTCAATTCCTTGCTTGATACCTTTAAAACTTATTATTTTATCAATATTAAAATTTTTATTAATAATTTTAATTTCTTTTTGATTTATTTTTGTATAAACAGCCATTTTTAATTTAATTTTTTAGGAACTTTAAATATCACATCTTCTTTAATTATTTCAACTTCATCGATACTTATAGAAAATTTATTTTTTAAATCATTAATAAAATTTTCAACTAATATTTCTGGGGCAGATGCTCCTGATGATATACCTATGGTATCGCAATTTTCTATTTGATCATATGGTATTGTGCTTTCAGAGTGAATAAGTTGCGAATTTTCACAGCCCGATTTTTTTGCCACTTCAACTAGCCTTACAGAATTTGAAGAGTTTCTGCTTCCAATAACAAAAAACATATCACAATTCTTTGCAATACTTTTTACTGCCATTTGACGGTTAGTAGTCGCATAACAAATATCTTCTTTCATTGGTTCTCTTATATTAGGAAAATTAGTTTTTAAAATTTTGATTATCTCTTTTGTGTCTTCAACTGACAAAGTAGTCTGAGTAATATATGCTAATTTTTTGTCCAGTTTATTTTGGTATTTTAAAGCATCTTTCTCATTTTGGATTAGATCTATAGAGCCTTCATTTAATTGACCCATAGTTCCAATTACTTCAGGATGATTTTCATGACCAATTAAAATTATATGGTAACCAGCTTTATTAAGATTTTCTGCTTCTCTATGAACTTTAGAAACAAGTGGACATGTAGCATCAACATATGTCATTTTATAATTTTGTGCATCTTCAGGTATTTTTTTTGGAACACCATGCGCTGAAAAAATTACTGGTCTTGATTTATCCTTTATCTCCTCCAACTCTTCAACAAATATTGCCCCTTTATTTTTTAAATCATCTACGACATACTTGTTATGTACTATTTCATGCCGTACATAAACTGGAGCTCCAAATTTTTGTATAGATTTTTCTACTATTTCAATCGCTCTTTCTACCCCAGCACAAAATCCACGAGGCGCAGACAATAATATTTTCAATTCTTTATTTTTCATTTTTTTTCTAAAAAATATTCCAGCAATATATGTGGAAAGGTTAAAGACGCCAAACCTATAAATATTATTTTTAAAATTGCACTATCTAAATTGTTAGAATAACTAAGAAGATATAGTGCAATAAAAGAAAATACAGCTGTCAAAATTGTTAAAGGTAAAGCTTTTTTAATAAACAATCTAAATCCATTAATTAAACTATTCGGATCAAGATCAATAGCTAGTGAAATTGAGTGTCTAATTGAGTGTAAAAAACAGAAATAAACAGTAAAAGCCATTAGTGGAGATAAATAGTAATTTAATATTAAAATTGAAAAATAATCTAAAAAAACTACAAATTTTTTAATTTCAAAATTCATTAAGAAAAGAAAAATACTAGAAAGCGTGCTGCAGATTATTCCTATTTGAATTACATTATTTGACTCAATAAAATTTAAACTTGAATAAAATACCTCATTATCGATTAATAATAATTTAAAAATCGCTATTGATTCCTGAAAATGAAAATACAAAGGAGCAAGTATAATTAATAATCCTTTAAAAAAATAAAGTATTTGAGTGAAATATGAACTAACATTAATCAAAAATTGTGTATCTTCTTTACCAAAGTGGTATGAGGCTATTATCAAAAAAAGAATTAAAGTCATAGATGGTAATATTATCCAAGTTACTATGACTGTTGCTGAAATTAAAATATATATAGTATAGAAAATATAAGTTGATTTTATATTGAATAATCTTAGTAGTTTTTTTCCTTTAATATGATCTAACGAACCATGAGACACGCCCACAATTAAAATTAAAAGTAAACATAAAATCGATGAAATATTTAAATTATTAAACTTAAATAGCAAAATACAAAAAATATTTACAACAAAGAAAAAAATAAATGAATGATTTAAATTTATTTTTTTAATCTTGTTGTTCATATTAAATTATTTCTTTTACAAATTTCCATTTAGGCATTTTAAGTATAACTTTTAAGTCTTCAGAAAGACCACTTTTATTTGATAAAAACTTTATTGCAGTTTTCGGTTCGGTATTAAATACTTTCAGAAATATATTTCCCATTTCTGAGGAATTATTTTTCAAAACTCTTAAAAGAATTTTGTCTAAAAAATCATACTTTTTACGGATTTTATATGGTTTTACTTTTCTAATATTTTCGATGTTTTCTCTAATATATCTACTTTGTTCTTGAATATTTAAGAAAGTGTACCCAGTACTTAATCTTGTCATACCCCCCGCAGAACCAATAAATATTTCTTTTGAATTGCCCGCCTTTTTTTGTCTAAAAAGTGGGATGGCACCTTTTTCTCTAAAATTAATTTTGCAACTTCTTATGTTAAGATCATTGCCCAAGTAATTATCAATTTGATCTTCATAATCCTCAAGATTTTCATTATTTAGCTCTGATATCCATGTTGTCTCTACTAGCGCATTTCTTTTTGTAAATGGAAGAGTGTAAAAAAAATGAACTCTGTTTCTCTGATCACAAGCAAAATCCATTAAATTGAAAATTTCATCATCAAAAAAGTCTTTATCAGTCTCTATTTCTACTCCATAAAAATGTTGCCATAACTTACCTTGATTGTTATCAAAATTAGGCACACTATTAAAAACAATAGAATCCGATTTATCTACTTCATCAATATTTTTAAAAAACTGAATATTTTTATTTAATTTAAGTTTTGAAAGTATTTTTTCATAAAATCTACCACTATCAATTGTCTGGTATGGAGTAGACTGGCAATCTAAATGTTTTGTTTCATTTGGTGTATTTATTGTGAAATTAATCCAATTTTTTTTAACGCAGTCATCAAAGTTATGTGAAAAAACCTTCCAAAAAGACCAAGTCTTATCTCTTTTATACTCTTCTCTTGGTTCAATGATTGCTAAAGTTTTATTTTTTAATTTATCATGAATTTCTAACTCATATGCTAATGAAAGACCTGCGCAGCCTCCACCTATAATTATGTAATCAAATTCTTTCATTTAAATTTATTTCTTCGTAAATTAAATCATGATCATGTTCAATATTATCATCGTTTTTGCTTATAAGTGACAATTTAATTAAGTCAAAAATCGATAATAAAGTTTCAATTATTTTCTCAATATTTGAAACGTAAATTTTCCCTGAATTTTTATAATTTTCTAAGTTTTTTTTATTTAAAATTTTATATCCTATTTTTCTGTAAACTCTTCTTGCAACTAAAATAGAAAATCTGAAGCTAAGTGGTATTTCTTTTATTGAATAAAATGAGTTTTCATAAAATTTTTCTGAAAGTTTGATTGTAGCTTCAATATCCTCAAAACTTTCCTTTATATAAAATCTATTATTTCTTTTATCTTCCATTACATCTCTAGAAATATTTGTTAATTGCATTGCAATCCCAAGATCAATAGCTGATTTTAAAGATTGTTTTTTATGAACAGTTAATATTTTAGCCATCATCAATCCAACTGTTCCAGCTACCCTGTAAGAATATACTAATAATTCTTTTTTTGAATTAAGTTGAACATTTTCTTCAATATCAGAGTTAATACCCTCAAATAAATCGTCAACTATTTTAGTGGAAATATTAAATTCATTAATAAGATGCCACATGTTTTTAATAACTGGATCATCATAATTTTTATTTAGAAAATTATTTCTAAATTTAATAAAATTATCCTTTTTTCTTTCAATCTTGTTTTCATCATCAGCAATATTATCTGCTTCCCTACAAAAATCATAAAGAGCTGAGCATTTTTTATATGTTTGTTTTGGTAAAAAAAAACCTGCCCAATTGAAAGATTTTGCGTAAGTAGCTAAATAATTCTTCGTTAACATTAAAATAATTTATCTAAAACCTTCGCTGAGGAGAGAACACCTGGAACACCGGCCCCAGGATGTGTGCCCGCACCAACAAAGTACAAACCATCGTATATTTCTGATTTATTATGAAATCTAAAGTATGCGGATTGTGTAAATTTAGGTTGAATTGAAAACCCTGATCCATATTTTGTATTTAATTCCTTTTCAAAGTAATCAGGTGTTAGATAAAAATCTTCAACTATATTATTCCTAAGATCTGGCATTAAGTCTTTTTCCATTTTTTCAATTACAAGATTTTTCATTTTTTCACCTTCAGTTTCCCAATTTATTTTTGACTGATTGTTAGGAACAGGCACTAAAACATAAAAACAATCATTTCCTTCTGGGGCCATAGTTTTATCAGTCGCAGTAGGTCTGTGGAGATAATAGCTAATATCATTATTTAATTTTTTCTTATCAAATAT